>SFNY01000042.1 GCA_004554085.1 Clostridiales bacterium | reverse complement strand
GTCCAGCACCACGCCGGTGGGCTTGTAGGGATCGACCACTTTGATCTTGACGGTATCCTTCTTGCCGTTGTGGGTCTTGACGGTGATGGTGACGGTGCCTTCCTTGACGGGGGTGACCACGCCGTTCTGATCGACCGTGGCAACCTTGGCGCTGGAGGAGGTCCAGCTCAGTTTCCGCGTCGCCGTCGCAGGCTGCATCGTCGCATGCAGCGTCAATTTGCTGCCCATGTTCAGGGTGACGGTGCCCTCCCTGTCGAGCACAACTCCCTTGGGAGTGTTCGGATCTCCAACCTGTTTTGCCGTCACAGTCGCTTTCGCGCCAATCATGTCATAATAGCTCGACTGGTTTCCGAATGTGACAAAGATATTGTAAACCTTTCCCGCCTTCATGGTGCCGGCAGGGATCGTGCACTCCTTTTTTCCGCTATAGACCGGGAATACCGCGCCCTGATCATAGTAGAGGCCCTGCTCCGTGACAATCACATGGCAGAAAACATATTCGTAATCTGTATAATTGTCATCTCCCTCATAACCCAGGAGCGTTCCGCTCCATTTTACCTTCAGCGCCTGATCCGGATCCACTGTGGAGTTGTTCGCGGGCGCAGTGAGAGTTACTTTGGGCTTGGCCGGACTATCCTTCCTGTGTCCGCAATAGTTGCAGGAATAGTAATCCTGCGTCCAGCCGTTCGTCATGTAGCAGTTTTCCGTATAACGGCCCGTTTCGCGCATTGCAAAGTCCGCCGAAACAAAATCCTGTTTGTTCACTGCTCCGGTATCGCCCTTTGCAGGAATATAAACCTTATTGCACATCGGACAATAGTAGCACTCTGCAAAAATCCGGTAAGAGATTACATCGTGCGTATTTCCCTTGCCTGTCCACTTGTAATCCGTATGGATCTGGCCCACGGTATAATGTATCTCCGCTGCATATTCATGCGCACAGGGTTCGCCATAGCCACACACCGTACAGACGCATTTCTCATTCCACTTATGCGCTTCTTCCCTGCTCGTTGTGAGCTTGTCGCCTTCTCCGACATAAGCGCCGCAGGTCGTGCAGTACAGGTCGTAATACCTGGTTTCGGTAAGCTTATGCTTGTTTCCATCCACCCGGGACACGACGGTCGTCATCTTATCCGTATTTTCCACGGATCGTGTCGCCCCATGCTTGCAGCTCTGCTCCTCCTGACCGCACTGCGTGCACACGCGGTTGACAAAGCTGTGCTTTTCAAGTGCGGAGCTCTCCGAATAATCCCAGAAGGGATAGTCCGTTATGCCGACAGAAACAACCTTTCCGTTCAGGGTCTCCAACCACTCGCCGCAGTCATCGCAGATGGCAAAGCGGTATCTGTCCGTATACCTCGGCGTAATCATGTGCTTCAGATGCTGCTCCGGGCTAAACCTATAGTAGCCATCGGCGTATGTGCGGTTGTGTTCCCAGATCGTGTATTTCTTATGCGAACAGGTCTGCGGGAAGAAGATGAGAACCGCATCGCACTCCATACAATAGTAATTGCCACACTCATCTTCGCCCAGATGATTGTGATTGCACGGCAGCTTTACCTTCTTGTACGCGCCGCAGCCTGTGCAATAAAACTCATTGTATGCTTTTGATCCATAATCCTTCCAGTTGCTCCAATGATGGCGTATTGTTTCATACTCTGTCTTGTTCACCGTGATTGTCTGAATGCGCATGCCGCAATCACTGCACTCCAGCGTCCGAGAAAGAACGAGATAGGAATACCGATGCTCGTATTCGCCAAGGCTTTCGACCTTCTCATTCGTGGTATCCTCATATACGTACAAATTCTTGTGCGGACAAGAGGAATTTGCCCTCGCCTGCATGAGCGCGGAAACATCGAAGCCTTCGGGAACCATCTCATCCACGGGTTCTTCGTCTGCGGCTTCTTCGTCAGAAGGTTCCGCCTCCACAGGTTCTTCATCCGGCTCCGCAGTCGCACCAGCCGCAGCTTCAGTATCCGACGCATCGTCCGGCTCCGCCGCGGCGCCGGCATCTGCCGCATCTTCTGGCTCAGTAGACGCATCCACATCAGGCCCGACAGACGGCTCCTCCTCCGGAGTTTCCATTCCAGCAGTCTGCTCCAATTCGGGTCCCGACACTTCCGGCTCCTCCGCGAAGCTGAAGGAGATGCCCGTCATGAGAATGGTCACGGCCATTATGACCGCCAGTACTCTGCGAAAATGTTTCATTGAATTACCCCCTGTTCTCCTGCACCATTCTTCCCACACGCCAAGTTCTTCAAAATTTCAGAATGCATCCATAATTTTGATATATTTATATATTAACATATTTCACCTTTTCTGTCCAGTCCAGATTCCCAGCGCGACCAGCAAAACCGCCATGCATCATCGCAGGTTCCTCCAGCACTGCTTCCTCCGCCAGCACACAGTCCATGCAGTCCAGCGCCAGCACAAGACAGCTCCTTCTTCTCAGCTTTATATCCAATCCTCCTGCTCTGATGATGTTGGCGAAGTACCATCTGCAACAAAAAATGCGCAAGCCCATCTGGACTTACGCATGTTTCTGCCGCTCGACATCCTCAAGTATACACCAGAGCTGTGAACAGGGTTTGAACGCAGGGTGAAGTTTGCGCAGAAAGCGCCTCAGAGCACCTTTCCCAGGAACTCCCGCAGGCGGGGTGTCTGGGGATTGTCCAGCACCTGCTCGGGCGCGCCCTGCTCGGCGATCACGCCGCCGTCCATGAACACGACCTTGTGGGCCACATTGCGGGCAAAGCCCATCTCGTGGGTGACCACCAGCATGGTAAGTCCGCTCTTGGCAAGGTCCTGCATGACGGTGAGCACCTCGCCCACCATCTCGGGGTCGAGGGCGGAGGTGGGTTCGTCGAAGAGCAGCACCTCAGGATCCATGGCCAGCGCGCGGGCGATGGCGACGCGCTGCTTCTGTCCGCCGGAGAGCTGGCGGGGCTTGGCGTGGATGAACTGAATCATGCCCACCTTCTCCAGAAAGCGCACGGCGTTCTTCTCGCTCTCGGCGGCGCTGCGTCCCAGCACCTTCATCTGGCCCACCATGCAGTTCTTGAGCACCGTCATGTTGTTGAACAGGTTGAACTGCTGAAACACCATGCCCACCCGGGCGTGGTACTGGGCCATGGACAGCTTGCCGTCCTGGATATCCTCGCCGTGGAAGCGGATCACGCCGCTGTCGGGGGTTTCCAGCAGGTTGATGCACCTCAGCAGCGTGGACTTGCCCGATCCGGAGGAGCCGATGATGCAGGTGACCTCGCCCTTGCTGGCGACGAAGTCCACATCCTTGAGCACCTCATGGCTGCCGAAGGATTTGCGCAGGTGGCTGACCTCAATCACATGTTCCATTGTTACCCTCCTCGTGAACCGCGATGGCGGCATGGCTGTCGGACTGGGAGCCGTGGATCACGTAGTTCTCCGGGCCGTCCATCTTCTTTTCGATCAGGCGCAGGATGCGGGTGATCGAGAAGGTGAGGGTCAGGTAGATCAGCGCGATGATGAAGTAGGTTTCAAAGTAGCGGAAGTACGCGCCCGTGGCGGACTTGGCCTGGAAGAACAGCTCCGTGACGGAGATGACGTTCAGCACGGAGGAGTCCTTGATGTTGACCACGAACTCGTTGCCGATGGAGGGCATGATGTTGCGGATCGCCTGGGGAAGCACCACGCTCACCATGGTCTGCCAGTGGGTGAGGCCAATGGAGTGAGCGGCCTCGGTCTGGCCCTTGTCGATGGAGATGATGCCGCCGCGGATGATCTCCGCCATGTACGCGCCGGTGTTGATGGACACGATGAAGATCGCAGCCACCAGCCGGGGCATATCCAGGCCCAGGTACTGCAGCGCGCCGTAGTAGATGACCATGGCCTGCACGATCATCGGCGTGCCGCGGAACACCTCAATGTACACGCCCAACACGGCATGCAGGATCTTCACCGGCACGCGCTTCCACGCGGATGCCTTCGGACCCAGCTGAATCGTGCGCGCGATGGCCACCAGCAGGCCCAGCAGGAAGCCGAGTATGGTGCCCGTGACGGCGATCAGCAGCGTGTTGGCCGTGCCGCGCAGGAACAGAGGCCCGTATTGCTTCGCCAGAAAGCCGACCCAGCCGAAAAATGTACTTGGCATGGAAATCCTCCTCAACGATTGAAGTGCCCCTCACGATCCGCGTCGCAGGGGTTGTCCGGCCGTCATGCGCCGGATGACGCAAACGCGGGCCGTCGAACAGGACGGCCCCCGCATGCGTGTGGTTCTGCTTTATTCCGCGCTCGGCTGCGCAGCCAGAGCGTCGTTCATGATCTCCAGGCGCTCCTCCTTGGAGATGGTCGCCAGCGCCTCGTTGATCTTCGCGGTCAGCTCGCTGTTCTTGGCAACGCCAACAGCGATGCTGGTGTCGGCGGGATCGGTCACGAAGCCCTTGCCCTCGTCAAAGACCACGTAGGTCAGCTCGGGGTTGGTGGCGATGGCGCTCTCCGCGCCGGGACGCTCGGAGATGTAGCCGTCCACGGAGCCCGCGGTCACGGCGACGATCATGGTCGGGAAGGTGTCCATGGGGGTGGCGTGCTTCACATCCGGGATCTGATCGATGACGGTGTCGTGGAAGGTGTTCAGCTGGCCCACGATGGTCGCGCCCGCGAAGTCCTCCAGGGAGGTGGCGTCGGCATAGCCGCCGTCCTTGCGCACCACGATCACCAGGTCGCTCTCATAGTAGGGATCGGTGAAGTCGATGGTCAGCATGCGCTCCTCGGTGGGGCTCATGCCGGCGATGATGCAGTCGATGGCGCCGCTCATCACGGACATGATCAGGCCGTCCCACTCGGTCTTGACGATCTCAATGTCCATGCCCAGATAGTCGGCCACGCGCTTTGCGATGCGCACGTCGTAGCCGTCGGCATAGCCGCCGCCCGCCAGCGGAATCGCGGTGTCGCTGGGTTCGGTCTGGGTCCAGTTGTAGGGCGCATAGTTGCACTCCATGCCCACGCGCAGGGTCTGCGCAAAGGCGGCGCTGGTGAGCATCAGGACAAGTGCCATCACGACGGCGATCAGTTTCCTCATGGTTTCTTCCTCCTAAAATATCGTTCCCTTGGTCGACCGGGTCTGGAAATTGCCGGAAGTAAAAAGGCGGCCACAGCTGCGCGCCATGACCGCTCGAAAACACAACAACAAATGCTGTCTATCCGGCAATAGCGCTCCACGATTCCGGGATGGAACCGTGACAGTCGCATGAATCTTCTCCATGCGCCCAACGCAGGCCCCTTCAAGCGGGCCCTTGTTTCGGCGGTGTCCCCTTTAACGCGGCTTCCCAGCTGCTTGAACAGCTCCGCCGCGCGACTCTTGAACAACCGCGCCTCAATTGCAAGGGGTTCGTTGTCCGAACCTTGTATGTATCATATCACCGAATCTGCATTTGTCAAGCGTCCAACCTGCATTTTTACAGGAACTCAACAGATTACAGCCGCACCGGCGACAGCCACGCGCGACGGCCCTCACTGTCCTCAATCTCGCAGCGGATGTATCTCTCGCCCGGCTGGAGCCTGTACACGTTCTCCACCATGCCCTCGCCCGTGCGGCAGCGTCCCGCCACATACACCAGATTCGAGATGAAGGTGCAGCAATTGACCGGCGAGGTGCGCACGATCAGCTCGCGCTCGGTCAGCTCCGCCTCAATGAATTGCGGTCCCTGGCTGGCGTAGAAGGAGCCGCGCTTCAGCGCCGCGATCACGCCCTCCGGGGTCAGCGCATCCGCCTGCAGCATGACGTAGGACATGAGCTGCTCGCCGGTGTAGAAGTGGCAATCGTCCGCCGCCAGATGGGGAATGCAGCGCCCGTTCGCCGCCACCACGTCCAGCAGTACGCTGGAATCCGCCCGGGGCGCATTCCACGGCGAACCGGAGATGCTGTTGTAGACCTCCGCAGCGCACACGCCCTGCACGCTTTTGATCATCTCCGGCGTGTTCAGCGACCAGGCCGGATGACAGAGGATGGCCGCGCCGCCCCTGCGGTTGATGTGATCGATCACCTCCGGGTAGTCCATGCGGTGGTGGAAGCCCTGTGCGGCGGCCTCGTCCGGAAACACGCCCACGATGTGCAGCACCTGCTCCGGGAAGTTGAAGTCGTACTCCGCGCCGGTGAGCACCAGCATGCCCTCGAACTCCCGGGTCGGGCCCGGCGTCCAGTGGTCGCTGAGCACCAGAAAATCGTAGCCCGCATCCCTGAACATGCGCATGACCTCCTCGGGCGACTTCACTCCATCGCTGCGGGTGGTGTGCGCGTGGGTGTTGCCCTTGTAGTAGCGCTTGCTTGCATCGATCAGCTTCATGCTCTCTTCCTCTTTCTGTTCTTTTTGACGGCGATCATCAGCGGCGGATCGCCGCTCTGGTTCAGGTAGGCGCGCAGCATCACGTCATAGCTGCGCTCATCCAGACCCCGCGCCCAGCTCAGCAGCGCGTCGCGCTCCCGCGCGCCCTCGTCGTGTCCGGGATAGACGCACACGGTCATCACCCCGTCCTCCTTTAAGACATCCCGCGCCGCAGTCACCGCTTCAAGCGTGGTCTCCGTCCGGGTGGTCACGCCGTGGGCCGCGCCCGGAAGCCAGCCCAGATTGAACATCACCGCGTCGGCGCTCTCCGACAGGACGTAGGTTCTCATGTTCTGGTGGCCATCCAGGATGAGCGTTGCGCGCTCCGCCACGCCGGCCTCCACAAGCCGCGCGCGGCTGCGCTCCACCGCCTCCTGCTGCACGTCGAAGCCGTACACCCTGCCCATCTCCCCCACCAGGCCGCACAGCCACAGCGCGTCGTGGCCGTTGCCCAGGGTGGCGTCCACCGCCACCGCGCCGGGGTATAGCGCCCGTTCGATCAGCTCCGCCGCCCAGAAGCGCGCGGATCGAAAGTCATTCGCCACTTCCATCCCTCCGGAATCCATTGTATCTCATATCATTCCGCCATGCAAGGCGCTTCGGACAAAGCCGCGCCCATCATCTGTGGACAGTCCTGCGGAAGAAGACCGCCAGCAGCGCCATGGCGCACAGGCTGAGTTGGTCAGCACCGCCACGCCGTCGCGCAGCAGGGCGTTGACGCTCAGCTCCGTGGCGCGGTTCTCCCCCGCGACGCGCTCGTTCTCCAGCCGCGCGTACAACGGCGCGCCCAGCGTCCAGCTCAGCCGCAGCACAACCACCGCCGCGATCGAGAGGATCAGGCTCCGGGTCAGCGCCAGCGTGACGCAGCAGACCGCCGCCGTCAGGCAGCACAGCGCGGCGAAGCGCACTTCGCCCAGCCGCCGCGTGCATCTCTGGGACAGCCCGCCCGCCAGACCCACGAGGGTCAGCAGCAAATACGCCCCGCCGAAGGCCGCGCCCGCCATGCCGCAGACCTCGTACTGCTTCTGCGCGAGGAACACCGTGATCGTCTGGTGCGTCTCCGCCAGAAGCGCCATGGACAGCACCAGCAGCATCAGGCCCGGTGTGCGCAGAAGTCCCCGCAGCGCGCTTCCGAAGTCCCGCACCGGATGGGTCGCCGTCCGCTTCTCCGCAGGGCGCACCTCTGCGATGCCCAGCGACAGCACCGCTGCCGCGCCGTAGCTTACTACGGTCAGCAGGCCCGCAAGGCGGTAATTATCGCCCACAAACAGCGCATAGACCACCGCCGCCGCCATCAGTCCCGCCTGACCCAGGCTGTTCCAGACGCCGAAGCAGCGCTGGGACTGTCCTTCATCCGCGGACAGATACAGCACGGCCTCCTCCACGCCGGAGAGCCCCGCGCACACCACCGCAAGCAGAACGCGCTCGATCAGGAACATGCCGAAGCCCTCCGCGCGCCAGAACACGACTTTTGACGCGAGATACAGCATGCAGCAGAAGATCATCGTCCTGCGGTAGCCGATGCGGTCCGCCGCCGCGCCCCAGGGCAACTCCAACATCAGGCCCAGCGCCATGGAGATGCTCTCGATCAGGGTGATCTGGAAGATCGTGACCCCCGCCGCCTCCCGGTAGAGGGTGGCGATGGGGCCGTAAAACACCATGCCCTGCAAGAGGGCGATGGCATACATGAGATAAATATTGCGCCGCGCCCGCACGCTTCGTGCCTCCTCCGTTCTTCATTTACGCAGAAAACCGCCGGAGTGCTTGCATTCCGACGGCGATCGTCCCGACCTCAGCTCAGGCCGTAGAACTTAAGCATATACTCCTCCAGACAGAGGTTGTTCTCCATGATGTAGGTGGCCGCCTCCACGCCCACGTAGCGGAAGTGCCAGGGCTCGTTGGCGATGCCGGTGATGGCGCTCTTCTCCTCGGAGTAGCGCCAGATGAAGCCGTACTCCGCGCAGTGCTCCTTCAGCCACGACCACACCCGGTCCTTGCTGCACTTCTCGCTGTTGGAGGTACCCACGTCGATGGCCAGGCCCAGCTGATGCTCGCTGTAGCCCGGATAGGCCGCCCACTTCAGCGCCTCAATCTGCGCGTCCTCGTGGGAGTAGCCCTTCTCCTTGAAGCTGCGGTACTTCTTCACCAGCATATTTTTCTGGTCGTCGTAGGTGCGGTAGGAGGAGATGACCAGCGGCGTGCGCCCCGCCGCGCGGGCGGCGTCAAACATCGCCTGAAGCTCCGGATAGATGCGGCTGTCCACCCGCTGTCCGTTGCGCAGCTCGGTGAACTCCGGCACCACCCAGTCCTCCGGCACCGCATGGGTGCTGTTGACCAGCGTCAGATTCCATGGGATCTGCTCCGCCGCGGCAAGCTGCGCGGAGAGAAGCAGACAGATCAGGCATAACAGCGCCGCGATGCGGCGGATGGATCGTTTCATTTCGTGTACTCCCGCAATTCCTTCGTGTGTATCCGTCACGCGCCATTATAGCGCTTTTGGCTGTGCTTGGCAAGCTCAGCGCTCCGCGCTTTCACCGTAAATCCTGCGCAGCTGGGCGCTGGGGTGGCCGTCCGCATCGTAGAGCAGCAGCGGTTCCAGCCACTTGAGCCCGCTGGCCGCGCCCTTCACCGCCTCGATCAGCACCACGCGCGGCGGCTTGTCCGCCTGGGCATGCACCGTCTGCATGCGCTTGGGCTCCAGCCCCGCACCGTGCAGCGCGCGCATCAGCTCGAAGGCACGCCGTGCCGGAAACACCGCGCAGAAGCGACCGCCGTACTTCAAGAGGCGATTCGCGGACTCCGAAAGCTCCGCAAGCGTCAGATCCTCCGTCTGACGGGCGATGCGCTCCTGCGCCGTTGCGCTGGGAAAGCCGCTGCCCGCAGCCTCGTAGGGTGGGTTGCATACGATCAGCGAATCGCCGCCGATCCCCAGCAGCGCCGGAGCCTCGCGCAGGTCGGCGCAGAGGATGCGCACCCGATCCTGCACGCCGTTGAGTTCCACGCTGCGCCGGGCCATGTCCGCCATTTCCGCCTGAATCTCCACGCCGTCCACGGTGCAATCCGGGCGGTGCGCCGCCAGCAGCAGCGAAATCGCGCCGTTGCCGCAGCCCAGATCGGCGATGCGTTCCCGCCGCTTCGGCGCGCAGAAGTGGGCAAGCAGCACCGAATCCGTGCCCAGGCAGAAGGTTCCCGGCCTCTGGATCAGGCGAAAGCCTGCGACCTGCAAGTCGTCCAGGCGTTCGCCCGGCTTCAGCTCCACTTCCGTCATTGCGCCGTTCCAGGAGTCAGCGTCCAGATCTGCTCCGGCTGCATCACATCCAGATAGCGCATCACCACGTATCCATTCTCCCCGCAGTACACCAGCGCGCGATCGGAGGTGGTCACGCCGAAGATCTCCCGGCCCTCGGCCTGCACGCACAGGATCTGTCCGCCGGGGATCTCACCCTCCGGCGCCGCTGCCTCCGCCGTGAGCTGCGACTGCTTCACCAGCGGTATGCCGCACTTCAGGCAGAGGTACTCCACGAACTCCAGGCTGTCCGCGAAGCCCGCCTGCTGGCCCAGACAGTTGCCGGACATGCGCAGCAGCTGCTGCTGAAGGCCCTCCCCGGCATAGTCGCCCAGCTCCGGCGCGTCATAATCCTCCGCGCGCCGCGCACCCTCGCCGTTGAGCGCCGCCAGGGTGGCCGCGTCGGCGATTCCGCTGACGGACAGCCCGCTCGCCAGCTGAAACTGCATCACGCCCAGCTCCGTGCGCATGGTGAAGCTCCCCCCGGCGAGATAGCCCAGCTCCGTCAGGCGCGCGCACAGCGCGGCGACCGCCTCGCCCTCGCTGCCCCGGCGCAGCGCGCTCTCCTCGCTGCGCATCGCGGCAACATCGGTGAAGAGCGCCTCGCAGGTGGCGTAGTCCGCGTCGCCGCTGCTCTCCAGTCCGCTTGCCGACTGGAAGCGCTTCACGGCCTGCTGCGTCGCCTCGCCGTAGCGCCCGGTGCACTCGCCCCGGAAGTAGCCCTTGTTCTTCAGCCACTGCTGAATCCGGCGCACATGCACGCCCGATTCCCCGGCTGCGGCGCAGCTGCCTTGCAGAAAGCCGTTCCAGTCCACGCTCTCGCCCTCGTACAGGCGAAGGAGCACCGCGCCGTCGGCCACGCCCGTCTCCATCAGGCCGTTTGCCAGCTGGAAGCGGTACACCGCCGCCGCCGTGGCCTCGCCGTAGGCCCCGTCGCAGTTGCCCTTGAAGTAGCCCAGCTCCTTCAGGGCGCGCTGGAGCTTCTCCACATTCGCGCCGTGGGAACCCTCCGCCAGCGAAGCCTGCTCCGACCTTGCCTGTGCAATGCCCGTCAGATATGCCTGTTCGCTGATCGCCTGACCGCTGAGCAGCAGCGCAACCGTCTGCGAATCCGCCTCGCCCGTCACCGGCAGGCCGTTGACCGCCTGGAAGTTGCGCAGGGCGTTGATGGTCACATCGTCCAGCTCACCGTTGCAGGCGCTGTCGCGGTAGCCCAGCTCGTAGAGCTTGTGATCCACCTCCAGCATGTCCACCTCGGGATCCACAGCCGCCTCACCCCAGGCAAGCGACGGCATCGCAAGCGCCGCCAGCAGCGCCAGCAGCCAAATCAACCTTTGCTTCATAGCTTTCTCCTTCCCGGGAACCGTTCTCACTTCTTCAGGTACTTGAGCTGAACGAAGCCGCACCTGCTGCCGTACTTCACATAGGCCCAGCTCTTGTCGTAGGCGGTCACCGTCAGCTTCACGCCTGCGGGGATCGTGCACACGCGGCTGCCGGAGGTGGAATTCTTCTTGTACAGCACAGCCGAGGCCGTGGTGCGGGCGCCGATGTTGCAGAACACCACGTCCAGATCGACGATCCGCACATCCTCCTCTTCCTCGGGAGCCTCGGTGGGCGCGGGCGTGCGCAGCTCATCCTCCGCAGTTGGCTGATCCTCGGGCACCGCCGCGGTGCTCAGATAGCGCAGCGCCGCGAAGCCCCGCGCGCCGTCCGTCGCCTCAACCAGCGCCCACGCCTCGTCGAAGGCCAGCACCCGCACGCGCGCACCCCGCGCCAGCGTGCCCACCACCGCCGCCGCCGTGGACGGCTTCGACCGCAGGGTCAGCGCGCTCCCGGAGCTCACGCGCACGTAGTTGTAGAGCGTTCCGACGGGCACAAACATGCCCTCCGCACCCTCCGGTGCGCGGGCAGGCTCCAGCGTCGGCAACGGGGAGCCCGTCGGCAGCGGCCGATCCACCGCAGTGGGGTCGGGCCGGAGCGTCGGCGCAGGGGTTCGCGTGGGATTGAGCGTGGGCGTGGGCCTGACTGTCGGCGCAGGGGTTGCGCTTGAAGCCGGTGATGCCGTTGCAGTCGCCGCAAGGGTCGCCATTGCGGTCGGAGTTGCAGATGTAGCGGGCGTTGTGCTTGCCGCAGGGGTCGCCGTTGCGGTTGGCGTTGCAGATGCGGTTGGCGTGGGGGTTGCAGATGCGGTCGGCACAACCGTCGCCGTGACAGTCGCTTCCGGCGTTCCGGTGGGTTCAGATGTTTCGGTGGGTTCAGGCGTTCCGGTGGGTTCCAAAGTCTCCGTCGGTTCCGGGCTGATCTCTGCGCTCGGTTCCGGCGTTTCAGACGGTTCCGGTTCGCACAGCAGCGCTGCGGGCAGGTAGCCCCGCATGCCGCCCTCCGTCTCCACGCGCGCCCAATTTTCCGAGCGCTCCAGCAGGCGAACCCGCGTCCCCGCCAGCAGTGTCTCGATCGTTCGCGCGCCCTCCAGCGGAAGCTCCAGCAGACTCGCATCCGCGCCGAGCACCATCTCGCCGGAAGCGGACGCAAATCCTTCGCCGATCCATTCAAAATCCCGCAGGCCCTCCACCGGCGCCCAGGCCTGAAGGCCGCGAACCTCCACCAGCACGCGACCGCCCTGCGCACCCAGCACCCGCAGCGCAAGGCCATCCTCGACCTTCGCGCAGACGGATTCTCCCGACGCATCCGCGTACAACGTCAGTTTTCCCAACGCATAAGCCGCAGCGACGGCCTCTCCGCCGCCCGCCGGGGACGCGTAGCTGGCCCCCGCCAGTGCAACCGACCGCAGCTCGGTTCCAGGATAGTAGAACGCGAGAATCTCCTCCATGGTCATGCCGTAGTCCCGGGCCATGGCCTGCGCGCCGCGCTGGCTCATGCCGATGCCGTGGCCGTAGCGACGGAAGGTGACGCAGAAGCAGTCGCCCTCGTCCGTCACCTCCACGGTCTCGTTGGATGAGGAGTTGATGGACAGGCCGTACCAGTCCTCCAGGCCACCGTAGGTGGGCACGTCCACCGTGGCCGCGAGGGTCACGGCCGCGCCGTCGGACAGCCGCTTCGATTGCACCCGTAGCTCGAAGCCCAGCGTGCGGTACAGCCTGCTCGGCGCGGCGTACTTCGGATTCTTCGCAGTGATTCTTTCAACGGAGAGGATTTTCACATCCGCCGCAGCGGTGCTGAGCTTCTGCCCGGCCAGTACGTCCTGCACGCCCTCCAGCAGCGCACTTTCCAGCGAGGGATGCAGGTCGCCCGCGTCCTTTGCAATGCGCGCCGTGGTCTTTTTCGCCGAGGCGTTCCCCAGATCGTAGGGATCGTCCTTCACCACGCTGTAGCTCAGACTGCCGCCCCAGACGTTCTTCGTGGCCTCAGTCTGACCGCCGTTGGAGGCGGTGTAGTAACAGCTCGCGAGCGTGCTCCCGCTGTAGAGCGCAAGGCCTGCGGTCTCCTGCACCGCCTGAATCACCCGGGTCTGACTGACGTTGTAGCCCTTGAACACCTGATCGGCGGAGGTGTCCACCACGTCGTAGCTCCTGGAAGCCTGGGTGGACATCTTCTTCAACGCATAGTTGCGCGCCGCAACCGCCTGGGCCTTCAGCGCCTCCAGCGGATAGGAATTGGACATCTCATAGCCCACCACGCCGCAGAGGTAGTCCTCCATGGGCAGGTGCAGCACCGCCGTGATCGCGGAGCCGCTGGCGCTGAGGTAGAGATCGCCGCAGAAGACGTTCGCCATCGACGGCGACTGAAAGCGCACGCCGCCGCTTCCGCAGCGCAGCAGCCGCGCACTTGAGCCGCAGTTCAGCTCCACGCCATCGCAGGAAAGGGTGAGCGAGCTGCCATCCGCGCGCAGCGCAACCGTGCTGCCCGCAGGGATGTTCAGCGAGAATTCCCCGGAACATACATAGTCGCAGTCCGCCGTGAACACCAGCTCCGAGGGCGAGCCCAGCCGCGTGAGCTTCACCCGCACAGGACCGCCGGACTCCGCGCGAACCGGCGCAAGCTCCGCGCACGCAAGCAGCAGAACCAGCGCCAGCAGCGCGCACAGCGCCCGGCGCACAAAACCATCTCTCCCTCGCGTGTTCAAGGCCCTCTCCCCACTTCTTTCGTACTGCGTATAGCTGTCTAGTTTCTATTATACATGATCCCGCAGCTCCGCGCCAGTCTTGAACAGGAATGTCACATTCTTCTTCCCTTTTCGACAAATTGCTTCGTGCGTCATTTCTTTCCCGAATATATCGATCTTCTTAACAAACGCCCCTTTTCCCTGTTCAAGCCGCGTATTTTTCACCATATAAGTATGAGAACATAACAATAATTCTATTTTCTGGATAGAAAAGAGCAGGTTAATCCGGTATAATTTTCTTAACAATGGAGCATGGGGGGATTTTCGCCCAGCTTCGGAATCGTGGGGGTAGAAAGCATGCTGGACGTATTGATCGTGGGCGCGGGCGTGGTTGGCTGCGCCGTTGCACGGGAACTGAGCCGCTATGCGCTGGACGTTGCCGTGCTGGAGCGCGAGGAGGACGTGGGCGCGGGCACCTCGAAGGCCAACAGCGCCATCATTCACGCGGGCTTCGACGCGGAGCCGGGCACGCTGAAGGCGCGCTTCAACGTGGAGGGCTGCGCGCGGATGGGGCAGCTTGCCCGGGAGCTGGACGTTCCCTTCCGGCGCAACGGCTCGCTGGTGGTTGCGCTTTCGCAGGAGGATCTGCCGAAGCTGGAGGCACTGAAGGCCAGGGGCGAAAAAAACGACGTGCCCGGGCTGCGCATCCTCAGCGGCGAGGAGGCGCGCAAAATGGAACCGGCGCTGGCGGACGGCATCGCCGCAGCGCTCTACGCGCCCACGGCGGGCATCGTCTGCCCCTTTGAGCTGACCCAGGCGATGGCGGAGAACGCCTGCGAAAACGGCGTGACGTTCCATCTGAACACCCGCGTGGAGCGCATCGAGGCCATCGACGGCGGCTACCGCGTTCACAGCGATCGGGGCACCTTCGACGCGAGGGCCATCGTCAACTGCGCAGGCCTGTACAGCGACGTGCTCCACAACCAGCTCTGCGGGGACAAGCTGCGCATCGTTCCCCGCCGGGGCGAATACATGCTTCTGGACCGCAAGGCGGGCGCTCTGGTGGACAAAACCATCTTCCAATGCCCCAGCAGGCTGGGCAAGGGCGTGCTGGTGACGCCCACGGTGCACGGCAACCTGATGATCGGCCCAACCGCCGAGGATATCGACGACCGCGAGGCGACCTGCACCACCGCCGAGGGACTCGCGAAGGCCGCCTCCACTGCTTCGCTGAGCGTGCCGAATCTGCCGCTTCGCCAGGTCATCACCTCCTTTGCGGGGCTGCGCGCCCATCTGGACGGCAGCATGCACGACTTCTGCATCGGCCAGCCCCACCCGGGTTACTTCGAGGCCGCAGGTATCGAATCCCCCGGACTCACCGCAGCGCCCGCCATCGGGGCATATCTTTCCAGGGAGATCGCAACCCATCTGAATGCAGAAATCAAGCCGGACTTCGTCGCCACCCGCCGCGTGGTGCGTCCCCGGGAGATGGACTTCGCGTCCCGTCAGGCGCTGATCCGGGAGAACCCGGCCTACGGCAACATCATCTGCCGCTGCGAGCAGGTGAGCGAGGGCGAGATTCTGGACGCCATCCGCCGTCCGCTGGGCGCGCGTTCGCTGGACGGCGTGAAGCGCCGCACCCGCGCGGGCATGGGCCGCTGCCAGGCGGGCTTCTGCTCGGCCCGCGTGATGGATATCCTGCGCCGGGAGCTGGGCGAGAACTTCGAGATCACCAAATGCGGCCCCGGCTCGGCCATGACCGTCGGGGATGGAAAGGAGCGCTGAACATGGAGAGGCATGAACTGATCGTCATCGGCGGCGGCCCGGCGGGTCTGGCCGCGGCAACTGCGGCCCGGAAGGCGGGCGTGGAGGACGTGCTGATTCTGGAGCGCGAGGACTGCCTGGGCGGCATTCTGAACCAGTGCATCCACAACGGCTTCGGCCTGCACCGCTTCAAGGAGGAGCTGACCGGCCCGGAGTACGCCCAGCGCTGGATCGACGAGGCTTCTGCGCTGCACATCCCCTATCGCACCGGCACGATGGTGCTGGAGCTGAGTTCCGACCGAATACTGACCTGCACCGGGCGCATTAGCGGGCTTGAACAGCTTCAGGCGGACGCGGTGATCCTGGCGATGGGCTGCCGGGAGCGTCCCCGTGGCGCGCTGAACATCCCCGGCTACCGCCCGGCGGGCGTTTACTCCGCGGGCACGGCCCAGCGCCTGATCAACATCGAGGGCCGCATGCCCGGCCGCGAGGTGGTGATCCTGGGCTCCGGCGACATCGGCCTGATCATGGCGCGGCGGCTCACGCTGGAGGGCGCGCAGGTCAAGGCCGTGGCTGAGCTGATGCCCTACTCCAGCGGACTGCGCCGCAACATCGTGCAGTGCCTGGACGACTTCGGCATTCCGCTGAAGCTGAGCCACACGGTGGTAAACATCCATGGCAAGCGCCGCGTGGAGAGCGTGACCCTGGCGCAGGTGGATGAGAACCGCCGCCCGATTCCCGGCACAGAGAAGGAGATTCCCTGCGACACGCTGCTGTTGTCGGTGGGACTGCTGCCGGAGAACGAGCTGAGCGAGCTGGCCGGGGTGCCCATCGATCCCGCCACCAGCGGCCCCTCGGTGAACGAAAACTTCGAGACGGGCGTTCCCGGCGTCTTCGCCTGCGGAAACGTCCTGCACGTGCACGATCTGGTGGACCACGTCTCTGAGGAGGCCGAGTGCGCCGGACGCGCGGCGGCGGAATATCTGCGCGGCGCGAGGGCGCAGCGCCATGAGATCCCGGTGCGCTCCGGCGACGGCGTGACCGGCATCGTGCCCCAGCGCATCGATCCCGCAGCCCTGCCCGAGGCGCTGAACCTGCGCTTCCGCGTGCGCCGGGAGGTGCGGAATCACTATCTGAGCGTCTACGCCGGAAACGAGCGCATCGCGCACCTGCGGCGGCGCATCATGACCCCCGGCCAGATGGAGGAAATCGCCCTGAAGCGGGAGCTGGTTCCCCCGACGGCGACGGAAATTCGCGTAGCGATGGAGGAGGCATAGTCATGAAGCAAGTGGAACTGACCTGCATCTGCTGTCCCATGGGCTGCAATCTGCGCGTGGAGCTGGACAGCGGCAGCATCCTCAGCGTAACGGGCAATACCTGCAAGCGCGGCGACGAATACGCCCGGCAGGAGTGCATCGCCCCGGTGCGCGTGATCACCGCATCCGTGCCGGTGGTGGGCGGCAAGCTCGCCCGCGTATCCGTAAAGACCGCCGCGCCCGTGCCCAAGGATCGCATCTTCGACGTGATGGACGCGATTCGCCTGATCTCCGCCCAGGCCCCCGTGCACATCGGCGACGTGCTCTGCGAGAACATCGCCAATACCGGCGCTGATCTCGTCGCCACCCGCAGCGCGGAGCGCAACTGAAAATCCATCTTCAACGGCCCGTTCGGACGGCGCAATGCCCCGGACGGGCTGTCTGTCTATTCCGGATGCATCCGCTTGCAATTCCCAGCCGACCCTGCTATACTGAATGCAAAAATAACCTCATTTTGAGATTGTGCGCATGCGTTCTTGACGCGCGCCTGATAAAATGGTTCTCTGGAGATAAATATAGAAGAGATCAATCCATCCGGAGGAAAGCATGTTCATCACCTATGAAAAAGTGCGTCAGAACGCCGCCATACAGTCCTACATCCGCAAGGCGGACGAATCGCTGATCGCCCTGGGCTTCACCGAGCACAGCTTCGCCCACGTCACGAAGGTGTCCGAGACCGCCGCCGCCATCCTGGAGGCCCTGGGGGCCGATCCCCGGGACATCGAGATGGTGCGCATCGCGGGCTATCTCCACGACATCGGCAACGTGGTCAACCGCATCGACCACGCCCAGTCCGGCGCGATCATGGCCTTCCGCCTGCTGGACAACATGGGCGCGGATCCCGACGAAATCGCCACCATCATCACCGCCATCGGCAACCATGACGAGAGCACGGCCTTCCCCGTCAACGCCGTGGCCGCCGCGCTGATCCTGGCGGACAAGACCGACGTGCGCTGCACCCGCGTGCGCAACAAGGACGCGTCCACCTTCGACATCCACGACCGCGTGAACTTTTCCGTGAAGAAGAGCAGCGTGAGCGTCAGTCCCGAGAAGGGCGAGATCAGCCTGCGCCTGCACATCGACACCACCATCTGCTCGGTGACGGATTACTTTGAAATCTTTCTGGGCCGCATGATCCTCTGCCGCAAGGCCGCCGAGAAACTTGGCCTGAAGTTCGTGCTGCGCATCAACGGTCAGAAGCTGATGTAAACGGAAGGGAAGTCCACTCATGATTCCAAGAATTGCCGTTTTGCAGGATCTCTCCTGCATCGGTCGCTGCTCGCTGGGCGTGGCCATGTCCGTGCTGCCCGCCATGGGCCTGGAGGTCGCCGCGCTGCCCACCGCGCTGCTCTCCACCCACACCGCCTTCGAGGGCTTCACCTTCGTGGATCTCTCCGGCGAGCTGGAGCGCATCATGGCCCACTGGAGGGCGCTGAAAATGAAGTTCGACGCCATATACATCGGCTATCTGGGCTCGATCCGACTGATCGAACTTGCGGAACGCTTCATCAATCTCTTCCGCGCAGAGGGCGCGCACGTGATCCTCGACCCCGCCTTCGGCGACAACGGCGCGCTCTACACAGGCTTCGACGGGACATACGTCGCTCGCCTGCGTAAGCTGTGCGAGCACGCGGATGTGATCCTGCCCAACGTGACCGAGGCCTGCTTCCTGCTGGATTTGCCCTGGGAGGACAGTTCGGCCTGCGCCGAACATGTGCGCGCCGAGGCCCACCGCCTGCTGGGCGAATGGCTTCAGAACGTGCTGATCACCAGCTGCCGCTTTCCCGACGACCGGACCGGCCTGATCTGCGCCGGCGCGGATGAGTTTGTCTACCCCCACGACCGTCTGGCGCTGAGCTGCCCCGGCTCCGGCGACCTGTTCGCCTCGGTGTTTGCGGGGCTGATGACCCTGGGCCGCAGCGTGCACGAAGCCGCCCGCATCGCCGCGGACTTCACCCGGGACTGCATCGAGTATTCCATGAACTGCGGCGACCACCGCTGGTACGGCGTGGACTTCGAGCCCATGCTGGGCGCACTGATCCGCCGCATCGGGGAGGAAAACGCATGATCTACTACGTGGAGGACGACGCCAGCATCCGCAACCTGGTGGTGTACACCCTGAGCATGACGGGCTTTCCCGCCAAGGGCTTCGAGCGCTCGGCCCCCTTCTGGGCGGAGATGCAGCAGGAGAAGGCGGATCTGATCCTGCTGGATCTGATGCTGCCGGGTGAGAACGGGCTGTCGATCCTGCGGGAGCTCAAGACCCGCCGCGACACCATGGGCACGCCGGTGATCCTCATCACCGCCAAGGATGGCGAGGACGACGTGGTGCAGGGCCTGGAGCTGGGCGCGGACGACTACATCGCCAAGCCCTTCGGCATCATGGAGCTGATCGCCCGGGTGAAGGCGGTGCTGCGGCGCTGCGGCCCCGGCGAGGAGCGAGAGATCATCGAGCTGGACGAGATCCGCATGGACACCGGGCGGCACACCGTGCAGGTGTCCGGGCGGGAGATCGCGCTGACGCTGAAGGAGTACGAGCTGCTGCGGGTGCTGATGCAGAAGCCCGGGCGGCTGATTGAGCGCGAGGCGCTGATCGACGCGGTGTGGAGCCGGGACTACATGGGCGCGAGCCACACCCTGGACGCCCACATCCAGACCCTGCGCAGCAAGCTGGGCTCCAGCGGCAGCCGGATCCAGACCGTCTACGGCTGCGGCTACCGCATCTGTCCCTCGGAGGCCTCCAAATGAAGAAGCGCATCCTGTACAGCATGCTGGGCGCAGTCATCGCCACGGCGCTGGTGTTCACCTTCGTGGTGCAGCTGGTGCAGATGAACTTTCTCTCCCGGCAGATCGGTCAGGAGCTGGAGCGCAGCGTGCGCCAGCTGGGCGTGGCCATGGATCGCGATCCCGATCCCCTGGGCTACCTTCAGGCGCTGGCCAACTCCGGCTTTCAGGAGCGCATCACGCTGATCGCCGCCGACGGAAGCGTGCTGCTGGACAGCCGCTCCGATCCCGGACAGATGGAGAACCACCTGGATCGCGCGGAGATTCAACTCGCCGCGCAGCAGGGCGTCGGCTCCTCCATGCGCTTCTCCCCCACCCAGGGCAGGCTGACCTATTACTGCGCCGTCCGACTGTCCGACGGCAGCTACCTGCGCCTGTCCGAGGGCCACGGAAGCGAGAGGGGCATGTTCTTCGGCCTCACCTGGTGGCTGCTGGCGGCGCTGCTGCTGGTGTCGCTGGGCGCGGTGCTGCTGGCGAACCACCTGACCAGGAAGATCGTGCAGCCCATCAACAGCATGGACCTGACCGCCCCGGAGAGCAACCAGCTCTACCCTGAGCTCCAGCCGCTGATTCAGCGCATGGCGGAGCTGAACCGCCGGGAGTTCACCGCCAACGTGGCCCACGAGCTGAAGACCCCGCTGACCTCCATCGTGGGCTACGCGGAGATCATGAAGCAGCACGTGGCCCCGGAGCGCGACTGGCCGGAGCTGGTGGAGTACATCTACGCCGAGGGCAAGCGCATGATCCATCTGGTGGAGGACATCCTGCTGATCTCCCGCCTGGACGGCGGCAGCGCCCGAAGCCACTGCGAGGTCATCGAGCTGAAGAGCGTGGCGGAGGAGGTGGCGGAGCGCTTCCGTCCCATGGCCGAGGCAGCGCAGGTGGAGCTGAAGCTGGAGATCGAAGCCGCGCGCATCTTCGCCACGCGGCAGATCGCCGAGGAGATTCTCTCCAACCTGATCGACAACGCGATCAAGTACAACCGCGAGGGCGGCAGCGTGATTGTGGAGGCCCGGGAGACCGGCACGGAGACTCTGCTCACTGTGCGGGACACGGGCATCGGCATCAGCCACGAGGATCAGCCCCGCATCTTCGAGCGCTTCTTCCGCGTGGACAAGAGCCGGTCCAAGGCCACCGGCGGCACCGGCCTTGGCCTGTCCATCGTCAAGCACGCCGTGCAGCTGCTGGGCGGCAGCATCGATCTTGAGAGCGAACCCAACGTGGGTACCGAGATCACCGTGCACTTTCCCTGGCAGGCCGTCTGAGCGGCGAGCCGCCGCTGGCACATACTGCCGTGTTTAATTGAACGAATCCCTGCCCCCACTGGTTCAAGGGGCAGGGATTCTGTGTTTCTGTCCGATAACAATGTCTGTATTCACCCGAAATCCAGTCCGGCAAGAATGAACTGGATTTCTTGCGTCTGGTTTTGAAAATACTGCTCGGATTCGCTCTGTGCCATAGGGCGGGGTGCCGCGGCGAGCCGCCGCTGGCGCATCGCTGGCGCGGTTTAAGCAAACGAGTCCCTATCCCCATAGATCAGAGGGATAGGGACTCTATGTTTCTTTCCGATTGATATGCCTGTTTTTACCCGAAATCCAGTCCGACAAGAATGAACTGGATTTCTTGCGTTTGGTTTTGAAAATACTGCTCGGATTCGCTCTGTGCCATAGGGCGGGGTGCCGCGGCGAGCCGCCGCTGGCTCATCGCTGGCGCGGTTTAAGCAAACGAGTCCCTATCCCCATAGATCAGAGGGATAGGGACTCTATGTTTCTTTCTGATTGATATGCCTGTTTTTACCCGAAATCCAGTCCGACAAGAATGAACTGGATTTCTTGCGTCCGGTTTTGAAAATACTTCCCGGATTCGTTCTGTGCCGTAGGGCGGGGTGCCGCGGCGAGCCGCCGCTGGCGCATCGCTGGCGCGGTTTAAGCGAACGAGTCCCTATCCCCATAGATCAGAGGGATAGGGACTCTATGTTTCTTTCCGATTGTTATACCTGTTTTTACCCGAAATCCAGTACGACAAGAATGGACTGGATTTCTTGCATCTGGTTTTGAAAATACTGCTCGGATTCGCTCTGTACCGTAGGGCGGGGTGCCCTCACCCCGCCGCATATTTACATGCAGCAGGCAGGCACATACGCCGGAGCCGGGCTGGCCTCCTCCACAGGTTCCGCATCGCTCAGATCATCCACCACATAGATGCTGCTGCGGATCATGCCCATCCAGCAGGTGTAGGGAACCACGCCAGTCTGGGTTGGCGTGAATTCCACCAGATTTTCTCCGGCCTGAAGCGGGACGTCCAGGTTGTAGGCGGGCACGATGATCTCGTTGTTGCAGCCGGTGAGCTTGCTTTCGTCGGCATGGATCGTCCACTCCACGGGGATCCCGGCCTGCACGGTGATCACCGGATAGCTGCCGTAGTCGACCTCGGAGTAGACGTACTGCACGCCGTCGCGCACCACGGCATAGCCGTCCTCGCCCATGGGAACCGCAGCCACGCCAACGCCCGCCAGCGCAAGGCCGCTTGCGAGCATGCTCATGCCCATCAGCACTACCAGAACCGCCGAGACGATGCGCATGGGCCGGGCGAACTTCTGATTCAGCCTGCCGCCGATCAGGCCGATGCACAGCATCAGCGGCACGGTGCCCAGGCTGAAGCACAGCATGGACAGCGCGCCCATCCACCAGCTGCCGGTGGAGAGGGCGTAGAGCTGCATGGACTGCAGCGGGCCGCAGGGCATCAGGCCGTTGGCCAGGCCGATGATGAAGGAGGAGTGGCCCGCGCTCCTACCCAGGATGCGCTGGCTCAGGCTCTTGGGCATGCTGATGGTGAAGCGCCGCAGCCAGACAAAGCCTCCCAGCAGGTTCAGCGCCATGATGAGCATAAAGGCCGCCGCAGCGATCTGAATGCAGGCCTTGGCGGTGCTGCTGATGCTGATGGCCATGCCCAGCGCGCCCACGACGCCGCCGATCAGCGTGTAGGAGATCACGCGGCCCAGGTTGTACATCAGGTTTGCCCGCGCGGGCTTTCGCCCCTTCTGCGCGGCGTTCGCGCTCTGGGCGATGTTGATGCCGCCGCACATGGCCACGCAGTGCAGCGAGGTCATCGCTCCCAGCGCCAGCAGCATGCCCAGGCTCATGCCCGCGCGCGCCACCGGGAACGCGCTCATCCAGTCGGCCACCACCGTGCAGGTCATGACCCAATAGATGGCCGCCAGCGCCAGCAGCAGCAGAACCAGCTGAATCGCGTCCTTCCACAGAGAGCGGCGCTTCTTTTCGGCAACGAGGGTGTAGCCCGCGTCCGCAATCCGCGCGGCGATCCGTTCAAACGGCAGCATGTCCGCATCCCACAGCGCCGTCATCGTGCCCTTGCGATAGCTGACGCGCACGTCCTTCAGTCCACGCAGCGACCGAACCGCACCTGCGACGGCGGCTTCACAGTGCACGCAGTGCATGCCCTCCACCTGCCAGGTCTTGCGAATGTAACTCATCTTTAAAACGCCTTCCAGTTCTTGAAGGAGGGCGCCGCCTGTGCAAGCACTTCCTCTGGAACGACGAGCTGCGCGCCGTCATTTTCATAGCCTGTCACCGGCTTCGGATTGCAGCCGCCGGACGCCTTGCCCACCGCGCTCAGCGCGAAGCGGTTGCCGCAGTTCTGGCACACCAGAACGCCGTTCTGATATTCAAAGTAGGCGTAGGGCGAGCCCGCACACACCTGGCAGGTGTTGTAGGCCAGCTGCGGCGCGCCTTCGCCGTCGATCAGCGCGATCAGCTGCATGGCCGTGCCATCCTGCTTCCAGTCGACGAACAGCGGCTGCTCCGTCAGGGAGGACAGCGGAATTGTCAGACCATCGACCGCCGCAGTCTCCTCCGCAGTCTCCGCCTGCGCAACCACTTCCGCGGCAGGCGCCTCAGTCGCCGCTGCCGGAGCCTCGGTGGCCGAAGCTTCCGTGGCCGGTGCCTCGGTGGCCGCAGGCGTTTTGCCGCTGCAGGCCGCAAGCGTCAGAATCAGTGCACACAGCAATGCAATCAGCTTTACAATCTTTCTGTTCATTTTCTTTCCCTCTTTTTACCCTAAAAAGGGGTCGGTCACACAAATTCCCAATGTTTTTCCATACCCGATAGAGGTATTATAGCACATCATTCCATTTAGTCAATAGGTTTTATAGGTTATAAAAGAATGAACAATTCCTAAACGGCGTTCGGGCCGGGAAAAATGACGCAATCCTGACAAATCAGCGAAGACGTTGACCGCACCCGCCGCCGATGCTATAATGAAAGGGATTAAATGAGAGAAGTATGCATATGAATCGTTTGAAGGATTTTCTGCGGAGCGACCGCTTTCGTGAGCTCTTCGTCTACTGCGTGGCCGGGGTACTGACCACCGCGATCAACTACGGCGTCTACGCCGGCATCACCCAGGGCTGGGCCGCCATCACCGGCGGCGCACCGGATCACCCCACGCTGATTCTGGTGGCAAACATCCTGGCGTGGGTGCTGTCTGTGGCGTTCGCGTTCTGGGCCAACAAGAAGTACGTGTTCCGCAGCCCGGACTGGACGCGGGAGGTGCTGCGCCGGGAGGTGCCGGGCTTCGTGACCGCGCGCCTGCTGTCCCTGGGCTTCGACGTGGTGTTTGTGGAGGGCTGCGTGCTGCTGCTGGGCATGAACCACCTGATCGCCAAGCTGCTCTCCAACGTCATCGTCGTGATTCTCAACTACTTTGCAAGCAAATTCTGGATCTTCCGCCGGAGGGACTCCTGAGGAGCAGATCCATCTCAGACAAGGAGCAATTCTATGAAGCAATTCATCTGTGCGCTGCTGGCGTTGACGCTGCTGTGCTGCGGCGCGCTGGCCCAGGAGGCGAGCGTCACTGCCGAATCCACCGCCACGGTTTCAACGGAACCTGACAACGCCTTTGCCCCGGCGCAGGTCATCACTGCGGACGCTGAGGAAACCCCCGAAGCCACCGAGGCTTCGGAGAAGGTGCCTGCCGCAGAGCCGACCTACCTGACCCTCGCCTTTGAGGACGGCTTTTCGCTGGAGCTGCCCGCCGACTGGCTGCACTACGAGGTCAGCGACGAGATGGCCCAGAGCGGCGTGCTGTACTGCCTGAGCGACGCGGCCGCAAATCGCTGGCTCTACATCCAGAGCTGGATCACTGACTGCGCCGATATCGACGCGCTCTGTGCGCTGATCCGGGAGACCGCCCAGCCCCAGACCTCCGGCGTGTACGAATTCAACGGCACGCAGTTCGTCGTCTACGACCTCACCGACGAGGATGTGAGCTGCTGCGCCGCGCTGCTGAACGACCGAGTGCTGAACTTCGTGTTCACGCCCCAGTCCGATTCGGACTTCATGGTCATCGCCGCGCGCATCATCGGCGCCTTCACGGTGCTGTAAGCCGGACGCCCTCATGAAACTGACCCGCCATCCGGCAGGTCAGTTTTTTTATGTGCTAGAGGAATTAACAGCTTCGCTTCTATAATAAGATATCGAATCTGTACGGAGGGGACCGGCCATGACGCAGGCGGAGTTGCACTATCAGAGGATGACCCGAACCCCGGTGGAGCGCCTGATCGTCTCGCTTTCCGTGCCAACGATCATCAGCATGCTCATCTCGAACATCTACAACCTGGCCGACACCTACTTCGTGGGCTCGCTGGGGGTGAGCGCCAGCGGCGCGGTGGGCGTGGTGTTCACGCTGATGACGGTGCTGCAGGCCATCGGCTTCATGCTGGGCCACGGCGCGGGGAGCGTGATCTCCCGTCTTTTGGCGAAGCAGGAAATCATGTTAGCGAAAATGATACAGGCTCCTGCAGCCTGATGAATTGGTAGCAAAACTGGTAGCAGATGAATAAGAAATTGGTAGCAAAATAGCTACGCTTTTCTTGTTGTTGGGCGTAAAATAGCTCCCGCCGGTTTGCCAGCGGGAGCTATTATTATGGCTGTTCCTCAATCCTGATAAAATCATTCGGTGGAATCCTGGTGTTGTGCTTTAAAAAGAGATAGCATTCACTGTCATAATCCTGCAAAGCAATTTCGCAAGCCTTTTGAATTAAATATTTTTTACAACGTTTATATCCATTGTTTGCATCCTCAATGAACACTGTTTCTTTCTCAATATCAAATGAAACATGGCTTGCTTTGCTGAACGGGACTTTCGCTGTAATAAGGAATCCTTTACTATGTGTGTCCCAGTACTGCATAATCTTTTTCCCGTTAGGGGGAATTCGTGCGAAATAATCCATGAATTCTGGATGCCTTCCAAGCCCGTTTCCATATGCAAATGGGTTGGCACAATGAAGGAACGTACTTGTATAGTCATGATATAAGGTGCGGCTAATCTGGATCAATTCTTCTCTAAACAACGCGGACCAAGGTTGCTCATGTAAAGCATCCCAATCAAGCTCGTATTCTTGTCCAGCTGTATTTAGTTTGTGTGCATCTACATCAATGACAAAATCAGCTTTATTAAGTAGTCTGCTTAGAAATGTATCTGCTTTAATCACATCAGGAAGGTATAAGATACCATGGACCCTAATATCCTTCAGTTCACAACAAGAGGATGTCACGTGCTTTATTACGAAATCAGTAGTTTCGATATCCCAGTTCGCTATTTGTGTTGAATACAGTTTGATAAACTTGTCAATATCTTCACCACAAATAAACCAGCTCTGCAGTAGTGCCTCCAGTGTATCACCTGTTACTGCAGTAAGGAATTCAGAAGCATGATCGACCGATTGAATATCATAATTCATAGTATCACCTCAAACCTATTATTTCTGCAGAGGCAGACTTCTTTCCTTCAACAAGAAAAACTCCCGCCGGTTTGTCAGCGGGAGCGGTGCATCAGGCTTCGATTTCCATGCCGTTTCGGAAGTGGACAATAACCTTGTCTTTGCCATAGACCGTCATCCGTTCGACAAGGATGTGGTAGGTCATCGGGTCGAAGGCTGTGGGCAGCGCCTCCTGCTTCATGAGCGTTCTCAGAAAATCATCAATGGCAGCCAGCCGGGTCTGCTTGTCGGAGATGGTTTCTTTCAGTTCTGCGCAGCGCGCCTTAAGGCTTTCGTAGCGGTCGCAAAGGGCGTCATGCTTAGCCCAGTAGGCAGACTGGTCAAGCGCGACCATGGCGTTCTCGCGGATGCTTCGGGCGACCTGTTCTGCGGCGATACTCATCTCTGCTTCGACCTGCGCCAGCTCTGCTTCCAGCGCATCCGTGTCGAACACCGTGCTGCGAATGGCGTCAAAGCTGTCCCTGATCTCGTTGCGCTTCCCGACCAGCTTGTTCAGCGCGGAGAGGAACAGCTGCTTCAGCGTTTCCTCATCGAAATGGGGTGTGCCGCAGGGCTGATCGCCATCGTATTTCCTGTTGCATCGCCAGACTACCCGGCGATACTTGTCATTGGAATGCCACACCTTGGAGCCGTACATGCCGCCGCATTCACCGCAGTAAATGGTGCTGGAGAAAACCCGGACGCCGCTGTGCCGGTTGGGGCCGGGCTTCCGCATCGAAATCTCCCGCTGCACCATATCGAACACATCCTCCGGGATGATGGCTTC
>SFNY01000092.1 GCA_004554085.1 Clostridiales bacterium | reverse complement strand
AGAAATGAGGCGAAGTACCCATGGACAATATCCCCGTTGGGCAGTGTGGGAAAACGTGCCCGGCGCACTGTCCTCGAACGATGGGCACGACTTCCGCGCCGTCCTGCAGAGCCTTGTCGAAATCGCAGACGAGTCGGCAGATGTTCCTATGCCAGCGGACGGAAAATGGCTCGGAGCGGGCGAAATCGTGGGAAACCATTATTCTCTTGCCTGGCGCATCCTCGATGCCTCGAAGGGTTGGGGAGTCGCACAAAGACGGAAACGTATATTTGCTGTCCTCGATCTTGCAGGAGCATGTGCCGGACAGGTACTCTTTGAGTCCGAAGGCCTGTCAGGGTATTCTCCGCCGGGCGGAGAAGCGCGGCAAGGAGCTGCCCGAGGTGCTGAAGAGAGCACTGGAGAGGTAGGCACTTCTGAGGGAGGGGCGATAGCCCCGACCAGGGCGAGCGTTCCGCAGGATAAGCCGCCCGTACCTGCGACCCGCCTTCAGGCGAGGGGGCAGGCGATATGCCTGAACGACCAGGGCGGAAGCCGCATGGACGTCACCCATGAGACGACCTGCACGCTTCGTGCAAAGGCCAATCATCCGCCCTGCGTCATGGGTGCGTCCGGCTTCTGCACGGAACATAGTGCCGACAGTCGGGGGATCGGCTATGGAGACGAGGAATCTCCAACGCTGAGAGCAGGCGTAGTACCGGGCGTTGCCATCGAGTTCAATTCCGCCGACAGCCGTATCCGTATGAAGGAGGACGGCGTCAGCCAGACGCTCTGCTCCCGGATGGGAGGAAACAATGTGCCGCTGGTCTTTGGAATGTCAGCCGACCAGAGCAACGCCATGCTGTCCGACAATCCGCACAGCGGCATCTATGAAGCCCAGACCAGCCGCACCCTTGACTGCAACGGCGGCTCTCCCTGCTGTAATCAGGGCGGCATGATGGTGGTTGAACCCGTGCAGGATGCATCGTACTGCATCCAGGGCAGCATGATCGGACGCAGGGACGAGAACGGTCCGCAGGGAAACGGCGTGAACAGGGATATATCCTTCACGCTCAACACCATCGACCGTCACGCTGTCTGCGCCATGAATGTGGGGTTCTTCACTACGGCTGAAGGTTCGACGCCCGCACTTCTGGCGCGGGACTACAAGGACCCGCCCATCGTTTCACCCACGGCGGAATACCTCGTGCGCAGACTGACCCCGGATGAGTGTTGCCGTTTGCAGGGCTATCCGGACGGCTGGTGCGCAGGGCTGGACAGCGAAGCTCCCTCCGAAGCGGAGGTAAGCCACTGGCGGGAGATCTTCGCTGTGTGGGATGGCATCCAAGGCAAGAGCCGAACCAAAACCGACAAACAGATCATCAAATGGCTGCGCCACCCGAATACGGATGCGGCGGAGTACAAGGCATACGGAAACAGCGTTGCTGTGCCGTGTGTCTTTTTTGTACTCGCCGGCATTGCATGGGCAGCCGGAAGGGAGCAATCGGAATGAACAAGTTTTGGAATTGGGTCAGGAATGAGGATACCGGCCAGCGATCCCTGTATCTCGAGGGCGTGATCGCCCAGGAGAGCTGGTTCGGGGATGAGATCACCCCAGCGGCCTTCAAGAGCGAGCTGAACGCCGGGAATCAGCCGATCACCGTCCACATCAACAGCGTCGGCGGCGACTGTGTGGCCGCCAGCCAGATCTACACCATGCTCATGGACTATCCGGCGGATGTGACGGTGCAGATCGATGGCCTTGCCGCGTCCGCTGCGTCGGTCGTCGCCATGGCGGGAACGAAGGTCTGCATGAGCCCCACGGCACTGATGATGGTGCACAATCCCTGGACGAATGCCAGCGGTGACGCGAAGGACATGCAGAAGGCCATCGCCCTTCTGGATGAGGTCAAGGAGAGCATCATCAACGCCTATGAGATCAAGACCGGCATGGATCGGCAGAGCCTTTCCAACCTCATGGACGCGGAAACCTGGATGAACGCCTACCGCGCAAAGGAGCTGGGCTTCTGCGATGAAGTGCTGTTCGATGGTGAGGAGCCGTCCGAAAAGGTGGCTTTTTCCTTTTCCAGCCGCGTCGCCGAGGTGCAGCTCATGAACCGCGTGAAGGCTTCGCTCCCGGAGGAACAGCCTGTATCCACAGAAGTGCCCGCAGCTGAGAGCTCTGCCGCACCTCATGGCACGACTGAACCAACACCATCTGCTCCGCCCGCGTCCCCGGACCCGCCCCGTGTGAGGGTGCTGTATGCCGACACCCGTCTTGAACACCTGCGATATTGAAAAGGAGGAACCCCTATGAATCAGATTCTTGCCCTGCGTGAAAAGCGCGCTTCCCTGTGGGATGCCGCGAAGAAGTACCGTGACGCCCACATCGGCAGCGACGGCACCATGACTGCCGAGGACGCCGCCACCTATGACCGCATGGTCGATGATGTCGACCGCATGAAGAAAGAAATCGACCGGCTGGAGCGTCAGGAGGCCATTGAGAATGAGATGAACAGGCCTGTCAGCCAGCCCATCGTGAACCGCCCCGATGACGGTCAGCCCAAAGAAAAGGAAAAGCGCGGCATCGCCACCGATGCGTACAGGACCGCCTTCTGGAACATGGTGCGCGCCAAGACCATGTCCTATGAGATTCACAACGCGCTGAAGATCGGCGAGGATGATCACGGCGGTTATCTGGCCCCTGACGAGTTTGAGCGCACCCTGGTCGAGGCGCTGGAGGAGCAGAACATCTTCCGCCAGTTTGCCCATGTCATCACCACCTCCAGCGGCGACCGCAAGATCCCCGTGGTGGCTTCCAAGGGCACTGCCAGCTGGATCGACGAGGAAGCGGCCTTCCCGGAGAGCGACGATACCTTCGGCATGCTGTCCATCGGCGCGTTCAAGCTGGCCACCACCATCAAGGTCAGCGACGAGCTGCTGCACGACAGCGTGTTTGACGTGGCTTCCTATATTGCCAAGGAGTTTGCCCGCCGCATCGGCGCAGCGGAGGAGGAAGCCTTCTTCACGGGCAACGGCACCGGCCGTCCCACCGGCATCCTGAACGCGACTGGCGGCGCGGAGACCGGCGTCACCAGCGCGGGCGCGAACATCAGCTTTGATGATGTGATCGACCTGTACTACTCCCTGCGCTCCCCGTACCGCCGCAATGCCGTGTTCATGATGAATGACAGCACCGTCCGTGCCCTGCGCAAGCTGAAGAACGGCTCCGGTGATTATCTGTGGCAGCCCTCCGTGACTGCGGGCACGCCCGACACCATCCTGAACCGCCCTGTCTACACCTCTTCCTACATGCCGACCGTCGCTTCCGGCGCGAAGAGCATCCTGTTCGGCGATATGTCCTACTACTGGATCGCCGACCGCGAAGGCCGCACCTTCCAGCGGCTCAACGAGCTGTACGCGCCCACCGGTCAGGTCGGCTTCCTGTCCTTCGAACGTGTGGACGGCAAGCTGATCCTGCCGGAAGCCGCGAAGGTTCTGCAGATGAAGTCCTGATGAACCCGGGGGACGGCGCAATTCTGTACCGTCCTCCTGTCTGTTGGAGGTGAAATGTATGAGCAATACCCGAAACTATATGGCACACGGCGGTGATGAGCTCGTCATCGGCGGCAAGCTGACCTTCCTTCCCGGCGCAACCGTTGAGGGCGCGGATGGTCTGTTCGATCTTCCCACTGGGACACAGCTTCCCGCTGTTTCTGACAGCGAAGCCACGACTGTTGCCGTGCTGCGTGAGGATTACAACCGTCTGCTGGCTGCTCTGCGCACCGCCGGTCTGATGGCAGATGTATGAGGTGACGTTCGATGATCGTCACCGTTGACGAGGTGAAGACACACCTGCGCATCGAGGATGACGATGAGGACATGTACCTGGAATCCCTGATCTCCCAGGCGCAGGCCGTGGCGGAGGACTTCTGCCGCACACAGTTTTCCGAAGCCGCGCCTGAGCCTGTGCGTCTGGCAGTGCTTCTCTTCGTCAGCCATTATTACGAGAACCGCGACAACCCCGACCGTGCTGTGTACGGCACCATGCGGATTGCCTTTGAAAACCTGCTCTATCCCTACCGCGACCCTGACAAGATGTTTTAACGGAGGTGCGTTTCCTTGCGAGGATACAAAAACTTTGACGGCACGCCGCACCCCGGCAATCTTCGGCACAGGGTCGAGATCGGCTACACCGAGAACACGGTCAACGAAAACGGATACCCGGATGAGCGCGATGTGGTGCTGTGCCGGGTCTGGGCGTCCGCCACGGACGCGGGCAACCAGCACTACCGCAGCGCGGACGTCATGAACACCGAAGCTGTGGTCAACTTCACCATCCGCTATCGGGATGATGTGAAGCCCGGCATGTGGGTGAAGTTCCGGGGCGACAAGTGGATCATTTCCACGCTGGGCGAGTATTCGTTCCAGAAGACCTATCTCGGCCTGAAGGCTTCCATTGCGAAGGGGGTAAGCGGGTGAAGCAGGTGCAGGAAGCTCTCAAGGATATCGGCATTCCCGTCATGGCGGGTGTGTGGCGGGCAACCTCGTCCCAGCAGAATCCGCCCCCGCAGTACGCGGTGTACTCCAGCACCACCACCGAGGCCGCGCATCAGGACGACCATGTGCAGTCGCTTCGCACCTATGTCTACCTGAACCTCTGGAGCGACAGCGACCCGACTGAAACCGCCGCGGCTATCCGAAACGCCATGTACAGGTATGGCTTTTCCATGATCGAGGAGTCCGACAAGGGCTACAATCAGCCGAGCTATGACACCGCCACACGGCAGTACACCGTACAGTGGACGTGGTGCTGGTATGAGGAGGTGCATGCGGATGCCCCTTGAAACGGAAGGGTTTGACGCCTTTATGAACGACATTGGCCGGATGGCACAGGCCATGGACGCCGACGACACCGGTGCGGCTACAGCCCGGGCGATTCTCCGGAAGGCCGCCCAGCCCATACACACACAGATGAAGCAGAACGCTTCCTCCGACCCCGCTATCATCACGGGAGCCCTGAATCGCTCCATCCTCGTCGGCAAGGTGCGGAAGCGCCAGTCCAGCGGGCAGACCATCACCATTGGCGTGCACCACTCGGAGGCCGATGCCTTTTACGCGAATCCTGTCGAATACGGGCACGGCGGTCCTGCGCCGGCTCCCGCGCATCCCTTCGTCCGTCCTGCCTTCGATGTCAGACAGGATGAAGCCTACAGCATCATCCGGGACGGTCTGCGGGATGCCATTGACAACTTGTAATAATCATCACAACTATAAAGGAGGAAACAATCATGGCAGGAACCATTGCTGCATCGCCCAAGGTTGCCTCTACCGTGGGCCTCAAGGACGTGGTCATCGCGGAGCTGACGGAGGATA
>SFNY01000041.1 GCA_004554085.1 Clostridiales bacterium | reverse complement strand
CGATAGTCGGCGCCCTCCTTGTCCATGCCGAAGGCGTTCCATGCGGCGGGACGGAAGATCTTCTCGGTGGGCACGTTGTGCATGCAGACCGGGATGCGCAGCATGGAGCAGAAGGTGATCAGGTCGGCGCCGATGTGGCCGTAGCTGATCGCGCCATGGTTGGCGCCCCAGTTGTTCATCACGTCATAGGCGGTCTTGAAGGGAGAGCCTTCCTTGCCGTCGCAGCGCGGTGCGAACCAGGTGCAGGGCCAGGTGTAGTCGGTACGCTTCCACAGGGTATCGGTGACCTCGTCGGGCAGCTTCACGGTCCAGCCCTCGGCGATCTGCAGCACCGGGCCAAGGCCGTCCACCAGGTTCAGGCGGATCATGGTCGCGGGCATCTCGCAGTCGGTCACGAAGCGGGAGGAATATCCGCCGCCACGGAAGTAGCCGTTGTCGGCGTAGTTCCAGGTGGTGTTGGCCATGATGGCCTTCTGGTCGGCCTCATTGACCTCCGTTGGCGTCCAGGCAGCATGCGCCGGAGTTGATCAGGTGGATGAAGCCGCCGGCCTCCTTGGCCTTGCCCTCGACCTCATAGCCGGTGACGCGCTTGACGGCCTCGGGGCTCCAGTAGGTGCGCACGTCGGCGAACATCTGGGCTTTGTTGGTGAGCAGCTTCATGAACAGCATGCCCAGACCATTGAGCACGTCGTTCTCGGTGGCGAGGACGTAGGGCTCGCGGGCGCCGTTGTGGTCGAAGGAGGTGTTCAGCATGGCCTCGGGGAAGTCGCAGTTCGGATAGAAGTCCGTCCACTGGCGCTGGCCCTGGAAGCCGCCGGCGATGGCGTTGTGGCCTACGGCCTCTTCCTCGCAGCCCTTGGGCAGGTTGGGATTGCCGTTCATCATGTCCTTGATGATCAGGTACATCTTCAGGGTGAACTCCCAGTCCTTCTTCTTCTGCTCGGGGCTCTTCTGCAGCTCGACGGGGTTCTTGTCGAAGCCCTCGATGACGTGCTCATCGGCCCAGGCCTTGAGCTTCTGATACTCGGCCTCGTCGTAGATGCCCTCGGTCATGCGGCGGATGATTTCCACCTCGTCAACGGACTCGACGCGCATGCCCAGATAGTCCTCGATGAACTTGGAATCGATGATGGAGCCGCCGATGCCCATGCAGATGGAACCGATCTGCAGGTAGGACTTGCCGCGCATGGTGGCAACGGCGACGGCTGCGCGCGCAAAGCGGAGCAGCTTTTCCTTGACGTCCTCGGGAACGACGGTGTCGTCGGCGTCCTGCACGTCATGGCCGTAGATGCCGAAGGCCGGCAGGCCCTTCTGGGCATGGGTGGCCAGCACGGAGGCCAGATACACCGCGCCGGGACGCTCGGTGGCGTTCAGGCCCCAAACGCCCTTGATGGTGTTGCGATCCTGATCCATGGTCTCGGAGCCATAGCACCAGCAGGGGGTCACGGTCAGGGTGATGGCAACGTTGTTCTTGCGGAACTTGTCCTCGCAGGCGGCAGCCTCGGCCACGCGGCCGATGGTGGTGTCGGCGATGATGACCTTCACGGGCTCGCCGTTGGAGTAGCGCAGGTTCTCCTCAAAGAGCTGCTTGGCGATCTTCGCCATGCCCATGGTCTGATCCTCAAGGGATTCGCGAACCTTCAGCGGGCCGCGGCGGCCGTCGATGACGGGACGGATGCCGATGACCGGATAATCGCCGACGTATCTGTTCTGTGCCATAGTAATCTACCTCCTGAAAATTTGTTGTATGGTATAGATTAAATCCAGTGCACCAATTTAATCACAATATAACATTGATTTCCCGTACTGTATTGTGGTATAATCACAGAAAGTGGTCATATATTCACCATAACGAAGGGGGCGGCTTTTCCATGCATTACCTGGATTATCATGAGCAGATTCCACACCGCACGGGCGACTTCCCGCTGGATTACTACTACGTGGACGAGAGCTTTCCCCGCTACCGCATGACGATGCACTGGCACAAGGAGACGGAGATCATCCGCATCCGCAGCGGCAAAATGCGGCTTTTTTTGGACGACGGCGAGCTTCTGGCCGAAGCGGGAGATTTGCTGACCGTGGGCGGCGGCGTGATTCACGGCGGCGAGCCGGAAAACTGCGTCTACGAGTGCATCGTGTTCGATCCGCAGGCGCTCTCGCCCGGCATCGAATCCTGCAGGAAGGCGCTGCGGCCGCTGCTTCGGAACAACATCTTCCTCAAAAATAGTTCGATTGAAGCCGATCCCCGCTTTCAATGCGCTGTGACGCGCCTGTTCGATCTGGCCGCCACGGACTTCAGCACGTGCAGCATCGACATGCTGGGCGCGGTATTCGCCTTTCTGGGCGGCCAGCTGCACAACATCGGCGCAGCCCAGCTGCACACCGTGTCCGAGCGCACCTGGCAGAAGGCAGAGCAGCTCAAGCCCGCGCTGGAGTACATCGAGCAGCACTACGGCCAGCACATCTCGCTGGAGACCCTGGCCCGGCTCACCGGCTTCTCGCCGAAGTACTTCTGCCGCTACTTCCGCACCATCGTGCACCGCTCCCCCATCGATTACCTGAACTACTACCGCATCGAATGCGCCGCCCACTTCCTCGCCACCACCGACATGAACGTGGCCGAGGTGGCCGTGCACTGCGGCTTTGCCGATTCCAGCGCCTTCATCAAGCAGTTCCGCAAGTACAAGGGCACCACGCCCAAGCAGTACAAGCTGCACATTCTGGAGGCCGGAAGCCGCGCCTGACGCCCTCCGTGCATCGGTGCGCCCTTCCAGCTCCGCATTTCCCCGCAATACGTCCCCATCGCGCCTGACCGATGCATCGGCAGGCGCTTTGACTTGCAAAGTTTGCGCAAACAGCTTGCATTTGCATTATGAATATGTTATATTTGATGCATAAATATGGAAGGGATGTTTGCATGGTCTCTGTTCTGATTTGCGACGACGACGCGCCGTTGGCCGAGGATTTGCGTCTGCGGGCGGAAGCCTGCTTTGCATCCCGGAGCATCACCGCGCGCATCTGCGTCTGCGGCAGCGGCGCCGAATTGCAGGGTCAGTTGAACGAAGCGCCGCCGGATCTGATCTTTCTGGATCTCTCCCTGAAGGATGCGGATGGTTACCGGATTGCCGGGGAAATCCGCGCGCGCAGGCTGAAATCGGAAATCATTTTCGTAACCAGCCACCCGGAGCGCATGCCGGAGGCCTTCTCCTACCGGCCCATCGGCTTCATCTCCAAGCCCGTCTCAGCGCAGGACGTTGACGACGCAATCAACCGCTTCCTTTTGTTCTACTGGAGCGCCGACGCCTGCTACTGCCTCCGCAGCCGTGAGTACAGCCTGCAGGTTCCGCTGCGGGACATCCTCTACTTTGAAAGCAGCGGCCACAAGCTGCTCGTCCATCTGGAATCCCGGGCCGAGCCGCTGACGCAGAACCGCCGTCTGGACGAGATCGCCCTGGAATTGCAGGATCACCCCTTCATCCGCATCCACAAGAGCTTCCTGGTTCGCGTGGACGCCATCGCCCACATCGACCGCACAAATCTGCGCATCCTCCTGAAGAGCGGCGCCAGTCTGCCCATCAGCCGCCGCTACTACGCGCAGGCGCTGGAGCAGTTCATTCACTATCAGCTGAGGTGAGTTCCTTGACCCTGACCCGGCTCACGCCCGCCTTCCTTTTCATCGGGCTCTGCACCCAATATTGCTACGTCTCCCTGGTGGAAGCGCTGCTCCAGCCGCGCTTCCACTTCCGTCTGCACCGCCTGGTGACCGCCGCGGCTCTGACGCTCATCATCGTCCTGCCGGGCCTGCGCCTGCCCTCGACCCTGCGCGCGCCGCTGTGCGCGGCGGTATACCTGCTGCTGCCCTTCGCCTGCTATCGCGGCCGCATCGCCACCCGGCTCCTGAGCGTCATATTGTGGCTGGCGCTCTTCACCTGCGCGGAGATGCTCTGCGTCTGGCTCGCGCCGGCCCTGAACATCTCCATCGCGGACATCGCGCCCGTTCAGCAAATGCTGCTCGACAGCCTCTGCGCCGCCATCACCTGGCTGCTCTATCTGCTGCTGCGCAGCGCCATGCACATCATCGAGGACCGCCTGGAGCGCCAGCTCTGGGGCAGGCTGGCCGTCACTGCCCTGGCGATGGCGGGAACCTCCATCGTGCTGGCCTTCGTCTCCTACACTTGGCAGGGGCTCGCCGTCTCCCCCTGGATCGCCCGACACATCTCCACGCTGGTCGTATTCGCCATCTTCCTGCCGCTGATCTCCATACTGGGCCTGTTCTCCCTGATCCACCAGCTCAACGGCAGCATCCGCGAATCCGAGGAGGCCCGCCTCATGGAGCAGCAGGCCCGCGCCGAGCTGCGCCAGATGCAGACCGTGCTGGACGGCGCGTCCCGCTACCGTCAGCTGCGCCACGACATCTCCAACCATCTGCTGGTCATCGACGCGCTGGGCCAGAAGGGCGAGTACGAGCGCCAGCACGAATACCTCGCCTCCCTGAACGCCGCCTTCGCTCAGACCCGCGCACAGGTTTACTGCGGCCACCCGCTGATCGACAGCCTGCTGGACGCAAAGCAGCTGCGCATGCGGGATTCCGGCGTCGAGGTTGTCTGGAAGCTCCACCCCGCGCCGGAGACGCTGGCGATCCGCGACCTGGATCTGTGCGCGCTGGTGGGCAACCTGCTGGACAACGCCATCGAGGCCTGTGAGCGCCTGGCTGCGGGGGAAAAGCGCGAGATCGAGGTCTCCCTGCGCATCGTGGAACGCGCGCTGCTGCTGCGGGTGACGAACAGCTGCCGCGACGCCCGTGCCCTGGCACAGCGTATGGACAGCTTCAGCCAGAAGCGCAACGGCCCCGGCGGCATGGGCCTCAAATCCATGCGCCGCATCGTGAAGGCCTGCAACGGCGAACTGTTCATCCGCCCCGGCGAGAACGATTCCACCATGTCCGTCAGCGTCTATCTGCCCGACGTGGTGAAGTAGCGCCCCATTCCCTGCAAGAGCGTCCGCGCAATCATCGCGCGGGCGTTTTTTCATGGAATTTCGGACAGATATGTAAAATCCGCGCTGCATGCTTGACAGCGCAGAATCATAGTGATATCATTTTAATATCATCATGAATTCGGAGGTGACCGCTATGACGGAGAAGATTCTGACCACAAGGAAGCTGGGCCTTCCTGTGCTGCTGTTGACCATACTGCTGTTCGCGCTGTCCATTCTGGGCTGCGTGTTCGGCGGACTGATTCTGGACGAGGGCGGAAGCCCGGCGCTGATGATCGTGAGCATCGTGGTGATGTGCCTGTGCTGGCTGCCGCTGCCGGGCCTGAAGGTATTGAAGCCCCAGGAGGCGCTGGTGCTGACGCTGTTCGGCCGCTACATCGGCACGCTGAAGGGCGACGACTTCTACTTCGTGAACCCCTTCTGCACGGCGGTGAACCCGGCGGCCAAGACCCGCCTGAACCAGAGCGGCGACGTATCGGCCAACGTGAGCACTGCGGGCAGCGCTGCGGAGGCCCCCAGCCGCAAGCTTTCGCTGAAGATCATGACCCTGAACAACAACCGCCAGAAGATCAACGACTGCCTGGGCAATCCGGTGGAGATCGGCATCGCGGTCACCTGGCGCATCGTGGACACGGCCAAGGCGGTGTTCAACGTGGACAACTACAAGGAGTACCTGTCCCTGCAGTGCGACAGCACGCTGCGCAACATCGTGCGCATGTATCCCTACGACGTAGCCCCCAACGTGGACACCACCGGCGACGGCGTGGCCGACGACGGCAGCCTGCGCGGCTCCAGCGAGATCGTGGCCGGGCGCATCCGGGACGAGATTCAGCAGCGCGTGGAGGAGGCCGGCATCGAGATCATCGAGGCCCGCATCACCTACCTGGCCTACGCCACGGAGATCGCAGCGGTGATGCTCCAGCGCCAGCAGGCCTCCGCCATCATCGACGCGCGCAAGATGATCGTGGACGGCGCGGTGGGCATGGTGGAACTGGCCCTGGAACGCCTGAACGACAACGGCGTGGTGCAGCTGGACGAGGAGCGCAAGGCGGCGATGGTCTCCAACCTGCTGGTGGTGCTCTGCGGCAACCACGACGCCCAGCCCATCGTGAACACGGGCAGCCTGTACTGACATGGACGAGAAGCAGAAAAAGCAGGTGCCCCTGCGGCTCTCGCCCAAGCTCTACGCCGCCATCGCAGCCTGGGCCGAGGACGACTTCCGCTCGGTGAACGGCCAGATTGAGTATCTGCTGACCGAGTGCGTGCGCCAGCGCAAGAAGAACGGCAGGTACGTCTCCGATGAGATCGACGTGCCGCCGGAGCTGGATTTGCAATAGTACAGAATGCGCCCCATTTGCCGGTTATCATTCCGGTATATGGGGCGCTTCTCTTATTTATTTAAGGATTTTCAGAGGAATTCAGCTCCCACATCACCAAGAGCTTTCCCTGCTTTACGGAGATTTCCGCAAAGTCGGCGGCGAAGTCGTTGCCCATGCCCAGCGGGAAGCTGGGGGTCAGGGCGGCATTCTCCACGTTGTACTTCGCGCCGGAGATGTTTACGCCGCTGCATTCTCCGCCGAAGGCGAAGGCCGAGAGCTTGCCCGGCGTGCGGGGAATGCGCAGACTGCCGCTTTCCAGCATCACCAGATGGACGTTGCCGTCGCACAGCTCCGCATGCGCGCCCTGCTCGGTGAGAAAGGCCAGGGTCTGGAGGTTGGCGAGGGTGTGATCGAGCCGCCCGCCCACGCCGCCGACGATCAGGAAGTCTTGGATTCCCTCCTCCAGCGCGAAGCGCGCGCAGAGGATGGTGTCGGTGTCGTCCTTGATCACCGGATGGGTGAGCACGTTGGCCGCGTCGGGGCGCTGGGCCGAGTCGAAGTCGCCGATGATCCAGTCCGGCTCCACGCCCGCGCGCCTTGCCAGCGCATAGCCCGCGTCGGCGCAGAGGATCAGATCGCTGTCCCTGCGGTCGGCATAGGCCGCATCCACATCGCCCTCGCAGCGGGCGGTGAAGATCACGCAGCGGCGCTTCGGCAGCAGCTCGGTGAAATCCGCGATCATCCGGTGGGCGATGGGCTGAATCTCGGGATGGGCGTGGCGGGAGGACTCGTCCAGCACGCAGCACGCGCCCATTCCGGCGCAGCGCGCACCCCGCACGCCCTCCAGCACGTCCTCAAACACCACGCAGCGCTCGGGAGCCACTCCAAGACGCTCTGCCGCCAGCAGGAACACCTCGCCCCGGGACTTGCCCCGGCCGCCGGTGTCGTCGGTGGAGCACAGCGCGTCGAACCAGTCGAGGACGCCCAAGTGTTCCAGGCAGGGCCGATACAGGTACTCCGGCAGGGCCGTCGCCACGGCCAGCTTCACGCCGCTGCGCCGCAGCAGGGTCAGATATTCCCGCGCGCCCGGTTTCAGGCCCACGTTTTCGGCGTACTCATGGTGGGCCAGCTCCGTCCAGCCGCGCACGATCTCCTCCCAGCTCTCGGTCAAGCCAAAGCGCTCGATGGTGTACTCCGCGCTCTCCCGGTAGCTCTTGCCTGCAAGCGCGGGGCCGTAGTCCGCTGGGCACTCCATGCCCATGTTCTCGAAGAAAATCTCGTCCACGCGCTTCCACACGTACATGCTGTCCAGCAGCGTGCCGTCCAGATCGAAGATGGCCGCGTCAAAGGGAAATTTCGGCTTCATATGTCCTCCTCATGTGCCTGCAAATGCCGCTTACGGAGGATGCACGCTTTATGCGTCCTCCGCATGGCGCTTTCGTATGGCGTGGGCGCAGCGCAGGCCGTCCACAGCCGCGGACAGGATGCCGCCCGCGTAACCGCAGCCCTCGCCGCAGGGATAGAGGCCATCGATGTCGATTGCGCACAGATCCTCGCCCCGCAGCACCCGCACCGGCGACGAGGAGCGGGTCTCCACCCCGGTGAGCACCGCGTCGGGATCGGCAAAGCCGCGCAGCTTGCGGTCGAACAGGCCGATGGCCGCGCGCATGTCCGCGACCACGTAGTCGGGAAGGCAGCTTTCCAGCGTCGTCCAGTTCACGCCGGGGCGGTAGCTGGGTCGCACCGTGCCGCCCTCCGCCCGCCGTAGTCGCCGGGGCCCACCGACACCAACAGCGCGCTGTTGGCGTTCTCGCCGTCCCGGGCGAAGAGGCTCATGCCGTTGACCGCCACGCCGCCCGCCTCGCTGGCCGCTGCGACCACCTGGCCGCCGGGGCACATGCAGAAGGTGTAGGCCGCGCGCCCGTCGGGCAGGTGGCAGCTGAGCTTGTAGTCCGCCGCGCCCAGGGCCGGGTGCTCCGCCGCCGCGCCGTACTGGGCGCGGTTCACCATTATTTGCCTGTGCTCGATGCGCGCGCCGATGGAGAAGGGCTTCTGCTCCATGGTCACGCCCGCAGAATTGAGCATCTCGAAGGTATCCCGGGCGCTGTGGCCGATGGCCAGCACCAGCTCGTTAGCAGGCTCGATTGCGCTGCCGATCTCCGCGCCGGTGAGCCGTCCATCTTCGAAGCGCAGTCCGGTGAGCTTCGTCTCAAAGCGCACCTCGCCGCCCAGCCGCAAAATCTCCAGCCGCAGATTCTTCACCACCGCGCGTAGGTGATCCGTGCCGATGTGGGGCTTGGCCTGATAGAGGATCTCCTCCGGCGCGCCCATGCGCACGAAGGTCTCCAGCACCTCCCGGCAGCGGGGGTCCTTGATGCCCGAGTTGAGCTTGCCGTCCGAGAAGGTGCCAGCGCCGCCCTCGCCGAACTGCACGTTGCTGATCGGGTCGAAGACTCCGCCCGACCAGAAGCGCTCCACGTCCCTCGCGCGGGCGTCCACGTCCCGGCCGCGCTCGATCACCAGCGGCTTCAGCCCCGCCTGGGCCAGGTGCAGCGCCGCGAACAGCCCCGCCGGGCCCATGCCCACCACGATGGGCCGGTGCGCGCCGGGCCTGAGCCTCGGCATGGGCTGCACGGGCTCCGCTTCGGGCAGGAGCTGGGCGTTCCTCGGCAGGTGGGCGGGCACGCGCCTGACCTCCACGTCCAGCGTGAAGGAGAAGTGCACGTCCCGCTTGTCCCGGGCGTCCACGGATTTTTTGAAGATGCGCGCGGAGACGATCTCCTCCGGGCGCAGCTTCAGCGCCCGCGCGGCGAGCTCCACCGGCGGACGCTGGGCATCATTCAGATTTACGCGAAGCTGAGACAGGCGTATCATCATATGTGGTTCTCCTTAGTTTTCCGCCCTGCGGATGAGCTCCCGGGCGACAAGATTCGCCGAGGCCCAGGCCCAGTGCAGGTTGAAGCCGCCGCAGTCGCCGTCCACGTCCAGCAGCTCTCCGGCGGCGAACAGGCCGCTCTCATGGCGGGATTCCAGGGTGTCGGGATCGAAGCCCTTCAGCTCCGCGCCGCCGCAGGTCACCTGGGCCGCATCGAAGCCCAGCGTGGACTTCACCGGAAGCGTCCAGCCGGTGAGCGTGCGCTGGATGGCGGTTCTCTGTTTCGCGTCCAGCTCCCCGGCCAGCATCGACAGCGGCCCCACTCCGGCGGCCTTGATGAGCACCTGACCCAGCCGCTTGGGCACGACGCCGCTGAGGAAGTCGTCCAGAGGGCGCTTTGGCAGCAGCTCTGCGCGGCGGTCGATGGCGTTCTCCGGCGCATCCGGCCAGAAGTTCAGTTTCAGCGTGCAGGGCCTTCCCTTTTGCAGGTTGACGGCGCGGGCCAGCTGCATCGCGGCGATGCCGGACACGCTGCCCTCGCCGAAGAGGATCTCCCCCGCCTCCCGGCGCAGCAGGCGCTCTCCGCAGTAGAGCTCCAATTCCCCGTGCATGCGGATGCCCTTGAGCGCCCGCACGGCCTCGGGATCGGTCTTGAGCGCCGCGATGGCGGGCAGGCGCGGGGTGATTCTGTGGCCGAAGCCCTCCAGAATATGATAGCCGTCGGTGCAACCGCCCAGCTTGGGCGCAGCCATGCCGCCGCAGGCCACCAGCACGCAGTCCGCCTGCACCCTGCGGCCATCCCTTGCAATAATGACAAAATCTCTCCGCCGCTGCACGGACGCGACCTCAAATTCGGTCAAGGTCTCGCAGCCCTGCTCCGCGGCATACAGCCGCAGGCCGTCCAGCACCCCCGCCGCAGCGTTGCTCAGGGGATAGACCCGGCCCTCTGCATCCGGCGCGCACTCCACGCCGATGGAGGCAAAGAAGTCCATCGCGTCCCTTGGGGTGAAGGCAGAAAGCGCGGCCTTCACATAGCGCTCATCGCCGTGGTAGTCCCTTTCGCTTGCGTTCAGGTTCGTCAGATTGCAGCGGCCGTTGCCGGTGGAGAGCAGCTTCCGGCCCACCCGGCTCTGCTTTTCCAGCAGCGTGGGCCGCAGCCCCTGCCGGGCCAGCAGGCACGCGGCCATCAGCCCCGCAGCGCCGCCGCCGATGATTGCAATGCGCATATTCCTCATAGCTGAATGTTCAGCTCCTTGATCAGCTTGCCGCCGCCCAGCAGCGCCACGGAATGCAGCGCCCGGGAGCAGGCGGTGTAGAGCCTGCGGCGCTCGCCGTCGTCAAGCTCCACGTCGGGCCAGACCACGATCACCGCGTCGAATTCCATGCCCTTGACCTGGTGGTAGCAGCCCACCACGTTGTCCGTGCTCTCATAGTTCAGATCGGCCTCGCCGCCGTCCAGGCGATAGACGTTTTCGAGCTTCGCCGACAGCGCATCCGCCTGACTCTGGCTGCGGGTGATGACGGCGATGGAGGCGTAGCCCGCGTCCCGCAGGCGCTTGAGCGTATCCTTGAGCAGCTGCTCGCTGTACTGGGCCACCAGCGGCGTCTCGCCCTCCCGGGCGAAGGGGTTCAGGCGATCCTCGTTGCCGGGCAGCAGCGCGTTGCACAGCCGGGTGATGGGCAGGGTGGAGCGGTAGCAGCGGGTCAGCTTGAACAGCGGCGCATCCTTCGCGTCGAAGCACTCGCCCCAGTTCTCCGGCACGCACGCGCCCAGGCCCGGACAGGTGCGCTGCATGGGATCGCCCAGCAGGGTCACGCGGGCGTTGGGGAAGTAGGCGTGCAGCAGCGCAAGCTCCGTCTCGGAGTAGTCCTGCGCCTCGTCCACCAGCAGGTGATACACCGTCTTGTCCGGCTGCACGAAGCCCAGCTTCACCAGCAGATAGGCCTGGGCGGCTGCGTCCTCCCACCAGAGCAGGTTCGCGTCCCGGTTCTCGAAGAACAGGTTGCGCAGCTCCCTCGGCGCGTCGCGCAGGGCCTCCTGCAGCAGGTTCCAGCCGGTGATGTTGGTGTAGCCCCGCAGCTGGGAACGCACGCTCTGCAGTCGCTGGGCCGCCGCCATCTTCGAGACGAAGGTCAATTCCTTGCCGCTGTACTTGCCGGAGAAGCTCTGCTCGTACTGGCGGATCAGCTTCTCCTCCCAGCTGGACAGCCGGCTCTCCAGCGTGGCCTTCATGCGCTCGATGCGCTGAGCCGGAGACAGGAGCGAAAATTCATTTTTGTACATGCGCCGCAGCTCCTCGCGGCGCATGAGAATCTGATCGTCCATGCGCACGCTTCCGAAGTTCGGGCCGAAGGTGGCGAAGCTCTCGGCGGTGGCCTTCAGCTTGCGCAGGAATTCCACGCCCGTCTTGTAGGCCACGGACTTGTTGCGCGTCTCCAGATTCTCCGGCAAGGTGTTCTCCATCTGGCGCACCAGCGGCTCCACCTTGCGCTCCAGCACCCTTTCCACGATCTCACGCATGGTGCGCGCGCGGATGTTCTCCTCGCCCAGCTCCGGCAGCACCTTGGACACGTACTCCGAAAAGGCGGTGCTGGGGGAGATGATCTGGATCTTGCTGGCGTCCAGCAGATCCCGGCGGCGGTACATCAGAAAGGCCGCGCGGTGCATGGCCACGCTGGTCTTGCCGCTGCCCGCGCCGCCCACCACGCAAACCACCGGCGCATCGTCGTGGCGGATGGCGGCGTTCTGCTCCGCCTGGATGGTGGCCACGATCTGGCGCATGTGGTGGCTGCTGGCCCCGGAGAGGATGTCCAGCAGCATGTCGTCGTCGATGGAGAGCTGGGTATCCACGTAATACTTGAGCTGACCGTTTTCCATGCGGTACTGGCGCTTGAGCGTCATGCGGCCCAGAATCCTGCCGCCGGGGCTGTCGTAGGACACCTCGCCGGGCATGGAATCATAATACAGGCTGCACACAGGCGCGCGCCAGTCGTGCACCAGCAGATGGCCCTTCTCATCCTCCAGGCTGTACAGGCCGATGACGATCTTCTCCAGCTCCGTCTCGCCCTGCTCCACGAAGTCCACGCGGGCAAAGAAGGGGTTCATCAGCATCCTGCGGTAGCGCTCGGCCAGGCCCTTGGTGAACTCCCGGCGGGCGGCGAAGCGGTCCACCTCCACGGACAGCTGCTCCAGATCCTGCACCGAGAGCTGGGTCGGGCGCACGCGCAGCTCCTCCCACGCGTCGGCGATGATCGCCTGAATGGACTCCAGATGGCTGCCCGACATCCTGTCCGCCTGCTCGATGAGCGCCAGCATCAGCTGCTGCACCCGCGCGGTGTATTCCTGTTCCTGGCGGAAATCCTTCAGCTCTTCCATATCTTACCTCCCGACTGCCGCTGCGGAGGCTTGTTCCACGCGCAGTCATATTCCATTATAGCATGGAGAAAGAAAAAAAGAAAGATGCCGTGCGGGGAACTGGGAAGCGCGGCGCTGCGTCAAAATATGGAAAAGCCGCATTCAACTACGGGTTGATTTACTTTTGGCGGCGCTTCCCGCATAATGGAAGCAGAAAAAACAATCAGGAGGGTACTATAAATGAACGCATTCTTATCCATTCTCGTGTGCATCGCCATGCTGTTCAGCGGCGGCGCGACGCTCCCAGCCCAGCCGGAGACCGCCACCGTGCGGACGCTGCGCAACCTGAGCGTCACCACCGACGAGGGCAGCGCAACGCTGACCCCGGAGCTGCGCCTGACCACCGCCATCGGCAGCGAACAGGCAATCGCGCAATTCGAGGTCGTGAACGGCGACGACGTGCTTCTCCCCATGGCGGGCGAGCTGACCGGGGACGGCGTGCGCTTCCGCCTGAGCGACGGCGGCAGCGTGTACAGCCTGACCAATGACGCGCTGCTGGAGCTGATGGAGGCAGACGATGCGGATGCGCAGCTCGTGGCGCAGATGGTCGACTATCTGAACAGCTACAGCGCCCTGTTGAGCCGCACGATGACCGACGCTTCCTTCCAGCAGGAGATCAGCCGGACCATGATCGATCTGCTGGTCAGCACCTGCGGCGGCAGTGCGGAGCCGGTCACCGTGGAGCTTGACGGCGCGGAGGTTCCCGCCCAGCACGCACAGCTGGAGCTCACTCCCGAGGCGTCGCTGGATCTGCTGGACGGACTCGCCAGCTGCGGCGTGACGGAGGTCGAGGACATGCTCAGCAGCTACATGCTGCTGCTCGCCTCCGCAATGGGCGAGGATTACGCCAGCCTGAGCGACCTCACCGCCGAGCTGCGCACACAGCTCGCCGAGGAGGGCATGGCGGACGAAATCTCCTTCCCCATGGAGCTGACCTGGACGACGGAGGATCCGGCGCACGTCGAAATCGCGATGGACTTCGACGTGGATGACGCTAGCGCCATGCAGCTGTCCGTCACCAGCACCTCCACCGACGAAAGAACCGACCTGGACATGACCCTGGGCTTCGCCATGGACGACGGCATGGGCAACACCAACCAGATGGATTTCCGCATGACCGAGCAGGTGGACGGCCCGCTGAACGCGCCGGAGAAGGTGCAGCTGAACCTCGTCGCCTCCTCGCAGAACGACTGGAAGAGCGAATATTCGGAGGAAGGCGTGGAGGCCGTGGTGCACAGCTTCGTGTCCAGCAGCGCCATGAACCTTGCGCTGGACGTGAACGCCGCCGTTGTGGACGGCCTGGAGCGCGCAACCATCGACCTCACCGCCTCCCAGAGCAGCAGCTACGACTACGATGGGGACGTGAACACCGACGAAAGCGGCCTGAGCGCGCACATCACCTCCGACGATCGCAGCGAGGCCGACGGCAGCGTGACCACCGCCGTGGCGATGGATGTGGAGGCCGACGGCGAAAGCATGCAGATCTCCTGGGAGCTGAACCGCGCCGAGGGCATGCCCGTTCCGGCCTTTGATGAAAGCAAGACCGTCGATCTGGCGGAGATTATCCGCGAGGACGAGGACAGCGCCGCTTCCATCGCGCTGGCCTCCGACGCACTCAAGCTGAGTGCGGACGCAACCGCCCTGTACGCGGACGAGAGCGTGCTTGCGATGCTGGAGCTGCTGGAGATCGAGCCGGATGAAATGCCCGCCGACGTTACCGTGTCCGAGGGCGGCGATGACGAATCCGAGGAGATCTACCTCGGAGACGACGATACCGTCACCGTGTACAGCATGGACGAGGCCGCTCAGATCTACGCGGGCGTGCTGCCCGCATTCACCGTACCCGAGGATCTGGAGCTGGATTACATCGACGTGTCCGATTCCTACCTGGACGCATCCTTCGGCTCCGCCGACGGCGAGCGGAGCATCGACCTGAGCTGCTTCGATTACGGCTATTCCCACGGCGAATTCTACGTCCTGGAGGATGGGGCGCTGGTTCCCGCGGGCGCAGTCGTCAACATCAGCGCTCTGGATGAGGAAAACACCGCATTCAGCGCGGACGTGGGCGTGCCGACCGGCATGTGCTCCTTCTACTTCTACGGCTTTGCGCGGGAGGAGGTCGAGGCCTTCCTCACCACCCTGCAGTTCTGACAGACAAACGCACAGCGGAGCGGTTCCATTGGAAATCGCTCCGCTGTGTTGTATCTGTTCGGCTTTCTTCCTCATATCTGACCGGCACAAGGCTGCGCCCGCTCCGCAGAACAAGCTGCGCTGTGTCCATCAACCGCGCACCGCCGTCGGGAAGCTGTCAGGACCGGTTCATCAGACCGTATCGCTGTCTCGATACGTCATATCGGCACCGCCGATCCGCACCGTATCGCCGGACGGATGCACCGTATCTGCATCAGACCGCCGCACCGTTTCGCCGGGTTGATGCGCCATATCAACATCGTCGTTCCGTACCGTTTTGCCGGGTTGATATGTCGCATCGGCATCAGACCGCCGCACCGTTTTGCCGGGTTGATACGCCGCATCAACATCATCTATCCGCACCGTGTCACCGGGCTTGTACGCCGCATCGGCATCGCCTATCCGCACCGTATCGCCGGGCTTGTACACCGCATCAACATCGTCTATCCGCACCGTGTCACCGGGCTTGTACGCCGCATCCGCGTCGTCTATCCGTACCGTGTCGCCGGGTTGATCGGGATCAAAGCCGCGCAAATCCGGCGGCGGGCCATAGACGGTGCCCATCTTGCGGATATCCCAGACAGGCTCGTAGGCGCCTTCGCCGCGCCGTGTTCCGCAAAAGCCGCAATATTTGTCCCCCTTTCCAAGCGGTGCGTTGCAGTTGCTGCACCGATTCCGGGAGATTCCTTTGGGATCGCCTCTCCTGGTATGATTCAGCATATTGAATCTCTCCCCTCCGACAAAAGATTTCTGAAACAAAGCAGGGGCTGATCCCTGTCGTAATCCCATGTGTGGGCCGCGTCTCCGCGGCAATACCTGCGGTCGGCGCACCGGCGGCACATTTCGCAATCCTGCGTGCGGTCGCGCCGGAATTCCCGAAAGCGATTCTCCCATACGTCCACAAAGCTGTCTGCGTGGATGTTTCCCTGCACCAGCTCCGGCCGCCGTTCAATGTCCAGGCAGGAGTAAATGTCTCCGTTGCACAGGATGCTCGCGACGAAGATGCCAGAGCCGCAGATGAAATAGTGGTCGCGCACAGTTCGCTCATATTCCTCCGTCAGATAGTGCGAACAGCCATAGGTGACGTCCATGCGCACCCGCGCATCGTATCTCTTCTCGCGGATGAACCGCAGCAGCTGCCGCAGCTGTTCCGGCTCCAGCAGCAGAGCCCCGTGCTGAAGCGCGCGGCCGATGGGCTCCAGATTGATCACCCGCCACGAATCCACGCCGAGATCCTGCACAAATTCAAACATCTGCTCCAGCTGGTGCAGGTTTTTCTGATGCACGACGGTGGTGACCTGGGCAATCACCCTGCCGGATGAGGCGTTCAGCAGGTTTCTGATGCCCTGGACGCTCTTATCAAAGGAGCCCGCCCGGTTTCTGAACCAGTCGTGGGTATCCCGCAGACCGTCCAGGCTGACGGACAGGGAGTTCATGCCGCAGGCGACCAGCCTTTCCGCGACGGACGCATCGATCAGCATGCCGTTTGTGGTCATGCCGCAGGAAAAGCCGCGCTTCTTCGCATGCGCAGCGATTTCAAAAAAATCCGGGTGCAGCAGGGGTTCGCCGCCGGTCAGGCAGATCATGATGCCCTGCGCAGGATAGCGCTCCGCCACCTCGTCCATGACCCGCTTTGCATCCTCCGCATCCAGAAAGCGGCTGTTCTGCGGGCAGGCGTTGCTCCCGCAGTGCAGGCAGGAGAGATTGCACGCGTCGGTCAGCTCCAGAAACAGATACCGCAGCCGGGGATGCGCGTACAGCCCGTCCCTGTATTCCGCAAGGCGGTTCATATCCCGCTGCTTGATGGGATTCGGCATTTTTGCACCTTCAATAAATTTTAATTTGCCTTAAGTATAGCAAATGGGGCAAAAATTGTAAAGAGCATTCTCCCGGAGGCGTTCCGTGCGGCGGTCGGCCCCCGATAAACGCACAGTGGAGCGATTCCAACCGGAATCGCTCCGCTTCACTCTGTGCCGGTCATGCTCAGTCCAGCTCGGCCTCCGCCGCGCCGATGCGCGCAGCCAGATCCTCGCAGAAGGGCTCCAGCTCCCGGACGCGCTCCTCGCTTGGCAGGGCCAGGAAGTCCTTGATGGGCGCGATCAGCTCCGCCGCCGCGCTGCCCGGCTTCTCCCCCGCGTCCGTCACCCTGCGCTGGCGCAGGTACTTGGTGATCACGTCGCAGGCCCGGGCAAGCTCCGCGTCGCCGCTGCGCTGGGCCTCGTCCACCAGCTGGACGCAGGACGCGTTCAGGTCACTGCGATTGCGGTGGTTCACCTGGGGCGCGTCGCACATCACACCCTCGCCGTTGAGCTTCTCCACCAGCGCGCGCACGTAGTCCGGGCGGCTCTTGATGACGGCGCGGTACTTGTTCTGGTAACGCAGCATCAGGCTGTGGTCGCCGCCGGAGAGCTTCTGCAGGCAGCTGCGCACGCTCTGCCCTGCGGCGCGGGCGGTGAGCACCTGCTCCATCAGCCAGTCCACCTCCTCCTGGGTGAAGGGCACGAAGCGGGCGGCGTGGGGGTGTCCGTCCTCCCGGTTGCGCACCTGGGCGTAATAGTAGTTGCGAATGCTGTTGGGCCGGCGGCCCGTGGCCTGTGCGATCTGCTCAAATACGGCCTTCAAAGGCAGGCCCTGCTGCTGTGCTTCGTCGGCGGTCTCCCACAGGAGCTGGTTTTCGCGCTCGCTCCACCCCGTCCTTCTTCCCGTTTTGGAAATTGCCTGCTCCATTTTCGCATCCTCCAAAAGCGTCGTTGATTAAGAGTATGCACTTCATGTTCCATAAATATACCCCGCGCGCATATTTCAAAAGTTTTTCACAACTTGCCCGCCCACGGCTTCCCCGAAAACTAACCCTGCCGCGCTTGACTTCTATGCGGCCTTACATATAATTTATTATGAATATGTATCTTCAACCGGGAGGCAAACCATGGAAAAGATTACCAGCTTCACCATCGACCATCTCCGCCTGCAAACCGGGCTCTACGTCTCCCGGGTGGACTGCGCAGGGCAGGAGAAAATCACCACCTTCGACATCCGCATGACCCGCCCCAACACCGAGCCGGTGATGGACACCGCCGCCGTGCACGCCATCGAGCACCTGGGTGCAACTTACCTTCGCAACGATCCCCAGTGGAAGGATCGCGTGCTGTACTTCGGCCCCATGGGCTGCCGCACGGGCTTCTATCTGCTGCTGGCGGGCGAATACAAAAGCGCAGACATCCTGCCGCTGGTGGACGGCATGTTCCGCTTCATCGCAGGTTACGAGGGCGAGATCCCCGGCGCGTCCGCGAAGGACTGCGGCAACTACCTGGACATGAACCTGCCCATGGCGCGCTATCACGCCGAAAAGTACATCCGCGAGGTGCTTTCCAATCCCGCGCAGGATCGCCTGATCTATCCCGACTGACACCAAGGAGGCATTGTCATGTTCTACAATTCCGAAGATATGGAGCGCCGCGCCGCACTGGACGCGGCCGCCCGCGTGTGCGCGGCTGCGCGCACCGCACCCAAGGCCCGCGGCATCGACAACATCCACACCGCCGTGCTCACCGACGCGGACAAGGACGCCGTGGCCGAGACCATGGAGCGCATGGGCAATGCCCTGGGCGCGGACTTCTTCCTGCGCGACGCGGGCAACGTGCGCACCGCCAACGCACTGGTGCTGATCGGCATCGAGGAGGGTCAGCGCGGCCTGGGCGAGATCTGCGGCTACTGCCACTTCAGGGACTGCGCCGCATGCCGCGAAAACAACGGCGTGTGCGCCTACGATCCCATCGACGTGGGCATCGCCCTGGGCAGCGCCGCCGCCACCGCAGCCGACCTGCGCATGGACAGCCGCGTGCTGTTCTCCGCCGGGCGCGCCGCGAAGGAAATGGGCCTGCTGGGCGAGAACGTGGGCCAGGTGTTCGGCCTGCCACTGTCCGTCAGCGGAAAGTCGCCCTTCTTCGACCGCAAGCGCAAGGCCTGACGGTTCACCAACTCCAACGGCGGCGGGCGATTGCGCGCTGCTATTTGCATGTCTGCGCACTCAACTGCGCCCTGCAACAGAAAGGGACGAAATATCATGAACAAACCCACGCTGGTCATCATGGCTGCCGGACTGGGCAGCCGGTTCGGCGGCTGCAAGCAGATCACTCCGGTGGATGATCGCGGCCATGTGATCATCGATTACTCCATCTACGACGCGCTGCGCGCAGGCTTCGGCCGCATCGTGTGCGTCATCAAGCCGGAGATGGAGGCCGACTTCCGCGCCGCCATCGGCGACCGCATCGCGCAGCACGCCGAGCTGGTGTACGCCTACCAGACCCTGAACCGCCTCCCGGAGGGCTTTGCCGTGCCGGAGGGCCGCGTGAAGCCCTGGGGCACCGCCCACGCCGTGCTCTGCGCCGCCGATGCCATCGAGGGCGACTTCGCCGCCATCAACGCCGACGACTACTACGGCCCCGGCGCGTTCCGGCTGGCCTGCGACTTCCTCACCTCCCCCCACGATCCCTGCGATCACGCCATGGTGGGCTACCGCATCGAGAACACCCTGACCGAGAACGGCTACGTGTCCCGGGGCGTTTGCAGCGTGGACGAGAGCGGCATGCTGCGCTCCATCGACGAGCGCCTGCGCATCGAGCCCCGCGAGGGCGGCGCGGCCTTCACCGAGGACGGCGAGAACTATACCTTCATCCCCGCGGGCACGAAGGTTTCCATGAACCTATGGGCCTTCAACCACGGCATTCTGGACGAGATGAAGCGGCGCTTCGAGCAGTTTTTGCGCACCAGCGCCGTGGAGAACCCGCTGAAGGCGGAGTTCTACCTGCCCAGCGTGCCGGATGCGCTGATCCGCGAGGGCAGGGCCCGCGTGCGCGTGCTGGAGACCGGCGAGCGCTGGTACGGCGTGACCTACCGCGAGGATCTGGATAAGGTGCAAACCGCCATGGCCGAAATGCGGCAAAATAACGTTTACCCCGAAAAGCTCTGGTAAGCTTTGGCAGAAATCGGAACTTTTTTCCGGCGTCTGCGTCCAAGCTGCGTAACCTGACAAATTGAAACGGAGAGAATAATATGAAGAAAATTCTTGCATCCATCCTCGCCGCGGCGCTCGCGCTGTGTGGCGCAGCCGTGGCTGAAGCCGAAATCGAACCCCTTTCCCAGAACATCGGTGCGGGCGGCGTCGCAGCCGTCGGCGCGGAGGGCGAATTGTACTTCTCCCTGAACGGTCTGCAGCGTTTGAACGCCGAGGGCGGCGTGGAGACCCTGTTCGAGGGCGAGGTCAGCCGCCTGCAGTACGTGGACGGCGCGCTGTACTTCGTGGGCAGCGAGACTGCGGGCGAGTACGGCGACGAGGCCATCGAGACCCCCTACCGACTGGACGCGGACGGCAGCATCACCGCCATCGGCGCACCCCTGCGCAGGGGCGTGGACTCCGAGTACGGCGACATTTGCCTGACCTCCTGCGACAGCTACACCGGCTATCGGGAGATGACGGTGTACAAGGGCCACATCTACTACATCGGCAACAGCGACGTGGGCGGCGAATATGAGACCATCGCCGACGGCTGGGGCGGCGATGCGGGCGAGAGCCGCTACACCACCACTTACAGCCACGGCCTGAGCGTGCTCCGCATGGATCTGGACGGCGGCAACGTGACCGAGCTGATCACCGGCCTGGGCAACGGCGACGCGCACATGGCCGTCAGCAATGACCGCATCGCCGTCAGCTCCTGCTACCGCAACGGGGTCTACGCCTACGACTTCACCAACTTCATGCTCTACAATCTGGACGGCAAGCTGATCAAGGTCGTATCGAATCCCGCCGGCAATGCGCTCAGCCTGCGCATGGAGGGTCAGGCCTTTACGGTGATCGTCGATTCCATCCGCACCGACGGCGAGAACATCTACGCCTCCCTGAGCGACAGCGAGGGCGACTTCGCCAACTCCCGCCTGGTGAACGTGGAGAACATCGACGAGGACATCCTCATCGAGGCCTGGTGCGCGCCCGCGCTGTGGTACGGCGACGAACTGATCTACGTCGGCTCCGACGCACAAACCACGTTCTGGGACGAGTGCATGGAGACCACCACCCGCCTGATCCGCCGCGACGCTGCGGGCAACGAGACGGTGCTGGCCTACCTGCCCGCCGCCTATCAGAATTACGCCATGACCACCGCCCTGCTGGGCAGCATGGTCTACCTGCGCACCGGCGAACACCTGCTGCGCGTCAACCTGGAGAACGGCGATGTGGACGAGTTCAACGGCACGGAATTTGCCGTGTGCGCCGCCTGCGACCCCACCTACGCCTCCATGCCCCAGCTGGTGCTGACCACCCCCGAGCCGGAGGAGGAGGTCGTTGAGGAGAGCGAATACCTGCTCCCCGACAGCGACACCCGCCTGTACAGCAAGGATGAGCTGAAGCAGTACGACAAGGATACCTTGGCGCTGATGCGCAACGAGATCCTCGCCCGTCACGGCTACCCCTTCCAGAAGGAGAAGTACCAGACCTACTTCGGCAGCAAGAGCTGGTACACCATCGACCCGGACTTCGACTACAACTGCCTGAACAGCATCGAGATGGCCAACGTGGAGACCATCAAGGGTCTGGAGGACTGAAGCAGACTTTCTATGCAAGGGGCGATCTCAAAACTGTATCGTTTTGAGATCGCCCCTCAATTCTTTATGCGGCGGGATGAAGGCATCCCGCCCTACTTTTTGCATGCACGGCTTTTTCTTGACACCCGCCACCGGCTGTGCTAAATTGGAAACATGCAAAAAGCAAATCGGGGGAAGACTATGAACGTGTACGACTTTGACAACACCATCCTGCGGGGCGACAGCACGGCGCGCTTCTTCGCGTATTGCCTGGGCCACTACCCGAAGATGTGGCTGGACATTCCCGCACAGGCGGTCAACGGAGCGCTGTTCCTGCTGAAAATACGCAAAAAACAGGACTTCAAGCAGCGCATGCTGGGCTTTTTGCGCTGCATCGATGACGTGGACGCTGCGGTGGAGGCCTTCTGGCGGAAGAATTTTAAGCGCATCAAGCCCTTCTACGCCGAAACGAAGCGTCCGGACGACGTGGTGATCTCCGCCTCCCCCATCTTCCTGATCCAGCCCGCCTGCGATAAGTTGGGCGTTTCCTGCGCCATGGGCTCCCCGGTGGACAGGCATACCGGCATGTTTTCCGGCCTGAACTGCCACGGGCAGGAGAAGGTGCGCCGCTTCCGCGAGGTCTTTCCGGACGGGAAGATCGAAACCTTCTACTCCGACTCCCACTCCGACGACCCGCTGGCGAAGCTTGCCGAGCGCGCCGTGATGGTGAAGGGCGACCGCCTCACGGACTGGGACTGGCCGCAAAAAAAGGCGTAAAAATTTCGCGGATGGCTTGACGGGAGGCCAGTTTCGGACTATCATAATACTAGGGTTTTTGTTCTTCAATGAAGCCCGCTTGATTTCATTTTACCAAATTTGTTATGGGAGGTGGCAAAGCATGGACGACGGCGGAAGAAGTATGTCGGCTGATGGCGTGCCTCGAAGCGTGCGTTCATCGCTGTGCCGCTGACATTTCACCCGTGCCGGAATCGTGCGACAGTTCATGCCGATCGCACGGCGCAGGATGTTCTCCCGCGGCGATGATTCCCGCAGCGCCAGCTGTCCATGCGGCAGACCGGCGCTGAAAGCACCGTTTCGGGTATGCCTTCATTCTTCACACAAAATCCGAACGTCACACCGATAGGCGATCCAGCTCCGGGGATGGCTTGACATGCGCATTTTTGGCGCGCTTTGCGATCCCAGGGCGCGTTTTCGCCGCTTTTCTGTGTGGAACGCACAGTTGGTTCCAATCCGGGAATACAAACTGAAAGGGAGGATGAAGCCAATGGATTTCGATCGCATCAAATCCCGTTTGGACGCGCTGCTCTCTGCCGGCAAGAAGGCCGAGCTGCGCGGCGCGCTCAATATGCTCAACGAGGTTGACATTGCGGAATATCTGGAGACGCTGGACAACGAAAAGATGCTGGTGGTGTTCCGGCTGCTGCCGAAGGACATCTCCGCAGAGGTCTTTTCCTACATGGACAACGACCAGCGCACCCGCATCATGGAGGCCATGGACGATTCCGAGGCCATCAAGCTGATCGATGACATGTTCATCGATGACGCGGTGGACTTCCTCGAGGAGCTGCCTGCGGGCGTGGTCAAGCGCATGCTGCAGGGCTGCGACGAGAAGAAGCGCCAGCTGATCAACCAGTTCCTGCGCTATCCGGAGAACAGCGCGGGCTCGATCATGACCATCGAGTACATGGAGTTCCACCTGGGCACCACGGTGGGCCAGGCCATGGCCGAGATTCGCCGCACGGGCGTGGACAAGGAGACCATCAACACCCTGTACATCCTGGACGACAGCCGCAAGCTGCTGGGCACGGTGGGCCTGCGCAAGCTGCTGCTGGCCACGGACGACCGGGTGGTGGAGGATCTGATGAACACCCAGGTCATCTCCGTGCACACCACCGACGACCAGGAGGTCGTCGCCGACACCGTGCGCAAGTACGACCTGCTGTCCATCCCGGTGGTCGATCACGAGGATCGCCTGGTGGGTATCATCACCGTCGACGACATCGTGGACGTCATCGAAGAGGAGAACACCGAGGACTTCGAAAAGATGGCCGCAATGCTGCCCTCCGACGACGAGTACCTCAAGACCAGCGTGTTCACACTGGCCAAGAACCGCCTGCCCTGGCTGCTGATTCTGATGATCTCGGCAACCTTCACGGGCATGATCATCACCCACTTTGAGACCGTGCTCTCCAGCGCGGCGGGCATCGGCGTGGCGCTCACCGCCTGCATCCCGATGCTGATGGACACCGGCGGCAACTGCGGCGCGCAGGCCTCCACGCTGGCCATCCGTGGTCTGGCGCTGGGCGAGATCGAGCTGAGGGACATCGGCAAGGTGCTCTGGAAGGAGGTTCGCGTGGCGCTGATCCTGGGCGTGATTCTGGCGCTGGTGAACTTTTTGCGCATCTGGTTCTTCACGCCCTACGACAAGACCGTGGCCTTCATCGTGTCTCTGGCGATGTTCTTCACCATCGTCATCGCCAAGTCCATCGGCTGCACGCTGCCGCTGCTGGCCAAGGCGATTCACCTCGACCCGGCCCTGATGGCAAGCCCAATCATCACCACTCTGGTGGACGCAGCCTCCCTGACCGTGCTGTTCACCTTCGCCTCCACGATTATGAAGGTCTGAATGCAAAATGGGCCTGTGATAATAAGCGCCTACAAACAAAAGAGGATTCGAAGCTCGAAGGAGCAACGAATCCTCTTTTGTGGTAGAGTGCCGCCTTTGATCTAACAATAATAATGCGCTTCTCCGAAGAAGTTTTCCCATTTTGTAATGACCTCTTCGCTGCGCGCTTCGATAATTGCCATGATATTCCGAAGTGTACGTTCTGGAATTTTGGAATTGTTGTTGCAGAGATAGCACTTTCCGGCTTTCGTAATCCAAATTTTCGTGCCGTTGCTATTGGGCACACCTTCCGTTACATGAACGTGGACAGGCTCAAGAGGATCGTTTTTATTGGCCCAAAAATATACCCAATATGAGCCGATTCTAAAAACCTGCGGCATTGTCGAAGCCTCCCTCCTGCGAGAACCGGAGAATCAGGTGGGCCGTCGATTCAATCACTTGCTGATAACGGGAAATCTCTTCATGCGTAAAGCCCTCAATATCCTGCCATTTATAGCCAGGAAGAATACATGTAGCGGAATGGAAGCAATCCTTTGCGTCCGGCTTTTCCATATAAACCTTTACCGTGCCGTCCGCACGCATTTCGGAATGAACGATTTCCGTCTGGTCATCCAGCGTTAAAAACGGGAACATCATGCTTATCGCCTCCTTCATATATAGTATAGCACAGCAGCAAACTTTATATCAAGCAAAAAGAGAAACGCATAGGATTCATGGTTGTTGCTTATGTATTGTTTGGTATGCTTTACTTTACAACAATCAAAGGAAAGTAAACCCGCTGTCCCATTGAACAGCGGGTCGATTGTTTAATTTGAACCCAGATACGCGGCCTTGACGGCTTCGTTGGTCAGCAGTTCATGGCCGCTGCCGGTCATGGTGATGCTACCAGTCTCCAGCACGAAGCCCACGTCCGCACATCTCAGCGCCGCGTTGGCGTTCTGCTCGATCAGCAGGATGGTGATGCCCTCGCTCTTGAGATCCCGGATGATGGAGAAGATGTCCTTCACCACCAGCGGCGCCAGGCCCAGCGACGGCTCGTCCATCATCATCAGCTTGGGCTTGGCCATCATGGCGCGGCCCACGGCCAGCATCTGCTGCTCACCGCCGGACAGGGTACCGGCCAGCTGCCACTCGCGCTCCTTCAGGCGGGGGAAGCGGCGGTAGATGTCCTTGATGCCCTCCTCGATCTCGTCGCGGTCCTTGCGCAGGTACGCGCCGATCTTCAAATTCTCCTTCACGGTGAGGTTGGCGAACACCCTGCGTCCCTCGGGAACCATGGCGATGCCCTCGGCCACGATCTTCTGGGAGTTCAGCGCGGTGATGTCCCGGCCCATGAAATTGATGCTGCCCGCGGAGGGGCGCACCAGTCCACTGATCGCGCGCAGCGTGGTGGACTTGCCCGCGCCGTTTGCGCCGATGAGGGTGACGATCTGGCCCTGGCCGACCTCGAAGCTGATGCCCTTGAGGGCCTCGATGCCGCCGTAGTGCACGCTCAGATCGGTAACTTTGAGCATAATCATTCTTCATCCACCCCCAGATACGCCGCGATGACGGCGGGATTGTCGCGCACCTCTTTGGGCGTGCCCTCAGCGATCTGCTTGCCGAAGTCGATGACATAGATGCGGTCGGAGATGCCCATGACCAGGTTCATGTGATGCTCGATCATGAACACGGTAAGTTTAAACTTTTCCTTGATCTCCTGAATGAAGCGGCCCAGTTCCTCGGTCTCCTGGGGGTTCATGCCCGCGGCGGGCTCGTCCAGCAGCAGGAGCTTGGGATGGGTCGCCAGCGCACGCACGATCTCCAGGCGGCGCTGCTGACCGTAGGGCAGCGAGGTGGCCAGCTCGTCGGCCACGCCGTCCAGACCCACAATTTTGAGCAGCTCCATGGCCTCGTCGCGCATCCGGTGCTCCTCCTTCAGGTTCAGCCGGAAGGTGGCGGTGAACACGTTGCTGCTGCGGCGCATGTGCATGGCGATCAGCACGTTGTTGAACACCGACTGGCTCTTGAACAGGCGGATGTTCTGGAAGGTGCGGGCGATGCCCAGCTGGGTGATCTTGTCCGGCGTGCGCACGATCTTCTTCGTGTACATGCCGTTATTTTCACCGGCATAGGCCCGCTTCATCTTGCCCGTGGGATAGTTTTCCACGATGGTCTTGCCCATGTAATCCACGCGGCCGTTGGTGGGCTCGTACACGCCGGTGATGCAGTTGAAGGCGGTGGTCTTGCCGGCGCCGTTGGGGCCGATCAGGGCCACGATCTCGCCCTCGTTGATGTCCATGGAGAGGTTGTTCACTGCGACGACGCCGCCAAACTGCATCGTCACGTTTTCCACATGCAATACGTTCTGGCTCATCCCTTCGCACCCTCCGTCTTTTTATTCTTTTTCCGCTTGAACAGATCCCAGAGCTCGCGCTCGCCCATGATGCCCTTGCGGAAGAACAGCACCACGATCATAATCACGATGGAGAACACCACCATGCGGAAGCCGGAGCGCAGCAGCGGCACCTTGAAGCTTCCGCCGAAGAGCACCATCTCGCTGTCCAGGAAGCGCAGCCACCACTCGCTGCAGGCGATGAACAGAAAGCTCGCCAGCACGGAGCCGGTGATGGAGCCCATGCCGCCGATGACCACGATCAGGAGGATCTCATAGGTCATGGAGGACTTGAAGGCGTTGGCCTGCAGGCTGGCCTGATACATCGCCAGCAGCGCGCCGCCAACCCCCGCAAAGAAGGAGGAGATGACGAAGGACATCTGCTTGTGGTGGAACAGGTTGATGCCCATGGCCTCGGCGGCGATCTCATCGTCGCGGATGGCCTTGAAGGCGCGCCCATAGGTCGAATTGATCAATAGCACGATGATCCCGATGCAGATCGTCGCCGCAAGGAAGGGCTGGAGCACCGTGGTGAAGGTGGGATAGGTCTTGAGCAGGTTGGAGCCGTTGGTCACCGGGCCGAGGGCGTCCCACTGGATGATGGCGCGGATGATCTCCGCGAAGCCCAGGGTGGCGATGGCCAGATAGTCGCTCTTCAGGCGCAGCACCGGAAGGCCGATCAGCGCCGCGAGAATCGCCGCCAGCGCGCCCGCCGCCAGGATGCCCACGATGGCGGGCACGGTAAAGCCGATGACGCCGCCGTCATAGTACTGGTACACCGCCATGCGCTTGGCCATGGGGATGGTCAGCACGGCGTAGGTGTACGCGCCCACCAGCATGAAGCCCGCCTGACCCAGGGAGAACAGGCCGGTAAAGCCGTTGAGCAGGTTCATGGAAACTGCGATCAGGGCGTAGATCGCGCCCTTCTTGAGCACCGTAATCAGCATCGAGCGCGTGCCCGCAACCTTCTCGATGAAGTACAGCGCCACGAACATCACAATCAGAAGGCCGATGTTGATGAGGTTTTTCGTCGTTTTCTTCATGCCGCTTCACCTACACCTTCTCGGAAATTTTCTCGCCGAACAGGCCGGTGGGCTTGAACAGCAGAATGACGATCAGCAGCGCGAAGGTGAAGGCGTCGGAGAACGTGGTGTAGCCCAGCGCCTTGATCAGGTTTTCACAGATGCCGATGATGAACGCGCCGATGACCGCGCCCGGAATGGAGCCGATGCCGCCGAACACCGCCGCCACGAAGGCCTTCAGGCCGGGCATAGCGCCCACCGTAGGGGTGACGGAGGTGTAGTTGGTGAAGTACAGCACCGAGCCGACCGCCGCCAGCAGGGAGCCGATGATGAACGTGGTGGAGATGACGGAGTCGATCTTGATGCCCATGAGCTGCGCGGTCTCAAAGTCCTTGGACACCGCGCGCATGGCCATGCCGATCTTGGTCTTCTGGATGATGGTCACCAGGGCGATCACCAGCAGGATGGTCAGGATCGGAGTGACGATGGTCACGACCTTGGTGGTCGCGGAGCCGATGGTGATGGAATTGGAGATCCACGGTACGGTGGGATACTGCTTGGCCAGGCCGCCGGTGACATACCACATCAGGTTCTGCAAGAGATAGGAAACGCCGATGGCAGAGATCATGACGGACATGCGCGGGGCAGATCTGAGCGGCTTACCAGCGGAATGGCGATCTGCACCGGAAGCGTTGCGGCGATGTAGACCATGAAGAAGCCTGCGGCGGTGAAGATGTCGCCGTGCGCGAAGTTGATCAGGCGCAGGATGCCGTACACCATCGTGTAGCCCACGGCGATCAGCGCGTACTGTCCGCCCACCGAGATGCCCGATAGCAGGTAAGGCAGGATTTTGTCAAACATTTGAAAAGCCTCCGTTTTGTATTGGACGCAGGGAAGCGGCGCCCGGCGCAGGGGTGCGGATGGATTGCGGCGCTCCTTCGCGGGCCGTTGCCCGGTGGATGGCGCACAGGCAGTTTCCCTCCAGACATGAACATACCGAACCCGCGTTTGGGGCGCGGGTTCGGCGTCGTTCAGTCAGTCAGGACTGAAGGGAATGTGATGGGATCAGCCCTCGAGCTCCGCGACGGTCTGGGTCTTGACGAAGTCGAATGCGCCGGTCTCGGTGTTGGCGCTCTTGATGTAGGCCATGTCCTTGTTGGCGTCGCCGATCTCGTCGAAGGAGATGGAGCCGGTCACGCCGGTCAGGGTCACGCCCGGCATTGCAGCGGCGATGTCCGCGCCGACGGCGGAATCCGCGGCCTTGATGGCCTCGATGGCGGTCATGTAAGCGTCAAAGCCCAGGGCGGAGACAGCCGCGACGATGTCGTTGCCGCCGTTGTTGGTCATCTTGTCCGGGTTGGCGTTCAGCCAGGCCTTGAAGCCCTGAACGAACTCGGCAGCCTGGGTGGAGGACTCGTCGTTCTCATCGAAGAAGGTGGAGCAGCAGATGGTCAGGTTGGTGCCCTTTGCAGCGTCCAGGATAACGGAGGACTCCCAGGTGTCGCCGGCCAGCAGCGGCATCTCCACATTCATGGAGGCGGCCTGGTTGATCAGCAGGGCGGCCACGGTGGTGCTGGTGGGGCAGAAGATGACGTCTGCGCCGCCGTTGATGGCGTTGTTCAGATACGCAGCGTAGTCAGAGGTGCCCTCGGTGAACTGCTCGTTGATGACGGTGCCGCCCATGGCCTCGAAGGCCTTGGCGAAGTAGGTGGCCAGACCGGTGGTGTAGTCGTCGCCCAGCTGGCTCAGCACGTAAGCGGTCTTTGCGCCGAACTCATCCATGGCGAAGTTCGCCATGACGGTGCCCTGGAAGGGATCCAGGAAGCAGACGCGCCAGTAGTAGTCGCACAGGGAGGTGACGCCCGGGTTGGTGCAGGAGCAGCCGATCGCCGGGATCTCAGCAGCCGCGAAGACCTCGCCGCCCGCCATGGACACGCCGGAGCCGTAGGAGCCGAGCACGATGCTCACGCCCGCGTCAACCAGCTCCTGCGCTGCGGAGACGGCCTTGTCGGTGGCGGACTGGTTGTCCACGATCACCAGCTCAAC
>SFNY01000040.1 GCA_004554085.1 Clostridiales bacterium | reverse complement strand
TGAACTGCGAACCAGAGGATTTCGCAATGAGGTATTTGCTACATTGGAAAAGGTGGTAGACCGTCTCTGCAAGACAATCAACCACCTTTCTCGTCATACCGTCATGAGCATTACTCAACGCAAGTGGATATGGGATATTTTTAATTGAGATTAGTATGAGCGCCCCGCACCATCCACTGGATGCGCCGGGGCTTTTCAGAAACGCTTCGGCATGCAATCATGATTCTGACCGGCCCGCAGTCATCAAGCTGCCGGAAGCATGGAGCATGCAGGTCCGTCCGGTTTCGAGATTGACGACACAGAGTGGCCTGCTTCCATCGAAGCAGGCCACTCTGTGTTCATGTTCAGAGCTGCACGTTCATGTCGAACGTTTCCGCAGAGATTTTTGCAGAATGATATGGGATGACCCTGTTGAAGACATTCGCCTCCGCCAGCGCACGCATCTGCGTCAGGTTCTGGTGCACCGGATAGGGCAGCAGCTCCATCCGTCCGCACTCCAGCAAGTCTGCGCTGAAGCTGCCCCTCTCCACGGTTCCGCTCATGACCGCACGGCCGCCGAGCTTCAGAACGCTGCGGACGAGCTCCCGCGCGGCGGGACTGCGCAGCTGCGGATCGCTGACGAACAGAATGCCCCGGGCTTCCGTTCCGCGGAATGGCGCGGCCGCGCCCGAAAGCCCCGCCACGCCGGGCTTCAGCCAGGCGCCGTATTCCTCCGCCCTCGCCAGCTCACTCAAAAAGTGTGTGTCGCCGAAGAACGGCCCCTCAATGTGGTTCTGCCGGAACAGCTGCAGCAGCTCCGGGCCGCGCCCGTATTTGGGAACGGGCAGCGCCAGCATGCCGAATCGCTCCGGAAGCGCCCGCATCCGCTCCAGCAGATGCCAGCAGGCAGCGTCATACGAGGTCGCATCGGGGCCGTAGGCGCAGTCCAGCACGGCGACGTCCGCGCACTGTCCACGGATGGGATCGACGGCATAGATCTGGGTGTGTTCGGTGTAGTCCCCGGAAAACAGAACGCTCCTCTGCTCCACAGTGAAGCGATACCAGACGCTGCCGACGCAGTGTCCGCTGCGGCCCCATTGAATCTGAACGTCCCCGAAGCGTCCCCTTCCCCCGGCGCAGAGCTCCTCCAGAGGGAGCGCCCCCTCCATGCGGAAAGGCAGCTGCGCAAGCGTGTATCGGGAAGCGACGACCGGGCCCGCATAGCCCCGGCTCCGCAGCCACGGGAGCGCGCCGCTGTGGTCGGCGTGGGAGTGGGTCAGAAAGACGCATTGCAGGCCGCGGATCTGCTCCGGGGCGAGGCGTGGAGTTCCGCCGCCCTCCTCCCCCGCCATCACGCCGCAGTCCAGCAGAAACGTCGTGCGCTCTCCCTCCACGAGGAAGCAGTTCCGGCCGTGCTCGCCGCAGCCCCCGGCAATGTACAGGCGCATGCTCACGCCCCCTTCTGCCGCGCGATGGCACGGTTCAGGATCAGCAGCGCGGTGGTGGTGAACAGCACGCACAGCACCGCCATGGCCATGCCCACCGACACACTGCCCTGCTCAAACTCGCGGACGATGTAGGTGGAGACCACCAGCGTGTTGGGCGGCGCGATGAGGCTGGCGGTGACCAGCTCGCGGAAGGCGATGATGAAGGTCATCATCCATCCGGTGGCCACGCCCTTCAGAATCAGCGGCAGGGTGATTCTGCGGAAGATGTAGGCGGGACTGCCGCCGAACACCTGCCCCGCCGCGATCAGGCTGTCGCTGATCTGGGTGAAGGCGGAGGTGACGTACTGCACCGTGTAGGGCAGAAACAGCACCACATAGGCCAGCACCATGATGCCCAGCGTGTTGTAGAGGGGCAGAACCCTGTAAATCTGGTTCCAGAACAGCATGATGCCGATGACCAACACGATGCCGGGCAGCATCTCCGGCAGGAGTCCCATGGCCTCGACCAGCTTGCGCAGCTTCGAGCGGGAAGAACGCACCGCCAGCACCACCAGCGTTCCCAGCACCGCGCAGATGGAGGCGGAGGATACCGCAAGGATCAGGCTGTTGCACAGCGCGCTTATGCCCTTGGTGTTCTCCGTGAACAGCTCCACGTAGTGTCCGAGGGTGAAGTTGCCGCTGGCGAGGCCGTAGCCGCGCAGCTTGATCAGCGAGGTCGAGATGACGGAGAAGTAGGGCACGCCGATGGAGAGCAGCAGCACCACGCCGATCCATGCCCAGCAGGCGACCTTTACCGGAGCGGACAGCTTCACCTCCACGAAGCGGCTGCCCTTTCCGCTGACCAGGTTGTAGCTCTTGCGGGTGGTGATGTAGTTCTGCAGCATCCACATGCACAGGCAGATGCCCACCAGCACGGAGGCCAGCGCCGCGGACTTGCCGAAGTCGATGGGCGCCACGGTGGCGTAGCGATGAATCTCGGTGGTGAACACCTCGAAGCCGATGCGCCGCCCCAGTGTGGAGGGCGTGCCGTACTCGGAGATGGTCTTGACGAACACTAGCAGCGCACCGATGGCGTAGTTGCCGCTGAGCAGCGGCGCGAAGATCTTCCGCATCCGCTTCCAGAAGCCCGCGCCGAACACCGCGCCGGATTCCTCCAGGCTGGAGGGGATGTTCAGCATGGCGTTTTTCAGCATGGTCAGCATGAAGGGAAACACGTGCAGGCTCATGACCAGCACCAGTCCGCCCAGGGAGAAGAACCAGTTCTCGCAGCCCGCGGCGGCAGGCAGCAGCTGCTGGAGCAGGCCGCGCTTCTGCATGAACAGGATCCAGCCCATGGAGGCGATGTAGGGCGGGGTCATGAAGGGGATCATGAAGATGACGTCAAAGGCCCGGTAGCGGGCAAAGCAGGTGCGGGAAAAGAGATAGGCCAGGGGCGCGGCAATCAGCGTGGAGAGAAGCACCACCAGCACGCCCAGCAGCAGGGAATTGCCGATCATCGCTGCGTTTTCGCTCTCTGTAAGCGTCTGCCACGCCGAATAGAAGTCAAGGCGGCCATCCACAATGACCGCCCTGGCAAAGATCATGATTAAGGGGCAGACGATCTGAAAGCACAGTACCGCAGCCAGCAGAATCAACGGAAGCTGTTTCTTGCGTCTGATCTTCATAATATCCTCCGCTTACTTGCAGATTGCATTCAGCTGCGCGGCGGACTCGGTGGAGATCGCCAGCATGGCGTCCCAGTCGCAGGCGATCTGCGGGATGTCCTCCAGATTGCTGCGGTTCTCGCACTTGACGTCGCTGCGTCCGGGCAGCAGATAGGCCTCGGCCACCAGCTGCTGGGCCTCGTCGGAGAACAGGTAGTCGATGAAGGCCTTGGCGTTCTCCGCATTGGGCGCGGTGCTCAGGATCATCGCGGGGCGGGGATTGACCACGGTGCCGCCTGCGGGGTAGTAGATGCTCAGCGGCTCGCCCTTCGCCATGGAGGAGTATGCGTTGTAGTCCACACCGGCCACCAGGATGCCCACCTCGCCGGTGGTCACAGCCTCCAGTGCCGCCTTGTTCGCGCCGGGAACGACCATGCCGTTGTCGGCCATCGCCTGGAGATCATCCCAGCCGTAGGCGTTGACGTAGCCCGCCACGAAGTCCTTGCAGGAGCCGGACTTCTCGGGATCCGGGATCGCCAGCTGGCCCGCGTACTGCGCATCCGCCAGCTCGCTCCAGTCCGCGGACAGCTCCGGAACCACGATGGTGTTGTAGATCACGCCCACGGCGGAGGCGCTGTAACCGAACAGCATGGAGTCAGCGTCGATCCAGCCCTCCACCACCTTGTCGGCATTGGCGGGGGTGTAGGAGACGAGCTTGCCGCCCTGCTTCATGGACAGGCCGTCCGACCAGGAGGCCAGGATGACCACGTCGGCCACCGGGTTGGCTTCCTCGGCCTCGAGGCGGGCCAGGATTTCGCCGGTGGTGCCCTGGAACTGCTCTACTTCGACGCCGGTCGCGGCCGTGAATCCGGCGGCCAGCTTGTCGGCCAGGCCCGAGGGCGACGGCATGTAGACGGTCACCTTGCCGGACAGCTCCGCGGATGCGGCCAGACCGGTGCACAGAACGCAGGCCAGCAGGATTGCAAGAAATCTCTTCATGTGTAAAACCTCTTTCCCTTTACAGTGTAATGATGTCCCGTTTCTCTATGTAAATCGGGAGCTGCGTCCCGATCGACACCCTTTTCGCGGAGGACAGCACCCAATTCTGCGCCTGATACTTCAGGCGAAGCTGATAGCTGTCGCCGAGGAACTGCGCGGAGAGCACCTGCGTGTCAAAGCGCCTGAGATCCTCCGCAGCCTGCAGCGAGGCCTTCTCCGGGCGGAACATGTGATGCTCGTCGATCCAGTCGGAGGCCCCCACAAAGTGGGCCACGAATTTCGTTTTGGGCGCGGAATAGATGACCTCCGGGCTGTCGTACTGCTCCACGCTGCCGCCGTACAGCACGGCGATTTTGTCGCTCATGCTCATGGCCTCCGTCTGGTCGTGGGTCACAAAGACGGAGGTGATGCCCAGACGACCGGTCAGCTCCCGCAGCTCCGTGCGCATCTCCTCCCGGAGCAGCGCGTCCAGCGCGGAGAGCGGCTCGTCGAAGAGGATGCACTTGGGCTCGATCACGATGGCCCTGGCAAAGGCCACGCGCTGCTGCTGTCCGCCGGAGAGCTGGTGCGGATAGCGCTGGACAAATTCGTCCAGCTGCACCGCATGGAGCGCGTCCTTCACCCGGCGCTCCAGATCCCGGGTGTCCCCCGAGGCCCGAAGCCCAAAGGCGACGTTTTCAAATACGCTCATGTGGGGCCAGAGCGCGAAGTCCTGAAACACGAAGCCCAGCCCACGCTTCTCCGGCGGCACGTTGATCTTCTTTTCCCTGGAAAAGACGCACCAGTCGTCGAAGAAGATTTCGCCCGTGTCCGGCGTCTCCAGCCCGGCGATCATGCGCAGCAGGGTCGTCTTGCCGCAGCCGGACGGCCCCAGAAGGGTGGTGAAGCTTCCGCTTTCGATCCGAAGCGTGGTGGGCCGGATGACGGCCTTCCCGCCAAAGCCCTTGGTGATGCCCTCAAGGCGAATCTCCATCCTGCAAGACCTCTCTTTCTGCATTATTCTAACATGCGGATGCGCCGGAGGTCATCAGAGGGTCATCAAGCATTTGTCAAATGTTCATCAAGTCACACGGTTGTCGGGCGGTCAGAATGATGCTATCGGCATGAATTGGCTGAGCCGTCTGATCGCCGGCGCTGTGAGGGCCTGCGGACTGGAGCCCGCGGGCAAAGCGAGCGGCAACATCCAGTTCTTCATCTACGATGTGGTCAAAATCATGTTGCTGCCGGGCGCTGTGATTCCGCTGATCTCCTGCATCCAGAGCTACTTCCCCCCGGAGCGCAGCAGGAGAATCCTGGCGCTTTGAATCGGCCAAGGATGCATCCCCTTTGAAGATGAAGACCACAGGCTGCTGCCCTCTGCAATTTCCCGAATGATCGCAGCATCTGCAAAAGACGTCCGATAAACTTCGTTTGTCCCGCCCCACGTCCGGCACTATTGCAAATTTCCTGGAAAATTGTGAAAACCTTTGTCGAATCGCTTGCCTGAATGGGAAATCTGCGCTATAATAGATGTGTTGCGAAGTCAGTTGGCAGTTTCACCTGCGGAGCGAATCACGAGATATGCCGTCCTGAATCGCACAGTCGGAACCTTCCTCCGCAAAGGCTCCGGCGCAGATTGTGTGCCATTAGCTCAGCTGGATAGAGTGTCAGACTCCGACTCTGAAGGCCGCGCGTTCGAATCGCGCATGGCACGCCAAGATCAGAACCCCTGAAAATACGCGAAAATGCCGTGTTTTCAGGGGTTTTTGCTATGTCTAAGCCTAGAATTTGTTTGTAAACTATTTTTTGTATAGTTGCTATTTGGTTGTATTTTTTGTGGATATGGCAGTCAAACTGGCAGTCAAAAAAGCGCCTCCCGTTGCCGAGAGGCGCTGCACCCGATTTACTGTGCTTTGGTGATCTGGTCGATCTTGGGAACCAGCCGCAGAAGCCTCCCCTGAACCTCCTCGTCAGGCAACTGCTTGATTCGCTGCTTCTCCGTGACCTCCAGCTCCTGCTTGGAGTTGACGTCGCTCTTGTTGGCGTAACCGAGCGTGTTCTGGAGCAGGAACTCCGTGCCTTTGGTCGAGCCGCGATTCTCATAGAGACGTTCCGCAGCATAGGCCTCGATCCGCTGAAGGGCATAGTCGATTGCCAGCTTGTATTCCTTCAGCTCCTCGTCCTCCGGGTTGTAGTTCAGGATCACCTTGGTGCGAATACCCAGGAACAGGCCAAGGCCTGGCACAGAGTAATGCTTTTTCTCTGCGTCGCAGGCCTCGAAATACTGCTTGATCCTGCGCTTCAGCAACGATACCCTGGGAAACGTCTCCTCAATCGTCCCTGCCTTGAAGTTTCGTCCACTCTGCGCGAACTGCGATCTGTACTCGATCTTTCCCTGCTTACTTCTGGCCATTCAAATCACCTCCCTCGTTCGTTTCTTCCTCTGACGAATACTTGGCCTTGGCTTTGCTCCGAGCCTTTCTCAGAGCCGTTTCCAGCTTCTCAGCGGCTGCTCTGGTTCCGGTTTCGCCATAGGCTCCGCCCAGATAGGACTTCACAATCGTGTTGTAGGCCTTCCGGTACTCCTCGTTCGCAGCGTCGCTCTCCAGCGTCTGCGGGTAGGTGTACAGGCCGTACTTCCTCCACAGGGCAATTCCGACCCCGGCAGGTGTGCTCTCATCGGCTCCTTGCCCGTCCGTCACCGCCCAGGGAGCGACGTCCATCGGCATGCCTACCTCCTCGCGGGATGTACGCGCAGTGCTCTGCGTCTCTTGAATCTCCTTTGCAGTCGATTCATCGTCCGAAAGCGTCTCGTTGGCTGCGGTTGTCTGTGTCTTTGCGTTGGCTGTGCCCTTTGCAGAGTTCCAGGCGAGCGACGGATCGAGGCCGGCGTTAACCAGCGCCTTGAACTTCTGCGACTGGTTGCTGCCCAGCGCATCATCAAAGCCGTACACGTAGTCTTTCGACTGCGGAAGCACGTTCACGCCGCCAATAGCAGCCGCAGCATACTTCGCCGCATTGGGTTCACCGGTAACGAACTTGACTCTGCCGCCGGTAGTCTCCGAATACCCCTGCTGCACGCTCTTGACGCCGGTATGGGCACGCTTGATCGTCGTACCTCCAGGGAACCACGCAGAGCCTACCGTCGTGATAAAGTCCCATACGTCCGCTTCGCCGCTAAACAGCTCGTCTGCGCTCGACACAAGATCGCTCACAGAGCTCGTGACAGCCGTCTCGCCGGAAGTGAAGAAGTCGATGGGATTGATGCTATCGCCGAGCGCACCGATGACCGCCTTCACCTTCTCGTAGTTCGTCGCGTCCTCCTCTAGGCTGTTGAATGCCTTGACCGTCTCGCCCAGGGGATCGCTCATGGATTCGCTTCCGCGCAGGTAGTTGAACATGGCGTTGAACACGTACACGCCCAGCATCATCGCCAACGCTTTCGGAATCTTTCCACCACCGTAATAGCGCATGTCTTTGAGCATGTACATCAGCTCGTTCACGGACTCCTGCTGGAACTGTCCAAATACGCCACCAAGCGAGACGTTCTCATAGAATTGCGAGCGTCCCACACGGGATTTGTCAGTCAGCATGCGCCGCAGCATATCCTCGGTCTGGGTGAGTGCTACCTCCGCATCTCCGCCATTGGTATTGAATTCATGATTGAACAGTGCGCGGGCCATGAAGTTCGTCGTGAAGCTGTCAACTGCGCCGGACATTGCGTAGCCTGCGTCCATGACCTTGCCCTGGATGGCGCGCTCCTCTGCGGAGTGCTCCGTTCTGCCCTTGACAAAGCTGCTGTTCACCTTGATATAATCCTCGCTCTCGGCAGCGCCGGTCATCTGAGCGATCGTACTCGCCATTGCAGAGGAGATTTCAGAGGGCGTACAGATGCCCGCAAGGAACTTCACCGGAGCGATGTTCGTCATCGCCGACATGGGGTTGAATGCGACTGCGGCTGCGGAACGCAGGGAAGTCGCCAGCTTTACCCAGGCCAACGACTTTCTTCCGGCAGGGCTTTCCATAATCGCGCGGTCGATCTTGCCGGTGCGCTTGTTGGCGGCGCGCTGCGCAAACTGACCGATGGTATTGCCGAACCCAGTCAGGTAACTCTTATCTACCTGCTGGCCATCCGGGCCAACCTCATACATGGGTCTGCTTTCCAGCACAACCTTGTTGTTCTCGTAGATGTAATTGCCGCTCTCATCCATCTTCGGCGTACCGTTGATCGCCTGCTCCAGCTGCTTCAATCGGTCGATGTTTCCAGTCTGATAGATCGTGTTCATAACGCCGCTAAGAGAGCGTTGCACGGATTCCACAAAATCATAGCCTGTCTGATCGCCGTGCCGTTCCAAAGCCGCAGCGTTGAACTCGTGAGACGGCCTGCGGTTGCCGGTATCGTCCACGAACACCTGGCTGATCTCGTCATCGCTGGAAGGGATGCCCAACAGCGCCGGGAGCCCGGTTTCAGGGGTGTAATGGTGCATGTACCATTTCCGGTAGCCGTAAGTATGCTCGTAATGGCCGTTCTGCACCAGTGATTCGTTCGCCAGCGCATAGAGCTGATCGTTGAACTTCCGCCCGTAATCCACCGCTTCCTGAATGATCTTTCGAGTTTTGGCATCGGTGATTCCGTAATTGTTCAAACGCTCATTCACGTAGTCGTTATCCGAAAGCTCGGGCGAATACACATCGTTTCTGCGCTCGTCGATGATATGGCCGACGATTTCACGGATGCTCATCTTCTCCGCCACTGGCGCACCATCGCGAGAGACTGTGACCTCGATCTTCTGGCTGGGAATCTTCTTGCGAAGCTCGTCGAGCAGCTTATTCGTCTCGGATTTCACCACGTCGTTCGTATGAAGCGCAGGATTCACAAACACCGCGTTGATGAACGGTGCGTAGTCCGCTGCGTAGGCATCCACAATCCGCTGCGTGCTGTCCATCTCGCGAGTGACGGCCTTTCTGCCCTTCTTTCCATCGGATGCGTCCAGAACCATTCCGGTAAAAATGTTCATCAGCGGAACAGGAATCTGACCGCCGCGCTCGCCGCTGAGGGCCGCCTCCACGTCACCGTTTCCGAGACGGTAGTAAGCGCGCTCAACAGAGCGCATGTTTGCAATGATCGCAGCATCCTGGTCCAGCTTGTCCGTCAGGTTCGCCAGCTCCACATCTAGTTGACGCTTGCTCTTTTCCTCGCTGTACTCACTTCGGATTTCCTTTGCCTTTACAAGCGCCTTTTCCCTGGCATCTGCGCGTGCTGCCTGATACGCCTCGTAGCCACCCTCGCTGAAATCGTCGCGCACAATGCTGGCCTGATACGCCTGAATCAGCGCATCCTTGGCTCCCTCAGCCTTGCCGTTCCCGCGCTTCTCGTTGATGACGGCCATTCGGAAGATGTCATCTGCGTGTTCCATCTCGGTGGCCTTGCGCGTGGTCGTGATGATTTTGGCATCCTGCAACACCGCAGTAAAGAAGCTGTCATCCAACTTGTCGGAAATCAGCTGTGAAACCTGGCCAATGGTCAGCGCGGTTCTGCGACCATACTTCATCATACCGCTGCCGTAGGCATCGTTCCTGATTTCCTTGGCAATCTCCAGGCCGGTCTTGTTTCCCTTGGAGCCCGCAACCGGAATATACGGGTTATACTTCACATCACCCTCGGCAAGCTGCTTTGCAGTCTCAGTGCCGTTGACCATCTGGGAATTGACCTTCATGGTCTGCTTGGCGGTATTCCTGCGATTCTCCAGCGCTTTCTTATTGCTGACGAGCGACGTCCATCTGGCGAATGACTCACGCGCTTCGTCGCTGTGCTGCTGGGCCACATGAATCCGGTTGATGCCATCACGGATCGATGCAAGCCGAGCAGGGTCGCCGTTCGCGTCGTTCATCTCCTGCATCAGCCGCTTCTTTTCCTCCGCTAGACTCGACCAGTAGGAGGCTCCGTTCTCCCATTCTGCCTTGATTGCAGGAACGAGATCGTTGATCTGCCGATTGAGCTGCTTGATGAGCGCGTTCTGCTGACGAATCACCTGCCTGCCGTATTCGATGGATTCCGCATCGTGGCCCATGCCGCCGACAGAGGTATTCTCGTCCACGGGTTTGGGTTCGGCGAACTGTTCGGACTTGTCGAACAGTTCGGCCTCCTCCTTCGCTTCACGGTTCGGGTATGCCTCGTCGATCGCAGCCTGATCCTCCGGCGAAACCTCGTACTCGTCCATCGCCTGCACAACAGGATCAGCGGTCTGATCCGAGGTCTCCGTGGACGTGTCGCCGTTCTCACCGGATTCAGTGTCCTCGGAAGCACCCTCCGCCTCGGTCATACCGCTTTCTTCGGCTGCATTGAGGACCTCTCTCTGATACCTGGCATAGCGATAGGCGTCGCCGTCGCGCGCAGCATCTTCCGCGCGAGAAGCGTAGTAATCGCCGCGCCCCTCGGCAGTCATACCCTCCGTGAGCCTCTGGTCTACCTCAAGTGCAATGCTGCGCTTCTCGCTACTCACTGCAGCCTCGGGCACGCTGTCCGCCTCTGCATCGGCTTCGGGAGCATTCTCCGCGAGAGCCATGGCTGCCTGCGCTTCAGGACTCGAAACGCCCGCACGCTCCACGACCATCTCAGCAGCCGCACGCACATCTGCACCGCTTGCGCCGTTGCTTGCGAATTTGTAGCCTTCGATGTACTTCTGAAGCTCAGAATCATCGTTCAGTGCCTTGCGAATCTGTACCAGTTCCTCCTTGTTCGCCCTGACCTCCTCAGCAAGCTGACGTGTGTGATCGTTACCGAACCGATCTCCATTCAGGCGATAATCACGCGCGGCCATAGAGATTGCACGCTCCAGCACATCAGCCTTGGCACGCAGGTACGCTTCTGCATACAGGCCAAATTCTGCATTAGAGGGCTGTGCTTCCGTCGCAGAGAACATGCCCATGAACAGTCGCTCCGCAGCATCCAGATTGTCCTTCAGAGCATCATCGCTTCGGGCGTCGCCGATTCCCACGCTGAAATCGTAGTTGACGTATTCCCTGCCATCCTGTGTGGTTTTCGTATGCTTCAGGTAGGCCTCGGTCGCATTCTCCATGATGTACGTGTAGGTCGGGCAATACCGGCCGCCCAGCTCCTCATAGAAAGCGCCGGCCTGACGAACAACGCGCTGCCCGTCGACCTCCTCAACGACATACAGGCTGTAATTTCCAGTATTATTGGAGATATTGATACACGCCTTTTGAACCTGATACAGCGCTCTATCTGCAAGGAAGTTCCCTGCTTCGTCCTGAAGGCCACTGTTTTTACATTTCGGGTTCACGCGCAGCGTTCCGGCAGGCACGGTATCAACTGCATTATAGAGTTTTCCGTCTTTGAGCGGAGACTCCACGACTCCAGCAAGAGTTTCCAAGGCCTTCCAGCGTTCTTCTCCCTGAAGTGCAGCGGCATTTGCAAGCTCCACCGTCTTGCGCAAAAAGCCCTCCAGATCATTCGGATTAAGATGATACATCGAAAGGCCGAGATCGTCCAAATCAGAATCTTCGCTTGCCGCAAGCATATTGCGATACCGATTCACCAATGACAACAGACCATAGTTTACATAGTAGCTCTGCTTCGTCTCCAGATTCTCAAAACTGCCGCCGCTACGACTCCAGCCTCCATTCTCCTTGACATACTTGCGCATAGCAGCGCTACTTTCAAACGCGCGATACGGAAGTTGTTTCAGGATGCCTTGCGCCGCATCCGCCCGATCCTGATCGCGCCAGGTAGAGATGATCTCGGTCATCAGCTCTGCATCGGACATGCCGTCGATATTTTTGCGAACAATCGCCGCTTTCGACTCATCCATGTCGGAGAAGTCCGTGAGCTCCATCAGAATGGATTTCAGGTGCTCCGAATCATAGGTTCCGGCGTTGTACTGCTCGTACAGATTCTCAACCTGTACATCCACGTCAATGTCGTCAATGATTCTCCGATCCGAAAGCCCATTCAACAGGCTTTGCAGGTCACTTCTCTGAACCAGAACGTATTCTTCCGCCGTAAAGCCAGCCTGTTCCCGCTTTGTTTCGCTAAGTGCATTCTTCGCCGCAAGAACCCGGCTGCGCGCAGCTTCCAGCCTCTGAACGTACTCCTTCTTCTGGGCAAGAATGCTCTGCTTCTCCTCGCCGCGCGCCAGCCTACCGGATGCTTCCAAGCCACCGACAATCGCCCGGATGTCGCTCAGTTCAGTTCTTGCGTCGCGCAATTCCTGCTCCGCCTGCAAAATGTCACTCGTATAGATGCCCTTCTGACTGCCGGTGATCTTCAGGATGACCTCGTTCTCATTTTCTGCCACGGGCGTCATGCCGAATTCATTCTTCAGGGTGTCATAATTCGTAGAACTCAGGCTCCGGGCGAGATCAGATGTTTTATCGACGCGATCACGTCCGATTACTCTGTAATCCGCATTCTCCTCGGTATTTACAGAATGCTTGAAAAACGTATCAAGGTACTTCTTACCGTTCTTCATGCGCTCAAAGATGCCAATCAGAGAATCGTACACCTTTTTTGGGACATGCACCATGTATTCCTGCGCATTCGACTCAGAAGTGTTCAGAATACGGTTGAACAAATCCAGAAGATTTGTTGCCTTCAGGTCGAAATCAATACTATAATCACGATTGTCAATGCCTGTGGTTTCGCTAGACTCATTAAGTGTAACATCTTTCTTCAAAACACCGTATACAGCGTCAGATTCACGGCCTGCAAAATCATTAAAATCGAATCTCCCGTTTTCATCTTGACGAATTGTGATTTTATCCAAATCAGCACCAACTGCCTTATCGGTTCGCTTGTTTTTTTCTAATTTGGATAAATCCTCGTTGTAAACCGTTCTAGGGTCTACATCCCCATCAGAAGGAATCGTTGCTGTATCATCAGCATAGCGTCTGCCAGGCTTGGGATTGATCTCATCGATGGGAACCAGGCCCTGCTTTGCAACTTCACTCTGCAAAAGCGCACGCGCCTCGTCAATGCGCATGGCCGCCTTCTTCGCAGTCGTAGCCGCCTCTGCCTGGTACTGTTTCTTTGCTTCCTCTCTGGCCTCGTCATACTCCTTCTGAGCGCGCTCACATGCAGTTCTTGCCAGCTTGACCTTCTCCTGCTGCTTGGCAAGATCGCTCCGCAAAGCTGCTGTGGCCTGCTGGTTGGCGATGACCGCGTTCTGCACGTTCGGGGAATTGAAGGGCACGCCCTCATTCATTGCAGCGGAATAGATGCCATACATCTGCTGCTGTTTGGTGTCGATCTGCATGGAAATCTCGATTTCCTTCTGCTGCTCCCGACTCAAATCCTCCTGTGCGCGCTCGTATGCCTTTCTCGCGGTCTGTGTGGCGCTGTCCTGCGCCATGGCAGCTTCAAACACTCGATTCCCAGCCTCGGCTGCGATGGCGTCCCTGGTGGCATTCTCCGCCTCGTCCATGTAATCCGCAACCTTGGTTGCGCCTACGGAAAGATTCGGATCACGCTCAGGCCGGGCCTCCTCTGCCGGTGCAGGCTCTGCAACGGCTTCCTGTTCGGGTGCAGTTTCCTGCTCTGTGGGGGCCTCCTGCGCGGTCTCAGAGGCATCTCCGGCAACTTCGTCCTCGATGGCCTGCGCCAGTTCACTTTCGCTTCCTTCTCCGCGAATCGCTGCCTTGAACTTGTCCTTCAACGTACCATTGCGATCAAATACAGGCGTTTTTGTCGGATCGTATTCGCTCTTTTCCTTGCCGGTCTCCGCAGCCGCAGACTCCGCCGTCTCCATCGCTTCGCCGATCTCCATGATCGCATCGCTCATGAGGCTCTCCACGGACGCGGCATCCAACCGCATGTTGCCGCTCATCGCCTCGTCCAGCTTGAAGCGGGAGACGGAATTGAACGGCAGGTTGAATACGCTGCCCAACAGGGTGATGCAGGTCGTGGAAAGAGCAGTGCTGGCGGCCTCCTCGCCCATGCCCTCGGTGTTGTCCCGGATGGAGCGCCAGAGCTCAGAGAAGAAGGACTTCACATCGCTGATCTTCGACCCGTCTACATCCTCGATGGTATCGAACAGGCGCTCAAACATCAGGGAAATCTCCTCCTGGCCCACCTCATTGAAGGAATCACTCGCCAGTTTCGCGATGTAACCAATGGCTCCGTCTCCGGCCTTGTCGAGACTCGGCATGATCCAGTTCTTGACCGCATCCAGCTTGTCATCAACAGCGGGCGTTTCGGTGAACAGCTCAATCATCGTGTCCAGACAGGCGCGAGTCAGTGAGCTGAATACGCCCTTTTCATTGTCACGGCTCTCGTTGTATGAACCGGTGAATACGGTCGTTGCAAACGGAGTGCGTGCAATGATCTCCGCAGTATCGATTGCGCTTTTGGAGGCGGTGGCCGCATTCATAAGCTGTGCCACGCCGCTTGCATTCACAGTTCCGCCGGAAGTTGCCTTCTGAACGGCAGATGAGACATGCCTGGAAAACTTCCCGGCATTTGCCATATTGCCAAGAGCCGCACCAAAAGCACCGGTGAGCTGATTGCGTGTGACCTCAGATACGATCTTCGCAGCGAACTGCTCAAAGCTTGTCGCCTTTGTCGCGAGGCGCTCGTCCACCTTGCCGGAGACGCTCTGTACCCGGTCGTAGTAGCTGCCGTCGCCCTCATTATAGGCCGTAATGCCCGGCAGGAAATCCAGCACATCGCGGATCATGCGGGAGCCGCCTGCGACGACGTTTCCAACGCCCTGATAGCCCTTTACGAGACCGGCATTCATCATGCCCACAAATCCCAGGCCATCGCTCACATAGGCGTCCCTCCACGCACCCTCCGTCAGCTCGTCCATGTACTCCTCAAGGCTGGCTGTCAGGCCCTCGCCCTCCAGATCGATGCCGAACTTCTTCAGGTACTCCGGAGTTGCCGCCATCACGAAATCATAGCCGTATGCGCCGAATTTCTCGTAGAGATCGATCGCCTTGCGCAGCTCGTCCACCTGGGGGAGGGTAAAGTCATAGCCGCTGGTCTGGTCGATCACATCTGCTTGAGTATTGCCGTCGATCAACGCAGTCAGTGCATCCTCAATAGCGAAGTGACGCAGAGCTTCATCCTCGCTTTGAGCAATAATATCATCCAGCCCAATCGCATCAGCAAGCCCCGCCTGTGCGCGTATTGTGCTGATTGCGTCAGCGCCGTTGGATATCCAATTTTGTGCGCTCTTGGCGGAACTTATAATTTCATCGCTTATGCCATTCGAGGTAGCTTCGAGATTGTGGTTAATGCCGGCTTCCATACCGTCCAAAGTGCTGCGGAGTTGCTGCGCGCCTTCGGAGAGCGCGTCTGCGTTATTGATAGCATTGACGCACTCGCCGGAGAATTTCGATACGCGATTCTCCAGCACATCGCGGAATCCATCGTAATCGATATAACCGGTCTCCCAGGCGTTAGCCAGCGCCCAGGCTTCGTCAAAGGTGAACCACCTGCCATACGTGCGCAGATCGTTGCGCACCTTGTACTGCTCTTGGTCCTCCTCGGAAGTGGTGTTCGTCACAGCACCAAGCCAGGAAATGAAGTCATTGCCGGACAGGAAGCGTTCGCCGGTGCTGTCGATTGCCTTGCTTTCTCCGCTGCCGTAGCCCTCTGCGTGCCCGTTTCTTGCCGCATACGCAGCGATGCCCAGCAGAACCTCGCTATCGCTTGCGACGCTGCCGATTTGCTGATTGTATACGCCGTCAATGCTGGAACGAGTTTCGTCATCCAGAGCATCGTAGCGCTCCGTAGTGATCTGTGCGGAGGTATAGCCCAGCTCTCCACTTCTGAACACCTTTCGCGTGTTATCCACAACGCCTTGTGCAAAACCGCCGGCCTTCTGCATCAGGTACTTGCCGGTATTCTTCAGGCCTTCCAGCACGTCCGACGCGGAGATGTCGCCGTGCATCAGCTCGTTCAGCAGGTTCCGCGTGGTCGCAGAATGGGCAGCCGTCGCCTGCTCAGACATGCCCAGCGCCATTGCACCTGCGAAATCCTGAAGCTCCTGCGTCGCGTCCTCCTCGGATGCCGCCGCCGCTTCGCTCACAATCGGCGCAAGCAGCGCCATGCCGTCCTCGTAGCCCTCCGACCCAGTAACCTTGTCAACGAGGCTGTTGGAGGCTGCTGCGAGCTCCTCGTCGCTCTCCAGGCCGTTGCCGATGGCTTTCAGGCCGGGCTCACAATACATTGCGGCGCTCAGGGCGGTGTCCGCAGAATCCTCGGGGGTATAGCCCTGCTCCTTACAATTGTTGTAAACGTTCCTGTACGCCCCCATATCGACGGGCTGATCCAGTATGTCTGAACCGCCATCGGTGGGCATGCGATAAATCGCAAACAGAAACTCGTTGGAATCCGGAATTGCCGCAGCGATCACACCGTCTGCAACGCTCACGTCACTGCCGCCCATCTGAGCAAGTGTCTGCTGAACCAGGAGCTCCTTCAGATTGCCAACAGTGATCGTTTCCGTTCCATCCGCGCCGGTCGCCTCGGCGAGCATCTTGAGCACCGGATCTACTGCCTTTTCCTGAATGAAACTCGCTGCATCCCCCAGTTTTTCGGTAAGGCTTCCACTGCGAAAATCCTTCCAGATGGCAGCTAAAACGGGCGCAACTTTGCTCTCCAGAATCAGTGCAGGCACAACCGTCATGCCGGATTGTGCTATCTGGCTTGCACTCACACTTGCCCCGGACTCAGAAAGGGCGACCAACGCATCCGCAGTCTCTTTTGCGTCGCTTGCGTGCTTCACAGCATCGCTGGCGGCGTTGTTTTGCATTGCTTCGTCATAGCCATACGGCGGCTCCGTAGCCTCCACAACGATCGTCTCCGGCTTCTCCTGCGCGCCTCCCGTCCAACTGTCGTGAATATACGCATCCAATTCCTCCTGCGAAATGAATACGTCCCTGGCGAGCTTCAGGCTGCCGTCCATGTATTTCCGCAGCTCCGCGTAGTCCGATCCGCTCAGATCGAGCACGTAGTCGTTGATGAACTCCCGATACTCCTCCTCGCTGGAGAAATCCGCCTTGTCAACGCTCTGAACGGCTGCAAATACACGCTCTGCCTGCTCCTCCACGAGCTCCGTGTCAGCCTTCGTCTGCATGTCCTGCCAGGCCTGATACGCTGCATGATACACGATGGAATCGGATGCCGTCGGCTTCTTTACGGAGGTGCGGCTCTCGTCGGTGTACATCTCCTCCCATACGGAAGCATAGGTCTCCTCAATCGCCTTGAAGTATGCGTCGTCCTTGTAGTAGCCGAAGCGCCCGCCCAGATAATCCGTGGTGTCCAGGCTGCCCATGTGTTCGCCATTCGCCCAGCGGAAGTATTTCAGCGTCTCGTAGGTCTCGTGGTCGCCGCTCTGGCGCGCCTGCTGCATGGCAGAATCATAATCCGCATCCGTCCATCCAGCTACGTCCATCCCGAGTGCATTGCTTGCAGCTGCGCCGGCATCTTCGCCAGCCGGAGAGAGCCAATACTGCACCGCATCCTCGAAGTAGCTTCGATCCTCGCTGATGTCCCCGCCGGACTTCAACACGCTGTACAGGCCCGCCAGGGACTCACGGGAATAGTTCGTGCCCCAGTTCAGCCGAAGCACATTGTTGCTGGTCTCCGTGCCGATGTTGCGGCTGTTATCGATCTTCTGAAGATAGGTGTAGTCGCTCCAGTCAATTCGAGAGATGAGCTCATCGTAGCTGGGCGCTCTGCCATACACCTGCTGATAGCCCGCATACTCCTCGGACAGACGCTTGCGCAGGTCACTCCATTCCTGATCCACCTTCAGATTCTCGTCCTTGTCCTGAAGAGTCTTGACATACCAGTAGCCAGCCCACTCATCGTCCGAGGCGTACTTGCCCGGAGTCTTGAGAGACCCGGTATTGGTGTACTGCGCAAAGGCGCGCAGGCCGACGTTCTGAACAAAGAAATCTTCGTCCAGGCGCACATCTTCAGAGCCAAAATACTGCCGAAAGAAGGGAAGGGCCACCTCCTGCGTGGAGCGGCTGCCCCAGTAGGGGTTGTAGGTCAGGCTGCCGGGATTCTCAACGGAGGATGCGAGGCTCTGCCACTGTTCATCCGTCGCACCGTTTGCGCGCATGTAGGCGGTAAACTCTGCGAGGTCCATGTCCTCCGGTTTTTTCGTCTCGTAGTTGTACCGAAGTGTCTGCGGTGCAAGATACTTGCCTGCCTCGGAAATACTGTTCTGACCGGAGCTGCCGTATTTCTTGTACTCTTTTGCTCCGCTCGGCGTGTTCACGGTAATCTTGAATCCACGATCATAGAGCTGTTTCGCCTTGGACTGGGTTACAACGTGCGGAATATTGTCCGCATAGATGCTGTTCTTGGCCGCCGCACTCGATCCAGACGTGCGGGCCGTCGGAGTCCCTGCCTTCGCAACAACCTTTCCCGCTTTGTACTCCGCCGCAACGCGCTGTGCGATCCGTGCATTGGTCTCCTTTTTGTTGTTCGTTGCCATGCCTTAACCTCCGTTAATAGCGTTCCTTTCCAAACGGACTCACATAAGTGCTCGTTGCCGTAACAGACCCCTTATACCCCGCGAGCGCAGATGGCGGGACATATCCACTCTGTGTGCCGCCGGGTTTGCTGCCGGACGTGCTCTTTCTCCTACTGCTGCCTCTGCTCTTTTTGGCGAGCAGGTAATTGATGTAGTCCGTATAGCTCGCACTCTGAAGCTCTGCAATCTGAGCGAGCAAATTGCTCAATACAGGAATGTTGGTCGCTCGATTCGCAGACATTCGCTGCGCAATCGCCTTCTCGTAATCTGCGGAGAGCAACTGCTTCTGCTGCTCAGGAAGGCTCCTCTGCGCGCTATACAGGCTCTGACGCACAGTCATCGTATCGTTCCTATGCCTGTTGATCGCCGCAGTCTGTGCCTGCGGGAGCGCCTCAGTAACATCCAGGCCGCGTTTTTTGAGCTGAGCCATCATCGATGAAATGCTGTTGTTGTACTGCTCATTCAACAGCTTTTCATCGTTCGCCTGAGAGGTAATCAGCGCCGAGAGCTGCTTGGAGTAGCTGTCATCCAGCGTTTTGAGAGTATCTGCGTACTGTGCTTCCGCCTGTTTCCGCAAGGCGTCGTCCGAAACCGGAATCTTTGGAACCTGCTGCTGAAGATCTGAAACGCCGGATGCCTGAGCGTGCCCTGACTCCTGATATTTCTCAAAGGTCGTATTGTCCGCCATTCCGTCTCACCTCCTCAGCTCTTGAGCAGATAGTCCACATATGCAGAATATCCCGACTGCTGAAGCTGCGCGATCTGTGCCAGCATCTGAATGTAGTTCGCCTGCTGCTGGTCGCGAAGTTCAACATACTTGTTCTCCACGTTCTGGGCGTACTCTGCATCCAGCTGCTGAAGATTCGCATTGATCTGGTTCTCCTGCTCCAGATATTGCAGCGACTTATCCGCAATCGCAGCGTTGCGCGCATTCTCATTCTCTACACCGCGCGTTGAAACAAGGCTCGACCTTCCCAAGCCGTGGCTGTTCAAATCGCGTTGGATCACATTTCCTTGCTGATCGTAGCTCTGATTCAGCTTTTTGATGTCGGCATCCCGATAGGTCGAAAGCTGCGCCAGCTGGTTCTGATAATTCAACTTACTGCTGGAATACTGGGCATCATACGCAGCCCTGGCGTCCGCCTTGAGCTGCTCGTCCGTGCGCTGGTAGTGCGCTGCAAGCTGTTCCTGAAGCGCACCGATTCCGGTTGCCGTCGAAAACCCGGATTTCTGATATGCATCAAAGCTGTAATCCTTCTTTGCCATGCAATCACCTCAAAAAAGGGGCAGGCTACGCGCCCGCCCCAGTAGTTCATTCGCTTTTGTTATACTCTGCCGTGCTGATGCCCAGAAGCGCGCCCAGCAGCGTGCAGACCACCGCACTCGTCTTGGCCACTTCCTCGGCATACGGGAAGGCCCAGATGGCGGCCAGGCCTACATAGGCCGTGGTAATCGCGGGAATCACAATCATGACCACCCACTTCAAGATGTCATACAGCTTGTCATTCATTTTCATGTTTATGCCCCTCCTTTTATTCTTCGTAGATAATCGTAACCCCATAAGCCTTTGCGGCTTCATGCTCGATTCTGCACCCACGAGCTTCCTCCCAGCCCTTACAGAAATAAGCGGCATGACACAGGCTCATGTTTTCGAGAGACTTTGCAAGGAAGCAAAGCGGAATCTGCACCACGCCACGTTTCTCCATTTCTTCATTGCTGTACCACTCGTCCGTGAACAGCGTGTTCACAATCTCATAGCCCTGAGCTTCGAGTGCGAGAATCGCGCGTTCACGGGTAGAAACAATTTCCTGCTCGGTCTTGCCCGCCATAGGCTGAGACAACATTGCCTTCATGCTCATGCTCCTCTCTTGTGTTCATTCTCCAGGTCCTCAATCCGATGGTTCGCCACGCTGATCTTCTCCTCCAGCACGGGCATTCTCCGGGCGAAGTTGTTGTGCTCCCGCACCTCGCGGGTCAGCTCCTCCAGCTTTGCGTCCGTCACCGCCTGATGGGTCTCCAGCTTGTGGTCGATCTCACGGCTGTTTTTGCTGCTGAGCACCACGTTGCTCAATATGGCTGCACCTGCGGTGACGAGCGCCACAATCACTGACTCGTTCATCGCCATCACCCCTGTA
>SFNY01000091.1 GCA_004554085.1 Clostridiales bacterium | reverse complement strand
GGCGTCGCCGGCTGCGCGCAGCGCCTCGTTGACCGCCGCCACGACCAGATCCTGAAGCATCTCCACATCGTCGGGATCCACGGCCTCGGGTTTGATGGTCAGGGAGAGCAGCTCCTTCTTGCCGTTGACCTTCGCGGTGGCCATGCCGCCGCCTGCGGTGGCCTCAAATTCGCGGGCCTCGATCTCCTCCTGCTTCTTGGTCATCTGCTGCTGGAGCTTCTGTGCCTGGCGGGCCAGCTGCTGCATGTTGCCGCCGCCCATCATGTTCGGGAATCCACCTCGTGCCATATCGTTACCGTCCTTCCTGCGCCGCAGGGCGCATGGTTTGATGCAATAATTCGCAGCGCGGAATCGCACTTCTAACATTATACATGATTTTCCCCGGCGAGTAAAGCAAAAAATACCGGCGGCAGGCTTCCGGCGCAGCTCTGCGCGCAAAAAATTCGCCGCAGCGCTTTGAGCCGCGACGAATCTGCGTTTCGATTTCTTTTGTTTGAACCGGCCGATCAGCCCTGGGTGGTCGTGGTGGTGGCGTCGGTGGTGGTGGTGTCGGTAGTCGTGGTGTTGTCCTCGACGACGGGCTCTGCGGTCGCTTCGACGGTGGCCTCGACGGTCGCCTCAACGGTGGCGGCGGGGGCTTCGGTGGCCTGGGTTGTGGTGGTGGTCTTGGTGGAGCAGGCGCTCAGACCGATCACTGCGAGCATCATAACCATAGCAAGTGCGATAATCTTCTTCATGAGATGGTACCTCCCAAACATTGTTGTTCCTTGAAAGCCTTTCCTTCAAGTGAGAGATATTATAATCCGAAATTGGAAGAATTATGCCGTCAAAACCGTAAACAAAGAGAAAATATCCCTTGGCAGAACCTGTCCGAAATGGTAAAGAATGTGATGCGCTTGTGGAGTGCGCACAGAAATGGCGCGCGAAGGTTACATTTGCGCGCACAGCTGCCGGAATATGTTAAGACTCCGGGAAGCGCGCGTTTCGCGGCCCGGAGCCTTGGAGGATACAGAATTTCGGAGCCGACTCACAACGGCTTCTTTTCGGGCTTGCCCGCCCTGCGGGGATATTTATCTGAAGTGGGCGCAAGCTTTTCGATCCAGGCCGCGCGGTGATCCCAGTCCCTGCCGGGAATTGGCAGCGCGTCGCTACGCAGGAAGCGTCCACCCAGCAGGTTCATGGCGTTCTCCGCCGCAGCGATTTCTTCATCCAGCCCCGGCCCCTTCAGCGCCAGCATCTGCCCGCCGACCTTCACGAAGGGCAGCAGGTACTCGCAAAGCAGGTTCAGCGGAGCCACGGCACGGGCTGTGGCCAGATCGAAGGCCTCGCGGTACTCAGGTTTGCGCGCGCCGTCCTCGGCACGCAGGTGCACCGCCCGTGCGTTCAATTGAAGCGCCTCGATCACGCTCTGGAGGAACTCCACCCGCTTGCCCAGCGAATCCATCAATACAATTTCCATCTCCGGCAGGCAGATCGCCAGCGGAATTCCCGGAAAGCCCGCGCCGCTGCCCACGTCGATCAGTGAGGCATGCGCATCGGGTAGCCCGATCGCCAGCGGGGCGATACAGTCCAGGTAGTTGCGGTCAATGGCCTCGGCCTCGTCGTCCGGCACGCGGGTCAGGTTGAAGCGGGCGTTGGCCTCGATGAGCATGCGGTGGTAGGTCTCGAACCTCTCCGCCTGCTCCGCGTTCAGTGGAATGCCCGCCGCAGCCGCGCGCTCCAGCATCGCTTTGGTGAAATTGCTCATTCGTCCTCCTCGGGCCTGCAGCCCAGGCTCTTCAGCCAGATCATCAGCACGGTGATATCCCCCGGCGACACGCCCGGAATGCGGCTGGCCTGTCCCAGCGATGCGGGGCGCTGCTTATCCAGCTTCTGCCGCGCCTCGATGCGCAGCCCGGACATGTTCAGGTAGTCCGCGTCCGCCGGGAGCGGCACGTTCTCCATCCTGCGGAACTTCTTCTCCTCGGCCAGCTGACGGGAGATGTAGCCCTCGTACTTGACCTCAATCTCCGCCTGCTGCTTGATCTCCGGCGGGAAGTCATTCAGCTCCGGCTTCTGCGCGCGCAGGGAATCAAAGCTCTCCTCGGTGCGCCGCAGCTTCTCCACCAGATGCAGCTTTTTGAGCGCGTCGATGGCCGCGGCGGTCTGATCGCGCTTCTGTTCCATCCGGCGCAGGCGCTCCTGCGAGGCCAGCCCCGCCTCGTAGCCCAGGCGGGTCAGGCGCAGATCGGCGTTGTCCTGCCGCAGCAGCAGCCGGTACTCGGCGCGGCTGGTCATCATGCGGTAGGGCTCGTCGGTGCCCTTGGTCACCAGATCGTCCACCAGCACGCCGATGTACGCGTCCGCGCGGGTGAGGATCATCGGCTCCCTGCCGGACAGCCACAGCGCGGCGTTCATGCCGGCGTACAGGCCCTGGGCGGCGGCCTCCTCGTAGCCCGAGGTGCCGTTGATCTGCCCGGCAAAGTACAGGCCCTCGATCTCCCGTGCGCGGAAGCTCAGGTTCAGCTGCTGGGGATCGATGCAGTCGTACTCGATGGCGTAGGCCAGGCGCAATATCTTCGCGTGCTCCAGCCCCGGCACGGTGGCGTAGATCGCGCGCTGAATCTCCTCCGGCATGGAGGTGGACATGCCCTGGGCGTACCACTCGTTGGTGTTCAGGCCCTCCGGTTCCATGAAGATGGGGTGGCGCTCCTTGTCCTTGAAGCGCACCACCTTGTCCTCGATGGAGGGACAGTAGCGCGCGCCGGTTCCATGGATGGTGCCGGAGTACATGGGCGCGCGGTGCAGGTTGTCCATTATGACCTTGTGAGTCTCCGGGGTGGTGTAGGTCAGGTAGCAGCGCGCCCGGTTCTTCAGGCCCGAGGGATCGGTGAGGAAGGAGAAGGGCACGATGGGATCGTCGCCGTCCTGCGGCTCCATTCTGGAAAAATCGATGGTGCGACCGTCAATGCGCGCGGGGGTTCCGGTCTTGAAGCGGCGGATGGCAAAGCCCAGGTCCATCAGATTCTGGGTCAGCGCGTTTGCCGCCAGCAGTCCCTGGGGACCGCCGTTCCAGCTGCACTCACCGATGATGATGCGGGACTTGAGGTACACACCCGTGCACACGATGGCGGCGCGGCAGCCGACCAGTGATCCCGTGGTGGTCTCCACACCCGTCACGCGGCCGTTCTCCACGAAGATCTGCCGGATCTCCGCCTGTCGCAGGTCGAGCTTTTCGCAGTCGTCCACCGCACGGCGCATGCGCTTCTGGTATTCCTTCTTGTCGGCCTGGGCGCGCAGCGAGTGCACCGCAGGCCCCTTGCCCGTGTTGAGCATGCGGCTCTGGATGAACACGTCGTCGATGGCGCGGCCCATCTCGCCGCCCAGCGCGTCCAGCTCCCGCACCAGATGACCCTTTGCCGTGCCGCCGATGGAGGGATTGCAGGGCATCATCGCCAGCGAATCCAGGTTCAGCGTGACCAGCAGCGTGCTGTGGCCCATGCGCGCGCAGGCCAGCGCGGCCTCGCAGCCCGCATGCCCCGCGCCGATGACCACCGCGTCGTAATATTCGTTGTATTGCATCGTGCGCATCCCCACTCGTGAAAAATCAGATGCTTCTATTATACATGCAGCAGAGGGCGGATGGATTAAGATTTGATGTTTTTTGACGGGAAAGGGGAGAGGATGGATTTCGTCGCCGCGCATGAAACAGAAATTCCTGTAGATCATCGTTCAAGTCTACAGGAATTTCTGAACATGCCCCTTATTCTGCTTCCTCTACCAGCTGAATCAGCTGCTTTTCAAAGACGGGAATATCGTCCGCACAGGTGCGATACACATCGTCCTTGCGGAGCGTCTGATACTTATGGGCGGTAATATCACGCATTCCCGATATGGCGCGCCACGGAATCTCCCTGTGCGCATCCTTCAACTCCGGGGTCAGATTCTTCACCAGTTCGCCAATGTTGATGAGCGTCATACAAACTGCCCGAACCGTGCGTTCATCGCACAGGAAATTCTCCGGAGAAATGCCTTCGAGCAACTCCCTGACGATGGCAATTTCGGCAAGTATCTTTCCGCATATCTGGCGATCCCGACCATTCACAGCACCCGAACCACCTTTCCAGGTTGAATCATGCTGTTGGCTGGAAGCGGGGCATGAATCACATCCACGGGCAGGCCAAGCGCATCTTCCAGGTCGTATTTGAGGGCGTTGAGTTGAATCAGGGAGACCGAAGGCTGGTCAAACTCCACAAGCAGGTCCAGATCGCTGCTTGCGGTCGCCCGACCCTCCGCATAGGAACCAAAGATGCTGACCGTTCGCAGCGCATAGGTCGATTTCAGATCGTTGACCACATTGCGAATGCTCTCCTCCGTTGGCATAATTCCACCTCCCTCACTCGTATTATACCACGGTGCGGACAGATCACGCAAGTCAATCTCCTGAAAGGGTTTCCCATTGTAGCTGCACTCCCGATGAGACAATTTAACCCGACCGCCCCGCGCGGCCGGGTTGATTTTTTGAACCGTCAATGCTATAATACCCGTGTAATAGGAAGGCATACGGGGAACAGATTTTTCGCAGCGCTTTCAGAGAGCCGCCGGCAGGTGCGAGGCGGCAGGCAGCACGAAGAACAGCCATCCCCGAGGGCGGAATTCCACCCGTGCTCCGCGCAGGAAATGGCGCGGCGGTTGCCCCGTTAGCGGCACATGAGGGGGCGGATCAGCTGCGATTGTGCATCTGGTCTGTCAATCAGGGTGGTACCGCGAAGTGCATCTTTTCGTCCTTGAGTGCGAAAGATGCATCTATTTTTGGCGACACGGAGGTAGATTTACAATGAATGCCAACATCAAGACCTACAACGATCTGAGAGCCCTGTTTCTCAAGTTCTTTGAATCCAAGGGACACGCGGTGATCCCCAGCGCGTCGGTCATTCCGGAGAACGACCCCACCGTGCTGTTTACCACCGCGGGCATGCATCCGCTGGTTCCCTATCTGATGGGTGAGAAGCACCCCATGGGCCATCGCCTGACCGACGTGCAGAAGTGCATCCGCACCGGCGATATCGACGACGTTGGCGATCCCAGCCATCTGACCTTCTTCGAGATGCTGGGCAACTGGTCGCTGGGCGACTACTTCAAGGAGCAGATGATTCCGTGGAGCTGGGAGTTCCTGACCGGCGAGGAGTGGCTGGGCCTGCCCAAGGATCGCCTGGCGTTCACCGTATTCGCGGGCGACGAGGACTGCCCCCGCGACGAGGAGGCCGCCAACCTGTGGCGCGCGCAGGGCGTGAAGGACGATCACCTGTTCTACCTGCCCAAGAAGCACAACTGGTGGGGCCCCGCCGGCATCACCGGCCCCTGCGGCCCGCGGCCCGAACTGCGGCCCCGACTGCTCCTGCGGACGCTATCTGGAGATCTGGAACGACGTGTTCATGCAGTATGAGAAGCAGGCCGACGGCACGTTCATTCCGCTGAAGCAGAAGAACGTGGACACCGGCATGGGCCTTGAGCGCACCTACTGCGTGCTCAAGGGCGTGAAGACCGTGTACGAGACCGAGATCTTCGCGGGCATCATCGGCAAGATCGAGGAGTTGTCCGGCAAGAAGTACGGAACGGATGAGGAGACCACCAAGGCCATCCGCATCATCTCCGACCACATGCGCACCGCCACCTTCATCATCGGCGACGACCGCGGCGTGACCCCCTCCAACGTGGATCAGGGCTACGTGCTGCGCCGCCTGATTCGCCGCGCCGTGCGCCACGGCATGAAGCTGGGCATGCCCGAGGGTTTCACCTGCCAGATCGCCCAGGTCATCATCGACCAGTACAAGGACAACTATCCGGAGCTGGAGCGCAACGGCGCGCACATCCTGGAGCAGCTCAAGCTGGAGGAGGAGCGCTTCCAGCGCACCCTGAAGAAGGGTCAGGCCGAGTTCGAGAAGGTCTACGGCAACATGGAGCGCCGCAGGGCCGCCTTCGAGGCTCTGAAGGCCGACAAGACCAACCCCGACGCCGTCGCCGCCGCGCTGAAGCAGCTGCCCCCCGCGCCGGAAAACCTGCCCGTGATCGAGAAGGTCAAGGACGGCAGCATCGACGACGCCACGCTGGATGCGAAGATCGCCGCCTGCACCGTGATCGACGGCCGCAGCGCCTTCAAGCTCTACGACACCTACGGCTTCCCCATCGAGATCACCCGTGAGATGGCCGCAGAGAAGGGCGTGACCGTGGACGAGGC
>SFNY01000039.1 GCA_004554085.1 Clostridiales bacterium | reverse complement strand
TGCTGATGAGGGAACAATTCATGAGAAAAATGAAGAGCCGCTTATTAACAAGGTTGTCACAGAAGAAACGGTTGACCTGACTGATACTCTGCACTATACCATTACGGTGACCGCCAGCGGTTCGGCAGATACTACTTATGTCGTGCATGATACCCTGACCGGAGCGACGCTGAATGAAGGCTCCTTCGTGATTAAGAAGGGTGACACTGCAGTCGATTCTGCAAACTATAGCATTGTGTATGATCTTACGGATGGCTGCACCTTCGAGATTATCTTTAATGAGAGCTATACCAAAACTCTGGGCAAGGGTGAGACCATTGTAATCACTTATACTGCAACGCCGGATGCAGCGACGATTGAATGGGATGAAGCAGGTCATGTTGGTAGTATTGTTAACCAGTGCTATCTGCAGTACGGCAAAAACAGTACAGTCGAAGTGGAAACGCTGACCGACACTTTTGCGTTTGATATCAATAAGGTCGTGAGTGGATCTACAACGGTGTTGAACGGTGCTCAGTTCACGCTGACCAAGGGTGATAAGACCTATTACTTCACGGTTGACGGAAATGTGTATACTGAATGCGCAAGTACAGCAAATGGTGCGACCAGTACGATTACTGCTGGCGCTGTTAAGATTAAGGGCATTGAGGAGGGTACGTATTCGCTTACTGAGATACAGGCTCCGGCTGGTTACAACAAGCTCACTTCTCCTGTCTCTGTGGAAATCGGTCTGGATGACAATGATGATTTCTATATCAAGGTGAATGGTGTGAATAGGAGTGATGTCACGATTGAGAACTCCACCGGCTCCGAGCTGCCCTCCACCGGCGGCATCGGCACCACGATCTTCTACGTCATCGGCGGTCTGCTGATGGCTGCGGCGGTCGTGCTGCTGGTGACCAAGAAGAAGGTTTCCTCCAAGTAAGCCTTCGTTGACCAAACGTCCCAAGGGACGAATTCCGGTACCGCCGGACGGACTCCGTCCGGCGGCCGGGGGCGACGGTATGTCGCCCTGAGGGGAGGGCACGCTCCTCACCTCAGGAGGACATACCCGCAGAAGCAACTGCGATTCAGGAGACTCTGTCTATATGAAGAAACATCTTTCGACCATCCTGCTGGTGCTGATCTTCCTGATCGGCCTGGCTGTGGTGCTCTACCCAACGGTGAGTGATTATTGGAACCAACAGGTGCAGAGCCGCGCCATCGTCGACTATGAGGCCGCGCTGGCCAGCATGACCCAGAAGGATTACTCCGACCTGAAGCAGGCCGCCTATGATTACAACGAGGCGCTGCGCGAGGTGGAGTACCCGCTGATGTACTATGACAAGCTGGATGAGCGCGAGGATCTGCTCCAGTATGAGGACATCCTCAATGTCAACGGCAACGGCATCATGGGCTATGTCACCATCGAAAAGATCGGCGTGGAGCTGCCCATCTACCATGGAACCTCGGTGGCCGTGCTGAACGTCGCGGCGGGCCATCTGGAGGGAACCAGCCTGCCCGTGGGCGGCGAGAGCACCCACTGCGTGCTCAGCGCACACCGCGGCTTGCCCAGTGCCAAGCTGTTCACCGATCTGGACGAGCTGGTCGTGGGTGATACGTTCACGCTGACCGTGCTGGACGAGGTGCTGACCTATGAGGTCGATCAGATTCTGATCGTGCTGCCCAATGAGGTGGACGCGCTCTACGTCACCGAGGGCGAGGATTATTGCACGCTGCAAACCTGCACGCCCTATGGAATCAATACCCATCGGCTGCTGGTGCGCGGCCACAGAATTGAAACCGTTCGCGAAAAGCCCGAGATTTATGTGAGCGCCGATGCGTACATGATCGATTCGCTGATCGTCACGCCGCTGGTGGCCATCCCCATGCTGCTGGTGCTGCTGATCTTCCTGTTGGTCAAGTACCGCAAAAAGAGCGGGCAAAAATCAGAGCGTTCAAAGAACAGAAAGGTGAGATAATGATGCGCAATATGAAGCTGTGGAAAGCGGCGCTGCTGGCGCTGGCACTGCTGCTGGCCGCTGTGCCTGCCTTCGCAGAGTTCGATCTGAACGGAACGGGCAGCATTGGCGTGTGGATTCATACCGCCGATGGCGAGAATGTGCAGAAAGCGCATATCGTCCTGTACCGCGTGGGTGATCCCAAGATCCAGAACAGCAATCTGGTCTTTGAACCCGCCGCGGGCTTTGAGGACTGCGATCTGAAGGACGCCGCCGCCCTTTGGAAGCGCGCAGATCAGACCGGTTCAAGCCCCTATGCAGAGGCGGTCAGCGGTTCGGACGGAAGGGTTTTGTTTGAGAATCTGCCTGTGGGTCTGTACCTTGTGGGACAGGATGGCTTCGACAGCAATGGAAAGGTCTATTTTACCGAAATTGAGCCGTTCTGCGTCTCCGTACCCATGGTGAATGAAGAGGGCAACGGCTGGACGTATGAAATTGAGGCGATGCCGAAGGTCAAGCCCGTGCCCAAGCCCACCGCTACGCCCGCACCCACGGATGCCCCGGAGGATGTAAAGCTGCCGCAGACGGGCATGCTCCGCTGGCCGATCCCGGTGATGGCTGTGGGCGGCGTGGTGCTGTTCAGCATCGGCTGGGCCCTGTTCTTCATGAAGCGCAGAAAGAACGGAAGAGATGCGTAAGTTCCTGGGCGCGCTCTGCATGCTGCTGGGACTGGCGCTGCTGGCCGGTGCAGCCTGGCTGCTGCTGGAGAATCGGGCAGAGGAATCCGCCGCGGGCGATGCAGCCGGCACGGTGATGTCTGAGATGCGCGCCGCAATGGAAGGTGCGCTGTCCACGACAGGACTTGCATCTCCGGGAGCGAGTGTCAGCCCGGATGCGAGCGCCAGCCCGGATGCGAGTGCCAGCCCGGATGCGAGCATTAGCCCGGATGCGAGTGTCAGCCCGGAATCCACGCTTGTGCCGGAGGCTACGCCGGTTCCGCAGGCCACGCCCATCCCCGAAATGCCGACAATGACAATTGATGGCGAGACATACATCGGCTATCTGGAAATGCCGACCATCGGTCTGACGCTGCCGGTCATGAGTGATTGGAGCTATCCAAAGCTGCGCATTGCGCCCTGCCGTTACTGGGGCAGCGTATATGACAATTCGATGGTGATTATGGCGCACAACTACGACCGGCACTTCGGGCGGATTGCCACGCTGGAGCTGGGCGATCCGGTGCAGTTCGTCTGCGCGGATGGCGAGATCTTCAGCTACGTCGTCAGTGGTCATGAGACGCTTCAGCCGAGGGAAGTGGAGCACATGCTGGACGGCTCGGCGGATCTTACGCTGTTCACCTGTACCTACGGCGGCCGCACCCGCGTGACGGTTCGACTCAGCCGCGTGCTGGCCTATTGAGAACAAAAAACAACCGTTGTCGGATGGAGAACCTCTGCTGTGCGTAGAGACGTTCTCTCTGACGGCGGTTGTTTTGCGTTGCGACGCAGGGAGTAAGGAGGTTTGCACCCGGAGGATTTTTGCATGGGGAGGAAGCGCTGCGCCGGAAAGCCCAAGTCCACCATTGGCTTCATGTTCCCGATGATACGCATCGGCATGGCTCCACGGCGGGCGGCATCAAGCTGTCCTGGACGCCGATTCTGACCTTACGCGTCGCCGGCCAGCAGCGGAAACGCCCCTCACCGAAGCGCGAGGTGCGCACAATGAGGAGAAATCACTGGGCGCGATCCTCGGAACGCGCCCAGTAGCGGCTCAGCATCTCGGCCATCTGCTCCGGCGTCTCCTTCGCACCGCGCTTGGACCAGGCGATGTACACGCTGAACAGCGCGCCGGAGAAGGCGCGCAGGGCATAGTACTCCGCAGGGTCGTTCGGGTCGGTCTGCCAGCGGGAGAGCACGTAATCCTCCAGGGCGCTCAGGAACAGGCCGGAGAGTCCGCTCTGGAACAGGCAGTTCAGAAAATCCCGGTGCGCATTGAAGTACTGAAAGCAGTGCAGCATATGCGGAAAGCTGTACGCGCGCTCGCCGATGTGCAGGGAAACGGATTCCGCGCGGTATTCCTCCAGAATGTCCTGGAGGTGCCGGGCAAAGATGTCCTCCTTGCTGCTGTAATTCCGGTAGAAGGTCATGCGGGAGACGCCTGCCTTCGCCGTCAGCTCGGAGACGGTGATGGTGGAAAGCGGACGGTTCTCCAGCAACTGCATCAGCGCCGTGACCATGCACTCCCGCGCGAGGCGGTTGCTGGCACTCGGATGGTTATTTTTCATGAACAAAACCTCCAAATCTGTCACAGCTTTGGCCGCAGACGTTGCGTGTGTAACATTCGCATGTTACAATACATAGTAGTATTATAGGTCCTGTGCGACGAAAATGCAATGGGATTGCGCCGTGCAGGGAACAATTCGTGCGCAAAATCGCAGATTGGAAGGATGATGACAGATGCCGCACAGGGTTGCCGTCGTCACGGACAGCAATAGCGGAATCAATGCCGCAGAGGCGGCGCAGCTGGGGATCTTCTGTGTCTCCATGCCGGTGCTGATCGATGCACAGACCTACTTCGAGGGCGTGGACATCAACATGGATGCGTTCTATGAGAGCCTGCTCTCCGGAAAGCAGGTCACTACGGCGATGCCTTCGCCGGAGGAGGTGACCCGCGCCTGGGACGCGGCGCTCGGCAGCGGCTACGACGAGCTGGTGTACATTCCCATGTCCAGCGGCCTGAGCAGCTCCTGCGCCAGCGCGATTGCGCTCTCAGCGGACTATGGCGGACGGGTGCAGGTGGCCGACAACCACCGCATCTCCGTGCCCCAGCGCCTGTCGGTGCTGGACGCGATGCGCCTGGCGGAGTCGGGCCTCAGCGCAGCGAAGATCAGGGCCCGGCTGGAGCAGGAGGCCTACAACGCCAGCATCTACATCGCCGTGGACACCCTGGAGTATCTCAAGCGCGGCGGCCGGGTGACGGCGGCGGGTGCGGCCATCGCCACGGTGCTGGGCATTCGACCGATTCTCACCATACAGGGCGAGCGCCTGGATGCCTGCGACAAGGTGCGCGGCATGAAGCACGCCCAGCAGCGGATGATCGAGCACATCCGGCAGGACATCGAGGGGCGCTTCTCCTCCGTGCCCAGGGGGCAGCTGAAGCTGGCTGCGGCGGGCACCTTCCTCGATGAAAAGCAGGCGCAGGCCTGGGTGGAGATGATATGCGAGGCCTTCCCTGGCGAAGAGGTGATCTATGACCCGCTGTCGCTGAGCATCGGCTGCCACACCGGCCCGAACGCGGCAGGCGTCGCCGTTATCAAGCTCTGCGACTGACGCAACAAAAGCACTTGCATCCCGAGGGATACAAGTGCTTTTCTGCTTCCGTTGGAGAGTGGCCTTACCTGCCCACGACGTCCAGCGCGGCGCGCCTGAGCGCTTTGGTCGCGGTGGGAATGTCCTGGGCTGCGAAGATGGCGGAGACCACCGCGATGCCCTGCACGCCGCAGCCGCAGAGCTCCCGGGCGTTCTCCAGGCTGATGCCGCCGATGGCTACCGCGGGGATGTGTACGCTTGCGCAGATCGCGCGAAGCTTCTCGCCGGTGATTCGGATGGCGCTGCGCTTGGTGGGGGAGGGGAACACCGCGCCCACGCCCAGATAGTCCGCGCCGGATTCCTGGGCCAGCTGCGCCTGTTCCACGGTCTTGGCGGTCGCGCCGATGATGAAGTCTGAACCCACCCGGCGGCGAATCTCCTTTACGGGCGCGTCCTCGATGCCCACATGCACGCCGTCCGCACGGGCCTGAAGCGCCACATCCACGTTGTCGTTGATGATCAGCGGCACGCCGTGGCGGTGGCAGATCTCGCGCGCCTGCACGGCCTCGTTCAGAAAGGACTCTGCGTCCAGATCCTTTTCCCGAAGCTGAATCAGCGTCGCACCGCCCGCCAGGGCGTCCTCGATCTGCTCCAGCAGCGTCTGCCTGCCGACCCATGCGCGGTCGGTGACGGCGTATAAGAGAAGCTGTTCGCTGTTGAACTGCATATTGTCTGCCTCCATCGCGATATTCCAGAGATTATTATACAACAGAGGTCGCTGGATTGCAAGCCGCGCGTCACAGCCGGAGCGTCCGCGTGGCGACGGCGCGCTGGAAGGCCGCGTCGTGCTCCACGAAGAGCATCGTGGGCTGGGCTGTGCGCAGCAGTTCCTCGATCTGCAGGCGGGAGTCGATGTCGATGTAGTTGAGTGGCTCGTCCCAGAGGTAGAGCTGGGCCCGCTGACACAGGCTGGCGGCGATCAGAGCTTTCTTGCGCTGGCCCTGGGAGAACTCCGCCATGTCCCGCTCGAACTGCGCGCGATCGAAGCCCAGCTTGCGCAGGATGGTTCGCAGCAGCGTTCCGTCCACGCCGCGCTCCCGGGCGAAATCGGAGAGCGAGCCCCTCAGATGCGCACCGCTCTGGGGTACGTAGGAGACGATCAACCCCGAGGCGATCTGGATCTGGCCATCGTGGGGCACGTTCTCGCCCAGGATCAGCCGCAGCAGGCTGCTCTTGCCGCTGCCGTTGCGACCCTCCAGACAGATGCGTTCGCTCTGCGTCAGCTCAAGCGTCAGTGGGCCGCAGATCTGACGATCGTCGTAATGGATGCGCACGTCCCGCAGCTCCAGCAGGCGCTGGGCGTGGTGGGGAAGCGGCGAAAGCTTCAGCGGCTCCGACTTCTCCGCGTTCTTCAGCAGCGCCGTCTTTTTCTCGATGGCCTGCTCCCGGCGGGCCTCGATGGACTTGGAGCGCTGCATCATCTTTGCCGCCTTGTGGCCGATGCGGCCCTTGTCCGGCTTGAGTCCGGCCACCCGCACGCCCTTCGTGGCCTCCACCCGGTCCGACCAGTCCGCCGACTGCCGCGCAGCATCCTTCATGCGGCCGATCTCCCGGCGCAGCTGCGCATCCCGGGTCTGCTCGAAGGCCTGCTGCCGGTCGAAGTTCAGCCGCCAGGAGCTGAAGTTGCCGGCCTGCAGCTCCACGTCCGCGCGGTTGATGGACAGAATGTGATCCACACAGCCGTCCAGCAGCGCCCGGTCGTGGCTCGCCAGGATGAAGCCCCGCTTGCGCCGCAGGTAGTCCGCCATGTGCGCGCGCCCGTCGGCGTCCAGGTGGTTCGTCGGCTCGTCGATCAGCAGAAACCGCCCCTCGTTTAAGAACATCGCCGCAAGCAGTGCGCGGGTCTGTTCGCCGCCGGAGAGGGTGGAGAAGGGGTGCTCCAGAACGTCGCCCTCCAGACCCAGCTTCGAGAGCTCGCAGACTAGCTCCCACTCCTCTGCTGCCGGGCAGATCTCCCACAGCACCTCCATCGCGGGGCGTTGGGAGTCGGATACTGTGCGTGGGAAGTATTCAAACTGCACGGCGGTGTGAATCGCGCCGCAGGCGTCGCATTCGCCCGTCAGCAGCCGCATCAGCGTGGTCTTGCCCCGTCCGTTGCGGCCGATCAGCCCCAGCTTCCAGCTGCTGTCAAGCTGGAAGGACAGGTTTTCAAAGACAGCCTTGCTGCTGCCGGGATAGCGGTAGGTCAGGTTTTCCACCTGAATCATGGACATCGTGCATTCCTCCTTCGCGGGATAACGGCTCACATCGCCCGGTTGGGACAAAGAAAAGGGAGCCCGGAAAGCTGCCTTTTCGGACTCCCAAACCTGCATGAAGCGGCCGCGCCTGCGCGATGCAGTGCGGGTACAGCGGGCGGTGGAGCGATGAACAAACTTTCCTGCATGCCGCAGCGGGCGCATTCCGGGTGGAATGTGCCGCCAGACTGCGGTTCAAACGATTCAGCAGGAAGTGTTGCGCATCGGTCTGCCTCCCATATTGATGAATGGAGTATAGCACGATGCGGGGAAGAATGTCAAGCTTCCGTCAAAGAAACTTGCGTCAGGGGGCTTATCAAAACGCCGGATTCGCGGTATAATGGTTGCAAGTACAAGTGAATTTTACACACGGAGGGTTACAAGATGAGCGCATACATACTGGCGTTGGATGTGGGTACCAGCAGCGTGAAGGCCTCGCTGGTTTCCACAGAGCTGAAGATCGTTTCCGAGGCCGCGCAGCGGTACGAGACCCGCTACCCCGCGCTGCACTGTGCCGAGCAGCGCGCGCAGGACTGGTGGGACGCGGCTGTGGCTGCCGTGCGCAGGCTGTTTGAGATCAATCCCGAGGGTACGCAGGATGTGTGCGCCATCGGCATCAGCGCGCACATGCTGGGTTTGCTGCCGGTGGATGCGAAGGGCGAGCCGCTGACGCCGTCGATGATCCACTCGGACAACCGCGCGCTGGACGAGGCTGCGGAGGTGGAGGCGCACATCGGCCTGGATCGCATCTATCGCCTGACCGGCAACGTGTTGACCGCCGCCGCGTCGCTGTGCAAGGCGATGTGGATCAAGCGCAAGCGCCCGGAGATCTACGCGCGGACGGCGCGCTTCTTACAGGCGAAGGACTACCTGAACTTCCGCCTGACGGGCAATCTGGACACCACAGATTACTCCGATGCGTCCCACGGCATGCTCATTGACATCAGCCGGAAGGAATATCTGACGGAGGTGTTTCAGGACTTCGGCCTGGAGGCGGATCGCTTCCCCGCGCTGCACGCCTCTACGGAGGTCATCGGAAAGCTCACTGCGGAGGCTGCGGCGCAGCTCGGTCTGAAGCAGGGCATACCGGTGGTGGCAGGCGGCGGCGACGGCTGCTGCGCCAACGTGGGCGCGGGCATCGCGCGCACGGGCGACATTTATTGCAGTCTGGGCACCACGGGCTGGATTGCCTGCAACATGGACGCGCCCTATCTGGATGCGCAGCGCCGGGTGTTCAGCATCCTTTCGCTGGATGGCGACCACTGCTGTGTGTTCGGCACGGTGGAGAATGTGTGCCGCTCCGTGGACTGGGCGCAGAAGATCTATGCGCCGGAGGGCATCGATGCGATGAACCGCCTGGCTGCGGAGGTTCCCGCCGGAAGCGACGGTCTGGTATTCCTCCCCTACCTGTCGGGCGAGCGCAGCCCGATCTTCGATCCCCTTGCGCGCGGCGTGTTCTTCGGCATCAGCGCCGATCACGACCGGCGGCACTTCTCCCGCGCGGTGTTTGAGGGCGTGTCCTATGGCCTGGCCGGCATACTGGACATCATGCGCGAGTGCCTTCCGGTGGAGGAAATGCGCGTCATCGGCGGCGGCGCGAAGTCGCAGCTCTGGCGGCAGATTCTGTCCGACGCGGGTCGCGTACGCGTGCGCGGCATTGATACCTCCGCGGATGCGGCTACGTCGTTGGGTGCGGCTGCGGCTGCGGCGGTGGGCGTGGGCGCGTTCAGGAGCCTGGACGAGGCCGTCGGATGCGTGCACATGACCGACACCACGGAGCCCGACCCGGCAAATGCTGCGGTCTATGCCGAGCGCATGCGCCTGTATCAGTCGCTCTATCCGCTGCTGAAGCCCGCCTTCCACGGGGAGTTCAGCCGCTGAAACAAGATTGCCCCCGGGGAAGCACTTCTCCGGGGGCTTGCTGACAAGATTTATAGCGAGACGATCTCGCCCTTGCGCCGGGCGACGGCCTCCTGCCACTCGGCACGCTGCTGGTCGGTCTCCAGCAACAGCCCAGGAACGGGCGTGGGCTGCTCGTTCTCATCCAGGGCAACCATCGTAAAGTGGGCCTGGTTGATGAGCGTGCGACCGCCGCAGAGCGCCTCCACGTACACGTGCACGCACACGTCCATGGAGCTGCGGCCCACGTAGCAGAGGTGGGCGGTGAGCGCCAGCGTGTCGTTGGCGTGGGCGGGTGCGCGGAACTCCAGGCCGTCCACGCGCACGGTGGTCACGTTGCGCTCGGAATGCCTGCGCGCACAGACCGCGGCCACGATGTCCATCCAGCTCATCAGCTGCCCGCCGAAGAGCCGGTTGTAGCCGTTCAGATTGGCCTGTGTCAGCAGCTGTACCTGTGTCGTGTAGGAGTCCGCCACGCGCTTCATGATTCGCTCCGCCATGAAATCCACTTCCTTTGGTAGGATATGCAGCAGTATAACACGTTTTTTTGCTGGAAGCAAGGGCGGAATCGAAAGAGAATCGGGAGGGTTTCCCATGAACAAGACGGGTTTTGGCTTTCTGCGCCTGCCCATGTCGGGGGATCAGGTCGATCGGGCGGAGGTGTGTCGCCTTGCGGACTGCTTTTTGGAGCTGGGCGGCAGCTATTTCGACACGGCCTACACCTATCTGGGCGGCGAGAGTGAGCGCGCGCTGCGGGAGTGCGTGGTGAAGCGCCATCCCCGGGATGATTTCAGGATCGCGAACAAGCTGCCAACCTGGCTGGTGCACAGCCGGGAGGACTGCGCACGCATCTTCGCCGAGCAGCTGGAGCGCTGCGGCGTGGATGACTTTGATGTCTATCTGCTCCACGGCCTGGATCGGGAAAACTATGCCGCCTGCGGGTCGTGGGACGGCTTCGGCTTCCTGCGGGAGCTGAAGAAACAGGGCAGGGCGCGGCGCATCGGCTTTTCCTACCACGACGACGCGGCACTGTTGGATCAAATCCTGACGGAGCACCCCGAGGTGGAGCTGTTGCAGCTTCAGATCAACTATCTGGACTGGGAGAGCGCGGTCATCCAGTCCCGCTGCTGCTGGGAGGTCGCGCGGAAGCACGGCGTGAGCATCGTGGTGATGGAGCCGGTGAAGGGCGGAAACCTCGCGTCGCTGCCGGACGATGCGGCGGCGGTTCTGCGCGCACTGGATCCCGAGGCGCGTCCTGCGCGCTGGGCGCTGCGCTTTGTGACCAATCTGCCGGGGGTGGAGACGGTGCTTAGCGGCATGAATGCGATTGCACAGATCGAGGACAACCTGCGGGACATGCCGCCGCTTTCCGATGCGGAATGCGTGGCGTTGCTGCGGGCGGCGGAGCGCATCCGAAGCGTCACGGCGGTGGGCTGCACCGGCTGCGGCTACTGCCTGGACGGCTGTCCCCAGCGCATCCCGATTCCGGCCTGCTTTGCGCTGTACAACGAATACCGGCGCAGTCCGGGCGAGAAGTGGAAGCTGGAGCACGCCTACGCGGAGCTTTCGAACCATGCGGGCACATGCATCGGCTGCGGGGCCTGTGCGCGAATCTGTCCGCAGAAGCTGGATGTGCCGGGGCATCTGCGGGAGCTTGCGCGGGCGTTTGAACAGGAGGTGCAATGATGGCGTCCACCTGAGCTGGGCCGTGGGCGCATCGCTGCTGCTCTGGTTCAAGGGCTATGTGGACGATTTTCACGACGTCGACCTGCTGGTGACCGTTGGCGACGCGGAGAAAATGGAGGGCATCCTGCGTTCCATGGGCAGCCTTCAGCCATCCACGCGGGGTAGCTATGCGACGAAGCGCTTCCGGGAGTTCACAATCGACGGCGTGGACGTGGACATGATGGGCGGCTACGCAATCGTGCGCGACGGCAGGGTGTACGACTGCGAGCTGGAGCCTTCGCAGGTCGCGGAATATGCGGAGGTGTACGGCGAACGGGTTCCGCTGCACTCCGTGGCGCTGTGGCGCAGGTACTATGAACTGATGGGAAGGGACGAAAAGGTCGCGATCATCGACCAAAAGGGAATATGAAAACATCCTCCGCCGGAGTAGTTCCGTGCGGAGGATGTACTTTATTCGCGCACCACAGTGCAGGTCTCGATGCCGTAGTAGCGGAAGCAGGCGAGGGCGTGTTCGTCGATGCGCTCGCCACAGACCAGGATCGGCACCGCAGGAGGACAGCCCACCGTTGCGGCGGCCAGGATGCGGCCCAGGCAGCGCTCCACCGGCAGCGTCTCGCAGGGGGAGAGCGCCGCTTCCCGGATGGACAGGACGCGCGTGGCGGCATGGAATGCGGGGGGCTCGTCCTGTATGGTTGGTCGTACCAAAAGCGCGTTCAGCGCAGTTTCCAGCCTTGCGAGGCCGTCGGAACCGACCTCGGGCGTGAGCATCAGCACCAGAAAGTCCGGGTCAGCGAACTCGCACACGATGTTATGATCCTCCAGCGCCTGGGCAAGCTCCGTGCCCGTGTAGCCCCGGGGCTTCGCGCGCAGGGTCAACTTCAGCGGCTCGTTGCCCTGAAGCTGCCAGCCCTTTTCGATGAGGCGCGCCTTCAGGACATCCACTTCTGCGGTGAAGCGCGCCAGAGAATCCCGGTAGCCGTCGCCGAGGGCCACGTTCGCCGCATCCAGCGATTGCAGGATCAGGTAGGAGGGGCTGGTGGAGCCGAACAGCGCAAGCGCCGTGCGGACCTGATCGAAGCAGAGCTGCGGCGCAGAAGGGGAGAGGTGCAGGTATGCGCCGCCGGTGAGCACCGGCAGGGTCTTGTGGGCGGAATCGCAGCAGATATCCGCGCCAAGATCGATGGGATGCCGGGACGGATTCAGGAAGCGCAGGTACGCGCCGTGGGCGTTGTCCACCAGCAGCAGCACGTCCCGGCGGTGGCAGACCTCCGCGATGGCCGCGACGTCCACGGTGTTGCCCAGGTAGTCCGGGCTGGTGAGGTACACCGCAGCGGGCGGCTCATTCAGACGGTTCAGCAGTGCGTCCAGCCGGTCAGGCGTTATGCTGCAGCTCAGGTAGGAATCCCCGGGCGCAGGGTTGAGCCAGACCACGTCCAGATCCAGCAGCGCCGCGGCGCTCAAGAAGGTCTTGTGGGCGTTACGCCCGGCGACGATGAGCGGCCTGCGGCCCTGCGCCTTCGCGTGCAGCAACGCCAGATGCAGCATCGCGCGGATGCACAGCGACGAGCCCTCCGTGGAGTAGAGGGTGGGACAGCCGAAGAGCCGGGAGGCGTTCTCCTCGCTCTCCCGGATCACCCCGCTGGCCTCGTACAGGCTGTCCGCACCGGGGATTTCGGTGATGTCCAGCGTCTCCATTCCCAGCGGGCCGCGTCCCTTGTGGCCGGGCATGTGCAGCCGCAGCGCCTGTCGGGCGGCGTAGGAGCGCACGAAGTCGCAGATGGGCGCGTTCATCAATCGTTACCGAGGGCGCGATCCACGGCCAGCATGATGGCGCACTCCATGCGCTTGCGGAACAGCTCGCAGCCGTACTTGTACACGCCGCGGATGGAGCCGGTGGAGTGGTAGGCATTGGCCGCGCAGCCGCCGGAGCAGTAGAGCTTCGCCCAGCAGTCGCGGCATTCGGGGCGGGCGTAGACGTTGCAGGAGGCGAATTCGTCCTGAATCTCGGTATTTGTCACGCCGTTGTAGATGTCGCCCAGCCGGAACTTCTCCTCGCCCACGAACTGGTGGCAGGGGTAGAGGTCGCCCCAGGGGGTGACGGCCATGTACTCGGTGCCGGAGCCGCAGCCGGAGATGCGCTTGTAGATGCAGGGGCCGCCGGTGAGGTCGATCATGTAGTGGTAGAAGGTGAAGGGACGGCCCTCGCGGTCGCGCTTGCGCATCAGCTCGGCCAGCTCCTCGTACTGCTTGAGTACCACGGGCAGATCGTCCTGCGTCAGCTCCTCGGGATCGCCGGGCGCACAGACCACGGGCTCCATGCTCAGCTCGGTAAAGCCAAGATCCAGCATCTGGCGGATGTCGTTGAGGAAGTCGGGATTGGCGTGGGTGAAGGTGCCGCGCATGTAGTAATTCTTGCCCTCGCGTGCCTGAACCAGCTTCTGGAATTTGGGCACGACCTTCTCCCAGCTGCCGTTTCCGGCGTAGTCCACGCGATAGCGGTCGTGGATCTCCTTGCGGCCGTCCAGGCTGAGCACCACGTTGCTCATCTCCCGGTTGGCGAAGTCGATCACGTCGTCGTCGATGAGCATGCCGTTGGTGGTCAGCGTGAAGCGGAAGTTCTTGCCCTTCTCCTTCTCGATGCTCCGGGCGTAGGCCACCAGCTGCTTCACCACGTCAAAGTTCATCAGCGGCTCGCCGCCGAAGAAGTCCACCTCCAGGTTGCGGCGGCTGCCGGAGTGCTCGATCAGGAAGTCCAGCGCCCGCTTGCCCACCTCAAAGGACATCACCGCGCGGTCGCCGTGGTACTTGCCCTGGCTGGCGAAGCAGTAGGCGCAGTTCAGGTTGCAGGTGTGGGCCACGTGCAGGCACAGCGCCTTGATCACGCCGGAGGTGCGCGCCTTCAGCGCCCCGGCCATGGGCTCGAATGTGTCGGGCGAAAAGAGCTTGCCGCTGTCCCGCAGCGCGCAGACCTGATCGTAGCACTCCTCAATGTCCGCGCGGGTCACGTCCTCGCGATCGGAAAACTTCTCCGCAACGGCGTCGATCACGGCCTCGCGGTCTGCGCCCTCAAAGCGGGCGATGATCTCGTAGGCGATTTCGTCCACCGCGTGAACCGAGCCGGAGCACACGTCCAGTACGATGTTGTAGCCGCCGAGCTGAAACTGATGAATCATGTATTGCTTCTCCTTTTTATCTGGGCCTGTGCCCGAAAAATGCCGCCCGCAAAAAAATGCCGCCCGCCGGGCGGCATTTGGTGATGACAAATTACTTGCTCTCCTTGGTGTTCTCGCACTTCTGGTTGGCGATGCCGCAGCTGGTCTTGCAAGCGGACTGGCAGGAAGTCTGGCACTCGCCGCAGCCGCCGTTCTTGGCGCTCTCGCACAGGTTGCGGGTTTCGATGGTCTGGATATGCTTCATTGTCGTTACCTCCACTTTATTCATGTGAAATATTATAGCGCGAACCGGGCACAAAGTCAATACGCAGACAGGTTGCGCGGGGGTTAATCTGCAAAATCAATCGCGGGTGGCCAGCAGATCGGCGTAGAACTGCTGCATTTCCTCCTTGGTGTCGAAGTTGCACAGGTACATCTGGTTCGCCATTGCGCCTGCGAGAGCGTCCGGAATGCGCTCGCACATCTTCAGGTTCTTGCCGTACTTCGCGCGGATGGCCGCGTCGTCCATGACGAAGTTCTTGCCGTCGCGGCGGCCGCAGTAGGCGCAGTAGTGGTGCGGACGATCCATGGGCATGGTGCTCTTGTCGTAGGCCACCATGTCCGCCCAGATCTTGTACACGTCCACCTCGTTGGCGAAGTTGTACATGTCGGGGGAGTAGCCGCCGGAGGGACGCATGTTGACCTCCAGGCCGATGATGTCGCCCTTCTTGCCCAGGCCCTGCTGATCCTCCTTGAGCACGAAGAACTCCAGGTGCACAAAGCGGCTCTTCACGCCAAAGGCCTTCACCGTGCGGCGGCCCAGATCGCGCATCTTCTCGGGCAGCGCGCGCACCATGTAGTAGATGGAGTTGTCGCTGTCGTTGACCACGTCCATGATGGAGTTGGGAGTCACGTTGCCGGTCTCGAAGATCGGCTCACCCTTGGAATCGATGATGCCGTCGTAGGTGCGCACCTCGCCATTGACGAACTCCTCCATGATGTAGAGGTTGCTGTCCTTGGTGGCAAAGAAGTAGTCCAGATCCGCGTCGCTCTTGAGCTTGTAGGTGTTGTTCGCGCCAACGCCGTTGTCGGGCTTCACGACCACGGGATAGCCCACCTCATGGGCGAAGGCCTTGGTGGCCTCGTAGTCCTCCACCAGATGATAGCGCGCGGTGGGGATGCCGGCCTGGGCGTAGTAGGCCTTCATGGCGGACTTGCGCTTGATCTTCTCCATGTCGGCGGACTGCTGGCCGGTGGTGATGTTGAAGGCGGTGCGCAGCATGGCGTCGCGCTCCAGCCAGTATTCGTTGTTGGACTCCAGCCAGTCGATCTTGCCGAACTTGTAGGTCAGGAAGGCGACCGCACGGAAGACCTCGTCGTAGTTCTCGAGGCTTGTGACCTTGTAGTAGTCCGTGAGGCTGTCCCGCAGCTCGGTGCGCAGCTGGTCATAGGGGCAGTCGCCGATGCCCAGCACGCGCAGGCCGTTCTTCTTGAGCTCTGCGCAGAAGTGCCAGTAGTTGTCCGGGAAGTTGGGGGAGATGAAGATGAAGTTTTTCATGCGTACCGCTCCTTTGTGGTTTGACCGCTGTGAATCGCGCTGGCTTTAATAGAGGAACTGGGGAACGTAGTGGTCGCACTGGCGGAACCACCAATCCCAGTCGTGGTTGACGTCGTAGCCCCAGAAGTCCACCTGCGCGTGGATGCCCTTTTCGCGCACGACCTGGGCAAGCCGTCCGGTGGAGGCCTTCAGCTCATCCTCCCAGGCACCCTGGCCCACGCAGAACACCATCTTGCGCTCGTTGTACATCTGGATGTAGGGGTGATCCCAGGGCATGTTCTTCAGGAACAGGTTGGGCGAGTTGTTGTACAGCGTCTCGTCCATGTAGTCGCCGAAGAAGTCGCCGGGGTCGTACAGGCCGGAGAGGGCCAGCACGCCGCCGAAGAGATCCGGACGGCGGAAGAACAGGTTGCCCGCGTGGGTTGCGCCCATGGAGCAGCCGAAGGTGATGATCGGCTGGTCGAAGCCGTTGCGCTCGCCGCTGAGGTGCTTGATGAAGGGCACCAGCTCGTCCACGATGTAGTGGTACCAGCGCTCGTGCTGCTGCACGCGCCAGGCGCAGTCGCCGCCGAAGTTGGCGTAGGTCTCGCCGTCGATGGTATCGCAGGAGTAGACCGTCACCAGGCCCGCGTCGATCCACTTGGCCCAGGTGTCGATCATGCGGAAGGACTCAAAGTCCCAGAAGCGCCCTGCCTGGCAGGGGATGAACAGAACGGGCTTGCCGCGGTGGCCGTAGACCTTGAATTCCATGTCCCGCTGCAGATAGCCGCTGTAGTGCTTGTAGTAACGAATTTCCATGAAGATCAGCTCCAGTAAAAAGGGTTGTGTGTATTTACAGGCCAAGGCAGTCCATGAAGATGGGAATCTGCTGCTCCCAGGAGGCCTCCGAGTGGGTGCCGCCGGGAACGATGCGGAACGCCAGGTTCACGCGCTTGGTCAGCAACATGTGGGATATGGAGATCAGCGCCTCCGCAGTGGCGGCGTGGTTGAACATCTCCTCGCTGCCGTAGTCCATGTAGATGCAGGTGTCGTTTTCGATGCGCGCCTTGGCGATCATCTGGATCACCTTGGACGGGGACACCCACAGGCTGGGGGACAGGCAGGCCGCGCGCTGGAACACGTCGTTGTACTCCACAGCGCCGTAGAGTGCCATCAGTCCGCCCATGGATGAGCCGCAGATGACGGTGTGCTCGCGATCCGGCAGGGTGCGCACCCGCGCATCCACCTTGGGCTTCAGCTCCTTGGTGAGCCAGTCCATGTAGATTTTGCCCTTGCCGTGAATCCGTCCCAGGGTGCTGTTTTCAAAGTTCAGAGGGGAATATTCGATCAGGCGGCCGTCGCCCTCGTGGTTGCACTCGATGGCCACGATGATCAGCGGCGTGCGCGTCCAGACCATGTAGCTGTTCATGCCCCAGGATTTGCCGTAGGTCGCGTCGCTGTCGAAGAATACGTTGTGCCCGTCAAACATGTACATCACGGGGAAGCGGCGCTCCGGGTCGTCGTTGTAAAAATCCGGCAGATAAATATAGCCCTTGCGGGTTTTGTCCCCGCTGAGCTGGGGGATGGTGAGATCCCAAGTATAAACCATTTGGATGCATCCTCTTTTGTTTTATTGGTTCCGCTTTCGTATAGTATAGTGGAACAATGTAAAATTGTCAATTTTTCGACGCACCCCAGGCCCCAAAAAACCCACAGGATTAACATTTTCAACGCAAAATCAACGAATGAAATGTTATGGAATTAAAAACAATGGTTTGAAACGCGCAAAATATGCCCGCGTGCCGAAAATGCTTCGGAATGCGGGCGGATATTCATTCCTTCGTTAGGATGGTCTTTTCGGTTTCGTGATCGAAGAAGTGGAGGCGGTTCACGTCGAAGCCGACGCGGATGCGGTCGCCGCCACGGCTGTTGGTGCGGGGATCCACGCGGGCGATGAACGGGCCGTCCTTGCCGCTGGTGGAGAGGTAGAGGTAGGTCTCGCTGCCCATCAGCTCCACCATGTCCACGTTCACGTCGATGCACGCGTCCGGATAGGCGCTGATGAAGGCCTGTTCGTCGTGGATGTTCTCCGGGCGGACGCCCATGTACACCTTCTTTCCGATGTAGTCGCCGGTCATGCGCTGAATCTTGCTGGCCGGAACCTTGATGGCGTTGTCGCCGAAGGCAGCGTACACGCCGTCGCCGCGCTTCTGGAGCTCCACCTCAAACACGTTCATCTGCGGCGTGCCGATGAAGCAGCCCACGAAGAGATTTGCGGGATAGTCGTAGAGATTCTGCGGCGTATCCTGCTGCTGTATGAAGCCGTCCTTCATCACCACAATGCGCGTGCCCATGGTCATGGCCTCGGTCTGGTCGTGGGTGACGTAGATGAAGGTGGTCTGGAGCTTCTTGTGGAGCTTGGTGATCTCACTGCGGGTCTGCACGCGCAGCTTCGCGTCCAGGTTCGACAGCGGCTCGTCCATCAAAAACACCTTCGGTTCGCGCACGATGGCGCGGCCCAGCGCCACGCGCTGCCGCTGACCGCCGGACAGCGCCGCAGGCTTGCGGTTCAGATAGCTCTCGATGCCCAGGATCTTTGCCGCTTCCTTGACGCGCCTGTCGATCTCGTCCTTGGGCATCTTCCGCAGCTTCAGGCCGAAGGCCATGTTGTTGTAGACCGTCATGTGCGGATAGAGGGCGTAGCTCTGGAACACCATCGCGATGTCCCGATCCTTCGGAGGCACGTTGTTGACCAGCTTATCGTCGATGTACAGCTCACCGCGGCTTATGTCCTCCAGACCCGCGACCATGCGCAGCGTGGTGGACTTTCCGCAGCCTGACGGCCCGACTAGCACAATGAACTCCTTGTCCTCGATCTCCAGATTGAAGTCGCTCACCGCCGTCACGTCGCCCGGATAGATTTTATAGATGTGTCGCAGAGACAGACTCGCCATGCTTTCGCCTCCCGTGCGCAGCCGCATGTGTTGCCCGACGGCAGCGCTTCGGTTCTATTCTGCGCAAAAAACGCCGGGGCATACGTAAGTGCATGCGCCCGGCGGAGGTTCAGAGGCCTCGCTCTTCCAGTTTTCTCTGAACGCTGGGGTAGAGCTGCATGTCGGTGTGGGGGATGAACTTGGCCGCGTGCATGCGCACGGTGAAGTCCGGCATGGAGGCGAACTGCACGCAGTACAGCTTCTCCCGGAAGTAGCGGATGTCCTCGAAGCGCGTGCGATCCAGCAGCAGAGCGCGCGCACCGTCCAGCGAGGAATTGCGGATGCACTGGAAGCGCTCCCGGGGCAAATCGGGGAAGATGCCCAGCGTGATGGCGGACTCCAGGTCGGAGTGCGCGCCGAAGGCCCCAGAGAGGTAGAAGCGGCCGATGTCGTGCACGTCGCAGCCCACGGCCTCCAGCAGACAGTCCACCATGGTGTGGGTCGCAGCCTTGGTCTCCAGATATTGTCGGATGTCCGTCTGGGAGAAGTAGAGCGCGCTGCCGCTGGCGGACTCCTCCGCTGTGGCGTACACTGCCGCGTACTGTTCCTCGTCCTCGAGATACACGATGCGCGGCGAGGCTTCCGGCTGGAATTCCCCGGCGATGTTGATCCAGCCATTCAGGCGCATCTGGGCCAGCAGGTCGATGATGCCCGAGCCGCAGATGCCCACCGGTGGCTGATTTCCGATGGTGGTGAAGTGGAGGTCGGGGCCGTCAATGCGCACCGAATCGATTGCACCCGGCTGCGCGCGCATGCCGAAGCGGCTGATGTAGCCCTCCAGAGCAGGCCCCGCCGCACCCGCTCCCGCCAGTAGCCAGTCGCGGTTGCCGATCACCAGTTCGCCGTTGGTGCCGATGTCGAAGAACAGGCCGATTTCATCCTGCCTGTGCAGGTTCAGCACCAGCAGGCCGCTGACGATGTCGCCGCCGATGTAGTTCGATGCGGAGGGAATGATGTACACTAGGCCCGGGAAGTCCATGCCCAGCTCCGATCCCCAGAACCAGCCGGGGTCGGTGGATACCGGCGCGAAGGGCGAGGCAAACACCGTCCAGGCGTTGAGCCATAGCAGGAAGTGGATCATCGTGGTGTTGCCGGAGACGATCAGCGCGGGGCAGCACCGGGCGGAGACGCCCGACTCCTCCGTGAGCCGGTCCAGCAGGCGGTTGAAGCTCTCCACCGTCGCGCGCTGCATGTCCTGCATGTGGTCTTCGCTCTGAAGCGTGTAGGTGATGCGGGTCAGGATGTCCGAGCCGTAGATTCCCTGACCGTTGGGCTCGCTGGCCTGGGCCCGCACTTCGCCGCTGTTCATGTCCACCAGCTGCATGACGATGGTGGTGGAGCCGTAGTCGGCGGCGAGACCGTAGTGATGCGCGCGCGTGTCGCCGGGTTCGATCGATGCGATCTCCCAGGCCTGCTCCCGGCAGACGAGCGCTGCCGTGACACGGTATTCGCCCGCCAGACAGGCTGCATGCAGCTTTTGCAGCGCGGTCAGGGGCATGTGTGCGTTGGCGTAGCCCTGCACAGACAGGGCTTCCAGCAAGCGCTGGCGGTCGCTGCGGCTGTCGTCCTCGGTGGGCGGGGTCATTTCCAGATAGATCTTTTCACAGAAGCGGTTCATACTTCCTCCATTGTGCCCTTAATCTGCGCACAATTATACAACAAATGGGGCCGGGCTTCAAGAATCGCGGCAAAAATCGCGTCCGGGGCGCTTGACGCGGGGCACGGGCTCTGCTATGATCTTTACATAAGATTCGGCACGGAGGATGAACGATGAAGTACAGGCTGATCGCCATGGATCTGGACGGCACGCTGAACAACGATGAGAAGAAAATCACGCCCCGCACCCGCGACGCGCTGATGGCGGCGCAGGCGGCGGGCATCCGGCTGGCACTGGCCTCGGCGCGGCCCTCGCCGGGGCTGTACAAGGAGAGGGATGCGCTGCGCATGCAGGAGCATCGGGGCGTGCTGATGTCCTACAACGGCGGACGCATCGTGGATGCGGCCACCGGTGAAACGCTGTTTGAGACCAGCATGCCCATGGAGGCCGCGCGGGAGGTGCTGCGGGCGCTGGAGAAGCTGCCGGTCACGCCGATTCTGGATGACGGGAAGCAGTTCTACGTCACCGACCGCAAGGGCTACAAGGTGGACTACGAGTGCCGCAACAACGGCATGATCTGCGACGAGGTTGCAAACCTTGCGGACTTCCTGCACTTCGCGCCGGTGAAGATCCTGATGTCGGTGGATCCTGCGCAGATCGCGGCGGTGCAGAGGGAGATTGCGGCGCTGCTGCCGGACGATCTGACCGTGGTGCAGACGGCGGCCTTCTATCTGGAGGTGATCCCGCGCGCGATCAACAAGGGCCAGGGCATCCTGGACATCTGCCGGGCGCTGGACATGCAGCCGGAGGAGGTCGTGGCCTTCGGGGATGCGGAGAACGACATTCCCATGCTGCGCGCGGCGGGCGTGGGCGTGGCCATGGGCAACGCCGACCCGGCAGTGAAGGCCGCGGCGGACATGGTGACGCTGAGCAACAACGAGGACGGCATCGCATATGCGCTGGAGAAGCTGCTGGCCGAGGCTTGACTCTTTACACTGCTTCTGTTAGAATGGTTTTTACATCGGAGGGCAAGACTCGACGGAAGTGACTGCCGGATAAGATGACGGGTTGAGACGCCCGTTGTGTTATCCGGCTTTTTTCGTGCGGCAGGCGCTCCGGCGGGCATACATCAAACGATTTGGAGAGCGGAACCATGCAAAAGAAATCGAATTTTACACAGGGGAGCATCCTCGCGCCGCTGCTGCATTTTGCGCTGCCGGTGCTGGGTGCGCTGATCCTGCAGGCGATGTATGGCGCGGTGGATCTGCTGGTGGTGGGCCAGTTTGGAATTGCGGCGGACGTATCGGCGGTCTCTACGGGCAGTCAGCTGATGCACACCATCACCACGGTCATCACGGGCCTGTCCATGGGAACCACGGTGCTGCTGGGCCAGCACATCGGCGCAGGGTCGAACCGGCGCGCCGGGGACATAATCGGCGGAGCGATCTGCCTGTTTGCGTTTCTGGGCATGCTGCTGACGGCGGTGGTGCCGCTGACGGCGAAGGGGCTGTGCGCGCTGATGCATGCGCCGGAGGAGGCCTTCGCCCAGACGGTGCAATACGTGTCGATCTGCGCAGGCGGTTCGCTGTTCATCGTGGCCTACAACGTGCTGGGCAGCGTGTTTCGCGGCATGGGGGACTCCCGCACGCCGCTGCTGGCGGTGATCATCGCCTGCGTGGTGAACATTCTGGGCGATCTGCTGTTCGTGGCGGTGTTCCACATGGCGGCGTCGGGCGCGGCGCTGGCCACGGTGCTGGCTCAGGGCGTGAGCGTGGTGCTCTGCCTGCTGGTGATCCGGAAAAGGGGCCTGCCCTTCGCCTTCGGTCGGGAGAACATCCGCCCGCACAGGGAGGTGCTGCGGCGCACGCTGCTGCTGGGCGCGCCTATCGCGCTTCAGGATCTGCTGGTGAGCGTCTCCTTCCTGGTGCTGCTCGCCATTGTCAACGGACTTGGCCTGATCGCCTCGGCGGGTATGGGGGTTTCGGAGAAGCTTTGCGCCTTCATCATGCTGGTGCCCTCGGCCTTCTCCCAGTCGCTGTCCGCCTTCGTGGCCCAGAACATCGGCGCAGCAAGGCCCGATCGCGCGCGCAGAGCCATGCTCTGGGGCATGCTTACGTCCTTCCTGCTGGGCTGCATCATGGCCTGGGCAGCCTACTTCCACGGGGACGTGCTGGGCTCGATCTTCGCCCGGGACGCGGAGGTCATCGCCGCAGGCTGGGACTACCTGCGCGCCTACGCCATCGACACCCTGCTGGTGAGCTTCCTGTTCTGCTTCATCGGCTACTTCAACGGCAGCGGTAACACCACCTTCGTCATGATCCAGGGTCTGGTGGGCGCGTTCGGCGTGCGCATCCCGGTGTCCTGGCTGATGAGCCGCATTCAGCCGCCGTCGCTGTTCCGCATCGGCCTCGCCACGCCCTGCTCCACGGTGGTGCAGATCTGCCTGTGCGCGGCCTTCCTCGCCTGGACGCTGTGGCGGGAGAAGCGGAGAGCTGGTCAAATTGCATAGCAAAACCAAACCCTGCGTGTCATTTCCGGCACACAGGGTTTTTCTCAGGACTGCGTGAAGGTGGCTTTGAAAGGATCAGTACAGCTGGTTCTTTGGAAGCTGGTACTTTTTCAGATACCTTCGAACATTTGTCTCCCGCAGGGCGACATACTCGTTGTGCGCAGATGCGGACAACGCATTGTGAATCCCCGCAAGCTGCGCGTTCATTTCCGTAAAACGATTCTCCATTTGACTTGTCTGTACGGCGGCCAGCTGCTGTGCGCGGTTCATCTGCTGCTGAATCCCGGCAAAACCTTGCTCAATAGAGGCTTGCATCTGATTGATGTTTTCGTTCGTCTTTCGCATCTCCGATACGAGTATGCTCTGGTTCATTGCGATTTGGTTCAGTGCGTGCATCAGATTCCTCTTCAATTCATCAATAGAAGTGCAAATGCGGTTGATTCGGACATCCTTCATATACTTGGCATAAGCTCCGGTTGGGCCTTCAAGTACATCACAGATTCCCATATCTAGGTATTCGCGAATTTGGTTGACGGCGACCATATTGCGGAAGGAGACGTGAAGGATGTCCTGGCTGTAGAGCTGCTGGAGCTCCTGCTTGATGCGCTCCGCGACGAAGGCGTTGGTTTGAATCGCACCCTCTATCTCCTGTCGTGCAGCTTCGGTGACCTTCTGGGAACGCTCATACACCGCCAATTGTCCCTTGTACTCTCGCATGGCGCGTTCATATTCATAATCTGCGCTTGAAACTGCTGATGCATATGCTTGCTTCCGTTCCTCATCAGTTTTGCGGATAATTGCAGAATCCCGATCGGGAGGAGGGCACCGACTAAAGGCCCGATAACAAATGTAGAAAGAGCCATTGTAGCTGCATCTCCTGAATCCATTGTAACTGCGGTACCAATAAACACACCAATTATTGCTCCAACAACCATGATTGCGCAGCCGCCCTTGACTTCCTTTTCCTTTACATGCCGGACCTGCGGTGCTTGTCTTTCGGGCTCTATCGGATGATTAAACGGAACATGAATTGTTTGCAGCTTGTTCTGAAGCTGTGCAATTGCTTCGTTGCATGCATACAGCGCGTTTTCAGCATCACAGACTGCGCTTAGGTACTCCATCAACTGGCTCTTTTCCATTTGTTCATGCACCTCCAATTCCCTGGACAAAATCTGGATGTGTTGAACAGTATTCAATACTTTATTCTGATTATAGCACATAATTGAATTATTGTAAACACCATTCAACAAAATTGGAGTTGTGGAGATGTTCAAGATCAAAGCTCCGGACGGACGAAACAACCTGTGCGGAGAGCGCATTGCGCAAATACGGCGCAGCAGAAATTTATCTCAGCGGAAGCTTGCGCTGAAGATGCAGCTGCTGGGCTATGATGTGGACAATTACTTCATCCGGAGGGTGGAGAATGGCGAACGCTTTGTGACGGACATCGATCTGAAGATCTTCTGCGAGGCCCTGGAGGTACCCGTCACCGAGATTTTGCAATTTTGAAGCGCAGACTGCGAGGCTTCGCAATCTGCGCTTTGTCGTGTGGGATGGCGAACCTGTTCGGTGGTCTCAATGGCCCTGTGGTGTATGACCGGGCCTTACCGGTTGTCCACCTTCTCGGGGTTGAGGTCGTGGTTCGCAAGGCGCTGCCAGGCGACCTCCTCCCAGCGGGTGTCGGGCCGGCCATAGTTGCAGTAGGGGTCGATGGAGATGCCGCCCCGGGGCGTGAACTTCCCCCAAACCTCGATGTACTTGGGATCCATCAGGCGGATCAGGTCCTTCATGATGATGTTCATGCAGTCCTCGTGGAAGTCGCCGTGGTTGCGGAAGCTGTAAAGATAGAGCTTCAGCGACTTGCTTTCCACCATGCGCTCGCCCGGGACATAGGAGATGTAGACCGTGGCGAAGTCGGGCTGGCCGGTGATGGGGCACAGGCTGGTGAACTCGGGGCAGTTGAACTTGACGAAGTAGTCATTGTCCGGGTGCTTGTTGACAAAGGTCTCCAGCACCTCCGGTGCGTAGTCGCTCTTGTAGACGGTCTTTTTGTTGCCGAGCAGGCTCAGGCCCTCGGTTTCGGCGTTGGTTCTTCCGGTCATGAATCTTCCTCCTTACTTTTCGCGCAGAAAGGCGTGCCTGAGCGCCTTCACCAGCAGCACGCCGACGACGCCCGAGATGAACTGGCCCACCAGCAGGCTCGACGCCAGCGCCCAGTAGGGGAGATTCAGCAGTCCGGACAGGTAAACGGACACGCCGAAGGCGGGGATCAGGGTCACGGGGACAACCAGCAGCCAATCGTTCAGTTTCAGCCGCCGGATCAGCGCGCAGCACAGCGCGGTGAGCACGCCGACGATGCCGCCGCCCACGATGTCCAGCACGCCCAGACCGCCCATGAGCAGGTTGGACAGCAGGTTGGAAACCCCCAGCGGCAAAACCAGGAACGGAAACAGATATGCCAATGCGTAGATCGCCGTTGCGATGCGCACCTGATATTGCAGAAACGCGAAGCTCTGGGTCAGATACATGACCACGATGTAGACCGCCATCACCATGCCGGAGAGGGCAAGCTTGTGGGTTCTGTTCATCTTCTTCATATCCATTTTCGTCACCTCCAGACACAAAAAGGGACGCACCCATCACGGAGCGCGTTTCCAAACTCGTCAGGCATCATCTTCGGCTTCCTTTCCTGCACTTTTGCGTCTTCAAACCTCGATTTACCTCCAGTAAACCTTCGGTTTTCATCCTTGAATTGCAGAAAAAACTGCTCGAATCTGAACCTGCCTCATTATGGAAACGCGCTCTGAAGGATACGTCCCAACAAAATTCCAAAAAAGTAGAGAAATTCTGTTTTCGTCCCTAGTTTTGTTTAAAGACAGGATGGTTCCGAACTGTCTGCCGACGGCCTGAACAGTATAGCACAGCCGGCGGGCTTTGTAAAGCGGTTTTTCAGCGGTAACACTTGCCGCAGGGGGTGAAGCCCAGGTACTCCGCGCAGGATGCAGGCATCTGGCGCGGCTCAATCATGCTGCTGCACCAGTAGTTCGCGTGGTAGCGCTCGCCGCCGTACATGGGGATCCACACCAGCGGATCGTCGTAGCCGTCTAGGGCGGAGTAGGGGGGATCGAGCAGCAGATAGAGGGTGTCGCTGTCGAAGGCGGAGCTTCGTTTCAGACCGTAGTCCCTCTGAAGCGCGTCCAGTGCGGCGAGGGTCGCATCACCGAAGCAGGGAATGGTGTCGCTGCCGTAGCCGTAGCGGCAGGTCTCGGTCACGCCCAGGCAGTCCTGAAGCCAGCCGATGGGCTCGCCGGTGTCGCCGAACTGGATGTACACCGGGGTCTCGGCGAGGGCGGCTGCTGCAAGAAGCAGCGTTGCAAGGATGAGAGCGATTGCTTTGCGAAGTTTCATGGCCCGGCCTCCTGTCGGGCAGTCGCGGGGTTCAGCTGCGCGGAACCTCCTCGATCATGCCGGAATTGATGTAGTGTGCGAGGATGTCGACGATGCGGGCGTTCTTGCCGCCCCGGGCGACGATCAGATCGGCGTACTCCACGTAATTGCGGATGTGCTTTTCATACATGGGCTTCACGGTCTCCAGATACTGCTGGTAGACGCCCTCGATGGTGCGGCCACGGTCGCGCAGGTCGCGCTTCACGCGGCGCAGCAGGCACACGTCAGGATCCACCTGAATGTAGATCTTGAAGTCCATCAGATCGCGCACGGCCGCGTCGTAGAACACGTGGATGCCCTCGACGAGCACCACGTCTGCGGGCTCGATCAGCTCCGCGGTGTCGCAGCGGCGGTGCTGGGTGTAGTCGTACTCCTTGGCGGTGATGGGAAGCCCCGCGCGCAGGTTGTAGAGATCCTGGCGCAGCACGTCGTGCTCGAAGGCCTCGGGCTCGTCGTAGTTGATGTGCACGCGCTCCTCAAAGCTCATGTCCGGGTGATCCTTGTAGTAGGAATCCTGTTTCAGATAGATGCAGCGCCGGTTCAGCCTTGCCTTCAGCTCCTTCGCAAGGGTGGATTTTCCACTTCCGCTGGCTCCGCAGATGCCGATTACAAGCATGACAGCCGTCCCCTCCCATATCCCGCGTATTTACAGATATGATACCATACGCCCGTGCTTTTTTCAACGAGTTTTTCCACGCAAAGCAAAAACAACGTGGGCGGATGCGCTGTATTCTCGGTTGAAATCCCCGCGAGAATGTGATAGAATTGAAGCAGCTTATCAAATCGACAGGGGTGAAACTATGGGAAAGGGCATTTGCGTCGCCGGAAACATGATTGTGGACATTCTCTATCCCACGCAGGGCTGGCCGAAGCAGGGCCAGCTGGTGCACATCCAGGACGGCATCTCCCGCGCGACGGGCGGCTGTCTGTGCAACGTCATCATGGATCTTGCGAAGCTGGATCCCGAAATGAAGCTCTATGCGCTGGGCCGAAACGGCAAGGACGCCGAGGGCGACCTCATCATGGAACAGCTGCGCGCCTATCCCAACATCGATACGCAGAATGTGATTTGCGACGGTATATCCGCATTCACGCTGGTGCTGGCCGACCAGATCTCCAAGGAGCGCACCTTCTTCACCTATCTGGGTGCGAACGCCCGCTTCACCGAGGACGACGTCGACTGGGACAAGCTGGATTGCGATCTGCTGCACATCGGTTACATCCTGCTGCTCAACGCGCTGGATCAGGAGGATGCGGAGTACGGCAGCAAAATGGCGCGGCTTCTGCACCACGCCCAGCAGCGGGGCATCCGAACCTCCATCGACGTGGTCAGCGAGGCCAGCGACCGCTTCAATCGCCTGGTGGTTCCTGCGCTGAAGTACACCGACTACTGCATCATCAACGAGATCGAAGCGGGCCAGACCACCGGCATTGCGCTCCGTGACGAAAACGACGCGCTGATTCGCGAGAACATCCCGAAGGTGCTTCGGCGCATGAAGGAGCTGGGCGTGTCCACCTGGGCCGTGATCCACTGCCCGGAGGGTGGCTTTGGCATCGACGAAAATGGCAATTATGTCGAGCGCGAGAGCCTGCATCTGCCCGAGGGCTACATCAAGGGCAGCGTGGGTGCGGGCGACGCGTTCTGCGCGGGCGTGCTCTGCGGTGCGGAGAAGGGCGAGACGCTGGGCTCCGCCATTGAGCTGGGCGTCGCATCGGCGGCGGCGTCGCTGAGCGAAGCCAACGCCACCGACGGCATGCGCTCTGAAGCAGAGGTGCGCAGACTCTATGCGCAACTGCGCTGAGTTTACAAAGAGAATTTGAAAAATCGCGGACAGCCCGACCAATGCGCCGGGTTGTCCGCGCCTGTCTCTGCCGAGCTGCGCATTCAGAACAGCTTCGAGGGCCGCGGCGCGTGGCGCAGCGAGACCAGAGCAAGCAGGAGTAGTGCGAGCGCGCAGAACAGGTAGACGGCGTTGCCGCTGAACAGGTACAGTCCCAGCATCGACGCCGCCAGAACCAGGTTTCGCAGGGCATTCTTTCGGTTCACCAGCAGCTGCGCGGCTCGGCGGAGGTGAAGCTTCGCGCGCACGGCCTTCTCCTGGGGCGCAAGCAGGTGCTCCGGGTGTGCGCAGATCAACTGCTCCAGCGCGGACGCGTCCACCAGTGCAACCCTTGGCGCGCGCAGGCTTGCAGCAAGCGCCCGACAGGAATCATCCGCCCTGCAGGTGGAGCAGATGGCCAGCTGCGCGCTGCCGCGGTGGGCACGCCAGAGCTCAAACACCCGCTCCTCCGACAGATGCAGGCTGGGATGCTGCTGCACCAGCGCAAGCTCTGGAACCGCACCGTAGCTCTTGCTGAGCAGCGCGCTCACCGCAGAGATGGCCTCGTCCTCCGGCAGGCAGGCCAGGCGCATCACCGCGCCGTGCGCGCCGCGCTTTACCGCGCGTTTGCGCATCCAGCGGCAGTTTTTGACAAGCGCCAGCAGCTTCCTTCCCAGGCGCAGCAGCACGAAGCAGCACAGCAGCGCCAGCAAAAGCGCCACGATGCGGCTCCGAAACGCGCCCCGGAAGTAGAGGTAGAACGCCGCAGCCAGGGCCACTTGCAGCACGAACAGATCGATTTTTTTGCCCATACCGGTTCTCCTTGCAGGTTTTTTGCATAGGATTGCCGAAATAAAATTAGAATATACCTTTGTAAATCTTCAGTTCATAAAGCATGCTTATTATGCTGATTAGGCAAGCCGAAGGCTTGGCCGGGTCGGCGGGCCCCGAAGGGCAGCACGCCGACAATCATACGACAGGGGGTGGTTGCCATGAGAATTGGAATCATGGGCGGAACGCTGGACCCGGTGCACAACGGGCACATCGAGGTCGCATTGGCGGCAAAGCGGCTGCTGAAGCTGGATCGGGTGATGCTGCTTCCGGCGGGCGATCCGCCGCACAAGGCGCACCCCACGCTGAAGCGCGACCGGCTGAACATGGCGCGCATTGCCGCCGAGGGCGCGGAGGGCCTGTTCGTGAGCGAAATCGAGATCGCGCGCGAAGGTACCACGTTTACGGTGGATACCCTGCGGGAGCTGACGCAGCGCGAGCCGGACACCCTGTGGTACTACCTGATCGGTGCGGACACGCTTGATGTGCTGGACAGCTGGCGGCACTTTGAAAAGGTTGCCGGCATGTGCACCTTCGCTGTGATCGGCCGCGCGGACGAGCCTGCGGACATGAACCGCGTGCATGCGCTTGAGCAGCAGTACGGCGCGCGCTTCGAGGTGTTGCCCTTCAACGGCCCGGACATCTCCTCAACGCAGATCCGCGACTGGGTCGCGAAGGGGGAGGATATTACAGACCTCGTGCCACCGGGCGTTGCGGACTACATCCGCAAGAACCTTTTGTACCTGGCGAACCGCTCCCGGGAGGAGATCTGCGCGGCGCTGCAGGCCACGCTGAAGCCCGGGCGATACACGCACACGCTCGGCGTTGCGGAGACGGCGCTGCGGCTGGCCCCGCGCTACGGCGTGGATCCGGCACGGGCGGAGCTTGCAGGCCTCCTGCACGACTGCGCCAAGTACATGCCCATCGACGAGATGCGCGAACTTGTGAAGGGTGCGGTGCCGGATGTGGACGGCGAGGAACTGGAGACCGTCAGCGTGCTCCACGCCCCTGCGGGCGCGGTCTGGGCCGCACGGGAGTTCGGCGTGCGGGATCCTGCGATTCTCTCCGCCATCCGCAAGCACACCCTGGGGGATGCGCAGATGAGCGCCCTGGACGCGCTGATCTACACCGCCGATTTCATCGAGCCGAACCGCGCGCCGTTCCCGGGCCTGGAGGAGGCGCGTTCTCTTGCCGAGACGGACATCTTCGCGGCGACGCGCAAATGCGCGGAGCTGACCAACCGCCACCTCGCGGAGCAGGGCCGTCAGGCACATCCCAGGACGCTGAGGATGCTGGCGGAACTGTGACTGTAAACATGAAACGATCGATTAAAACCGGAAGCTTATCGACATAGCCGAGGAGGAATATATTATGACGAATTCCAAGGAACTGGCCCTGCGGGCTGCGAAAATTCTGGACGAGAAGGGCGCAAACGACATCGAAATTCTGGAGGTCTCCCATCTGACGTCCATTACGGATTACTTTGTCATCGCCAACGGCCGCAACATCCAGTCCGTGCGCTCCCTGGCGGAGGATCTGGAGGACAAGCTCACCGAGGAGGGAATTGAGCCCCGCCGCAAGGAGGGAGAGCGCGAGTCCAAGTGGATCGTGCTGGACTATGCGCACGTCATCGTACATATCTTCCACCCGGAGGAGCGCAAGTATTACAACATCGAGCGCCTGTGGCAGGACGGTACCAATCAGGTGCAGTACATCCCGCTGGAGGGCGTGGAAGAGAAGAACTGATCGAATACAAAGGGGTATACTGTCATGGGTAAGACTACGGGAAAAGTGGAGCACAAAATCTTCAATCCAGCCATCGAATGCATCAGCCGCGACGAGCTTATGGCGATGCAGGGTGAGCGCCTGCGCGAGGTTGTCCGCCACGAATATGAGAATGTCAAGCTCTACCGCGAGCGCATGGACGCAAAGGGCGTGAAGCCCGAGGACGTCCGCACGGTGGAGGATCTGAAGTACCTGCCCTTTACGGAGAAGAGCGACCTGCGCGACGAGTTCCCCTACGGACTGCTTGCGGTGCCGAGGAAGGAGATCGTGCGCATCCATGGCTCCTCCGGCACCACCGGCAAGCCCATCGTGTCCGGCTACACCCGGGGCGATTTGGACGTCTGGTCGGAGATGATGGCGCGCACGCTGACGGCGGCGGGCTGCGGCAAGGAGGACATCGTGCAGGTGGCCTACGGCTTCGGCCTGTTCACCGGCGGCTTCGGCGCGTATCAGGGCGCGGACAAGATCGGCGCGATGGTGCTGCCCATGTCCAGCGGCAACACCCAGCGCCAGATCATGATGATGCGGGACATGGAATCCACCATCCTGTGCTGTACCCCCAGCTACGCGGTGTATCTGGGCGAGACCATCCGGGAGATGGGCCTGGATCCCGCGAAGGATCTCAAACTCAAGGCCGGCTGCTTTGGCGCGGAGCCCTGGTCCGAGGCCATGCGGAAGCGCATCGAGGAGCTTCTGTGCATCGATGCCTGCGACATCTACGGCCTGACCGAGATCTGCGGCCCCGGCGTGTCCTACGAGTGCCTGGCCAAGGAGGGCATGCACATCAACGAGGATCACGTCATCGCCGAGATCATCAATCCCGCCACCGGTGAGCCGCTGCCCTACGGTCAGGAGGGTGAGCTGGTGTTCACCACCATCACCAAGCGCGGCATGCCCATGCTCCGCTACCGCACCCACGACCTGTGCACCCTCACCGATAAGAAATGCGACTGCGGCAGAACCCTTGCGCGCATGGGCAGGATCACCGGCCGTACCGACGACATGCTCATTATTCGCGGCGTGAACGTGTTCCCCAGTCAGATTGAATCCGTGCTGGTGGGCATCCACGAGGTCGCGCCCCACTACATGCTCTACGCCGACCGCGTCAACTCCGCCGACACGCTGGAGATTCAGGTGGAGATG
>SFNY01000090.1 GCA_004554085.1 Clostridiales bacterium | reverse complement strand
CAACTTCACCCGGAACATCAAGTCCGTCAGCAGGCAGATCGCCGAAGCGGAATCCCAGTTCAGGCTGGCTGCTGCCGGTGTGGAGGGCTTCGAGCGCACGACCATCGGCCTTGCCACCCAGCTCTCCACGCTGGAGCGCCGCCTGTCCCTGCAGAAGGACATGGTTGGGCAGTACCAGCGTGCACTGGAGGCTGCAAACAACAAGCTGACGGAGTGCTACAACCGCCAGAACGACTACGCCCAGCGGCTGGAAACTGCAAAGGCTGCCCAACAGTCGCTCAAGGAGCAGGTCGCTGCGGCGGCGCAGCAGGTGCGCACCTATTCCTCAACGCTGGGCGAATCCAACTCCGCAACCATCGCCGCAAAGGCCAATCTGGATGCGCTCAAGGGCGAGTACCGCGCCTCCGTGCAAGAGGTGAAGAAGCTCTCCGGGCAGAACACGGCGCTCAGGAAGGCGACCCAGAACGCTGCGGATGCGGTATCCCAGGCCAACACGAACCTCAACATGGCTCAGGCGGGCGTGCGGCAGACGGAAGCCGAGATCAACCGCTGCAACCAGTCCCTGCGGCTGGCCCAGACCAACTGGGACGCTGCCGGGCGCTCCATCGAGGCCAGCCGTGCCGCCATTGCCACCTTCGGCAGGGAGATCAACCTCGCCGAGAGCAAGTTCCGACTGGCCACGGCGGGCATCAAGGACATGGACACCAGCGTTGCTGGGCTGTCCGCGAAGCTGACGTTCCTGCGGGAAAAGCTGGAGATTCAGGAAAAGTCCGTCGAAGAGTATGAAAACGCCCTGCAGGGTGCGAGGGAGCAGCTTGAGGCAGCGCAGCAGGCCAACGATCCGGAGAAGATTCGTCAGGCATCCGATGCCGTGATTGATGCGGAGTCCGCACTGAACCGGGCCAACGCCGCCGTCAGAACGACCCGCGCGGAGATCGAGGACACGAACCGCCAGCTGGCTACTGCACGCTCCGCATGGACTGCGGCTGGAAGGACGCTCGAGAGCTTCGGTCGGAGCTGTGATTCCGTCAGCAGAAAGCTGACCACGGTGGGCAAGGCGCTCACCACGGTCCTGACCACGCCCATCCTCACGCTGGGTACGGCGGCGGTCAAGGCCTCGCTGGACTTTGAGTCCTCCTTCGCCGGTGTGCGCAAGACCGTGGAAGCAACGGAGGCGGAGTTTACTTCTCTGGCAGCTTCCTCCAAGAAGATGTCCACGCAGATTGCCGCATCCACCAGTGAAATCAACGGAGTTATGGCCACCGGCGGTCAGCTGGGCATCGCCAACGAGTACCTCACGGACTTCACCCGCGTCATGATCGACCTGGGCAATTCCTGCGAGGACTTGAACGCGGACGAGGCCGCGACCTCCATCGCCAAGTTTGCCAACGTCATGGGCACGGATCAGAGCCTGTTCCAGAACATCGGTTCCACCATCGTCGATCTGGGAAACAACTTTGCCACGACGGAGAAGCCCATCATGGAGATGGCGCAGCGCCTCGCAGGTGCGGGCAAGCAGGTGGGTCTGACGGAAGCACAGGTGCTTGGCTTCGCCGCAGCCCTGTCCTCCGTGGGCATCGAAGCTCAGATGGGCGGCTCGGCATTCTCCAAGGCGCTCATCAAGATGGAGGTCGCGTCCGCCACAGGCGGTCAGGCGCTCGAGGACTTCGGCGCTGTCTGCGGCATGACCGGCTCACAGTTCAAGGCGCTGTTCGACAGCGACCCCGCCGCCGCATTCCAGGCGTTCATCGTGGGTCTCTCCAGAATGGATGAGAAGGGCGAAAGCGCCATCGCCGTGCTGGACGAGATCGGCATCAAGGAGGTGCGCCTGCGCGACACACTGCTGCGCGCCACCAACGCCACCGAGCTGTTCAGCCGTGCGCAGGCGACCGCCAATCGCGCGTGGGCAGAGAACACCGCCCTGACCACCGAGGCAAACAAGCGCTATGCCACGACGGAGAGCAAGCTCATCAACCTCAAGAACAAGGCCGTGCTCTTCGGACAGCAGATCGGTGACGACCTCAATCCTACGATCCAGAATCTCATCGAGGGCGCGGGCGATCTGCTGGACGGCTTTATGGAGCTGGACGCTGCGCAGCGGATGCAGATCATTCGCTATGCCGCCATCGCCGCCGCAGCCGGGCCGGTGCTTCTGCTGCTCGGCAAGATGACGAAGGGCGTGGGCGTACTTTCGACGGGAATCGGCAAGTTCGCCACCTCCGTGGGAAAGGCAGGCGGCGGGTTCAAGGGCTTTATGACGGTGCTGGGCAGTTCACCCGCCGTGTGGCTGGCGGTGGCTGCGGCGACGATCACCGCGACCTATGCCATTTCCGACTACGTCACCGGCGCGAAGCAGGCCCGCGAAGCGCTCAAGGGCATGCAGGAGACCGCCGAGGAATGGAAGCGCACCGCTGCTGAGACCTTTTATGGAAACAGTTCGGGTCTGTCCTTCTTCGGCATGGATGCGTCCGACTTCACCCGCGACAGCCAGAATGCGCAGGAATGGCTGAACAGCCTGATTGCCGTGTGGACGGATGGGCAGAAGGAAACGGATGAGATCGTCGCGGAATGGACGGACTCCTTCAAAAATCTTACCGCCTCGACCCGCACGGAGCTGGAACAGATGCGCATGGACGCGCAGAATGCGGGCTATACCTCCGTCGCGGATCAGCTGACCGCCGACATCGAAACGCTGGATGCTCTGGATGCGGAGATTGAAGCGCTGCTGAAGAAGCGCCAGAACGGGTACTTCAGCGAGGCCGATCAGATTCGCCTGCAGGAGCTCATCGACACCCGCGAAGCCATTGAGGTCAAGTACCACCTCTCCCCGGCGGATGCGGACGGTTTCGACGAAATCCGACAGAAGCTGGATGCGGAGGTCGCCCGCGCACAGGCCCGTGGCCAGAGCGATGCAGACGTGACGGTCTATGAAAACGCCATGGTCGCCGCTGCGGAGGGTCTTGCCGCCATGAACAGCGAGATCGATGCGCAGTACGACAGGGAGTACGCCCTCATCCAGCTGATCGAGGACTCCGCCGAGCGTCAGGCGGCGATGGACGCGCTCAACGCAAAATATGTTGAGAATCGTCGAAATGCCGCGATGGAATACGCGAAGCTTCTGTCGGGAATTGTCGCGCCCGTCTGGGAACAGGAGGACATCCAAAAGGCTGCCTCGGACGTGGATCTGCTGAACCAGAAGCTGCGGGAGTACAGCGCGGCCTCTGAAAGCGAAAAGCCTGCGATTCTGGCGGAGATCAACGCCCTCACTGCCGCCATGGACGAGGGCGCAATGACGGAGTACATCGCCATGCTCATGCAGATCCAGTCTCTACTGGACAGCGGTATGACGGAGGCGGAGGTGCAGGCGCTGTTCCCGGAGATCGACTTCTCCACGGCGCTGGAGCAGATCGCGGCGATTCAGACCTTCCTGAACGGGCGCAGTGCTGAACTCCCCGGTCTGACCGCCATGTTCGGCGAAGCCCTGCCGGAGGAGGTTCTGACCATCGTCACCGATCTGGACATGACCGGCGCGCAGGCGCGCTGGAACGAATTTGCCCAGAATCCCGGCGCAATCACAACGGACGCGGTTATTGCGCAGTACACGGAAGATCAAAACACCATCATGGTGCAGCCGCAGGTGGACGCCTTCATTGCGAAGTACACCGAAATCCCGGAAGGAGCCAGTACGGCAGAACTCACCCCGGAGGGCCTGATCGCCTACGTCGGCACCTATGCGGAGGCGACCAGTGGCGCGGATGTGTCCGGGCTGACCCCCGAGAACGTCACCGCCATGGTCAGCGCATATCAGGAGCTGGCTTCCGGCACGGACGTCTCCGCATTGAAGCCGGACGAGATCACCGCCTATATCAAAGAATACCTCGAAGAGAATGGCGTGGATACCACGGGTCTGACCCCGGAGGGTATCACCGCCTTCGTGCTGGCCTATGAGGAGGTCACAGGCGGGGCGCTGACCACAGCTCTCACCCCGGGCAATATCACCGCCATGGTGGTGCGGTATCTGGAAGCGGAAGGCGTGGACATGTCCGCGCTGTCGCCCGATCAGGTGGAGGCCATTGTCACCTCCTTTGCGGAGGCCACCGGCTGCGACAAGTCCCAGCTGCTCCAGAACTTTACCGCCTACATCGCGCAGTATGACGATACCAACGCGATCAAGCCCAGGTTGTCCGTCTCGGTGGGCATCTACGGCTATGACCTGGTGGCCTATCGGAAATTTGTCGCCCAGAATCCCATTGAGGTGCAGGGCATCGTCCGTCTTGGAGAGGTCTACGACGATCCTGCTCAGGCGCTGGCCGACACCCAGGCGCGCTTCTGGAAGGATGGCGTGGAGATTCCGGCCTCAGCGGTTCCTGAGGATCTGCTGACCGCCGACAAGATCGCTGTGTTGGACGAGGATGGTACGCTGCACGTGCTGATCACCCCCGAGGTGACGGGTAAGCCGGAAGCAATCGAATCCGCTGTTGCGCCGCTTGCGGAGAAAAGTGTTCCGGTGCAGGCCTTCGGCGGCTTCAGCACGCACGACTGGGGCTGGCTCAACGACCTGATCGGCTCCGACGTCTTCGAGCGCATGGACTGGCTGACGCTGGATCTATCCAGCTATGCCAAGAACGTCAAGGGCACCTGGGCGGACTGGCGGCTGATCGGCAGCAATGTTGCCGACTACAACAATCGGATCAATCAGGAGTTCGACCCGGAGACGACGGCAGGTCTGCAAACCTACGTCGCAGAGATGGTTGCCGCGATCCTCAGCGGACAGGAGGTCAGCGCGGAGGACATGGCGCACCTGCAATCGGTGATCGACTTCATCAATGCCATGGATGCCAGCGGTACCGGCGAAGCCTTCATCTCGGGCATGACGGATACCCTGAACGCCTCCGGCTTCGTGACCTCGGCAGAAACACTCGCCTCCGATCTGCAATCCACCTTGGACGGCGCGGTGCATGGCGTGGATTTCTCCGCCTCCGGTGCGCAGGTTGCCGCCGGTATCGGTGAAGGCATGGGCAGCGCCGACATGAGCGCCCCTGCGGAGGCGATGGCAGCGAACACCGAAAGCGCCGCCAATGCCGCATTCGGGATCAACTCTCCGGCAAGGCGCATGGTGCCGACCGGCGAATATGTCGCCGCCGGTGTGGGCGAAGGCATGCAAACATTCAGCTTTGCGACTGCCGCCGGTGCGGTCGCGGGCAATGCGGTATCTGCACTGTCCGCTGCGCTGAACAGTTCGACGCTGCGCCCAGTGGGCGTGAGCGCCATGCAGGGTCTGAAAAACGGCATTCTCGCCGGGCGCTCCGGGGTGATCTCCGCGATGCGTTCTGCCGCCCGCGCTGCCGTGAACGCCGCCAAGGCAGAGCTTCAGATCCATTCGCCCTCCCGCGTCTTTGAGAACGAGGTCGGCGTGATGACCATGCGCGGCTTCGGCGAGGGTGTGCTGAAGGAGAGCAAAACCCAGGCGCGGATCATCCGCAACGCAGCCCGCTACCTGACCGGCGAGGCCAAGGAAGGTAGCATCGTCACCACCAGCAACGACAACCGGCGCTCCTACGACAACAGCGTGACCTCCACCATTCAGGTGCAGCAGATGGTCGTGCGGGACGAGCAGGAC
>SFNY01000007.1 GCA_004554085.1 Clostridiales bacterium | reverse complement strand
CTGCAAGATGATATAATGAATGATCAAATCAGCATGAAAGAGCTGATTGACCCGTTTACGGGTGAGCAGGAGAAGAAGGGCAAATAAAGACAGCCCCCCGAGTAGGGGGCCGCCCGTAACATTACTGTGGTTGTCAGACCTTTCGATGCCCTCTTTAGAGGGCTACCACAAGAGTTAAGCCCTTATAGGGCTTGGTCATACCACCCGTTCAACGGGTGGTTATGACTTCATGGACGCGCGTGCTGCGTCGCCGTAGGGCGGGATGCCCTCATCCCGCCGACAAAATCGATTCCTTTGGAACTTCGCCCCTCACGAAGAAGCCGTGTTCTTGATGCGCACCTCCCAGCCCTCCAGGTGGGAATAGCCCTTCTCGGCCGCGTCGGGGGGAATCTGCATGTAGTCGCCGTACAGGTTGCGCAGGTAGGTCTCGTAGCCGATGGGTGCGGGGAAGTCCCGGTCCTCGAAGCGCAGCATCACCGCGCGATCCATGCAGCTGCGCTGGATGATCTCCCGATTCCAGTAGTGCACGGCCATGCTGGCGGCGACGTACTCGCACCTGTCGAAATCGTAGCGGCAGACGGCGCGCTCCAGCCGCTTCGCAAAGAAGCGCGGGCCGATGGGCCGGGCGATCCAGCCCAGCATGCGCTTGACCATCAGGTGCCTCTCGTGGGGCAAAAACACTTTGCGGCGGGCGGCGCTGCGCAGCGCCTCGATGGCCTTAAGCCTCTTGAAGAAGCGCTTCCGGGCGGACGCGCCGTCGGGCAGGCCGTCGATGGGGAACACGTCCAGGAACACGCCCATGGGCTTTTCCTTCGAGGTGATCTGGATCAATTCGGTGTTCACATCCCAGATGCGGGCATATGGGCGGATCCAGTCCGGGTCGGTCTGGAGGGAACCCACGCGGTATTTGTCGGGATGGGCCGCGCCAAAGCCCTCGATCAGGCGCTCGTAGTCCCTGCGGGGCAGCATGATATCCACGTCGTCGTCCCAGGGGATGAAGCCCCGGTGCCGCACCGCGCCCAGGCAGGTGCCGCCGGAGAGGTAGTAGGTGAGGCCGTTTGCGCGGCAGTAGTCGTCCACGTCGCAGAGGATGGCGTAGGAGAGTTTTTGCACCTGTTGAACCAGTTCCTTCATCGCATCATTCCTCCGCAAAGCGCACCTCGTGGCTCTTGCGCTGATCCTCTGGCGGCAGCTTCATGTAGTCGCCGTAGATGGAGGTCAGGTAGTCCTCCGCGGCCTCGGGGATGGACACCTGCATGCCCTCGAACTCCGCCGTGCGGCTGCCGCCCAGCTGGATGTGGGGCACGATCTCCCGCTTGCCGTAGCAGCCGGAGAAGTTCCAGGCATAGGCGCTGGCATCGTAGTCGTAGCGCTGAAGCGCCCGATCCAGCTTCTTGAGCCGCTTGTCCGCGTTCAGCAGCCTTCCGATGTGGGTGAGCTGGGCAAAGCGGATCAGCACGCGCTCCGACAGCGGGCGGTTTGTGCGGTTGGTGGTCACGTAGTCGATCTGGGTGAACTTGTACAGCGCCTTATTGAGCTTCACCCGGAACACCTGCAGCTTGCGCAGCAGCTGGTTCTCCGGCAGGCCGTCCAGTGGGAACACGTCCATCCACACGCCGATCACCGCCGTGTACTGGCCGTGATCCCAGTAGATCTTCTTTTTGTTGTTAATCAGCCGGGTGAAGTAGCACTTGTAGTTGGGGTCGGAGGTCATGGTCTTGATATCCATGTGCGCCGGGAGGTAATCCTTCGCGATCTTCACGAAGCGGTTGTAGTCCGGGCGCGGCAGACCCACGTCGATGTCGTCGTCCCAGGGGATGAAGCCCCCATGGCGCATCGCGCCCAGCAGCGAACCGCCGATCAGATAGTAGCGCAGATGGTTCTTCTCGCAGATCTCCATCAGCATCCGCAGGTTTTCCAGCTCGATCCCCTGAAGCAGCTTCAGCTGCGCGCTCTGTTCCATGCTCGTATCCTCACTTTGCGTCGTTCATCTGCGCGTCCGGGTCGTTGCGCACGATCTCCTCGCCGCTCCTGTCCTTCAACTGCGCCTGGGAGGCCGCGCTCAGACCGTTGCAGATTTCGCCGTGCAGATCGCAGGTGCTGCACGCGTCCAGCTCGGCCTTGCTGACCTTTCCGTCGCGGTAGTCCCGCACGATCTTGTTCTCATACATGCTGTACTTCTTTTTCTTCCAGAAGCGCAGGAACTTGTGGCGCACCACCCACCAGGCGGGCTTCCATATGTACTTGTGCATGGCCGGGGACGCCGAGCCGATCATCCAGCAGTTGCGCTCGCAGCAGCGCACCTTTTTGCGCACTTCCTCGGCCTCGGGGCTGTTCCACAATTCGTCCCAGCTCTGCCGGTTCAGGTTGCCCATGACCTCCTTGTCCTTCGTGCCGTTGCAGGGCATCACGTCGCCGTAGGGGTCGATGAAGAAGGTGTCGAAGCTCATGTCGCAGGGCAGCAGCCGCTTCTGGCCGTAGATGTAGTTGATGAGGCCGTGGTTGAAGTAGGCCCGGAACCACTTCTTCGGCTGCTTGGACTTCAGCAGCTCGTTGATGAGATCCTCGAAGTTCTGCGCCACCATGGGCCTGTCGCGAATGATGTTGCGGGACTCCACGAAGTAGAAGCTGTTGTGCAGCGAGGCCGTGGCGAACTCCATGTTCATCTCGTCGGAGAGTCTGTACAGCGGAACCAGATCGGCTGCGTTGCGGTCCTGCACCGTCATGCCGAAGCCCACGTCCTTCATGCCCATCTCCACCAGCTTTTTGAGGGTCGTGTAGCCCCGGTTGAAGCCGTCCGGCAGGCCGCGAATCTCGTTGTTAGCCTGCTCCAGACCCTCGATGGAGATGCGGATACCCACCTTCGGGAACTCCCGGCACAGATCGATGATGCGCTCGGTGAAGAAGCCGTTGGTGGAGATCACGATGCGGTCGCTCTTTTTGGAAAGCTCCGCCACGATTTCCTTCAGGTCGGTGCGGATGAAGGGCTCGCCGCCGGTGATGTTGGTGAAGTACATCTCCGGCAGCTTGCGGATGGTCTCGATGGATAGCTCCTCCTCCGGCCGGGAGGGCGCCTTGTATCGGCTGCACATGTTGCAGCGCGCGTTGCAGCGGTAGGTGACGATCACCGTTCCGTTGAGTTTCTTAGCCATGGGGTTCCCCCTCCTCTCCGCGGTAGAGCGCAAGGGTCTGCGCAACCACGCTGTCCCAGTTGTATTTTTCACAGATGGAATCCGCCGCACCCGCACGGTACTGCGCAACCAGCGCAGGGTCGTCTATGAGACGCTGCATTTTGCGCGCCAGATCGTCCGCGTCGCCCGCGTGGAAGGTTTCCCCGTGGCCCGCAAGCAGGTCGGCGCACTCCGGGATGTCGGAGGTCAGGCAGCAGTTGCCGTAGCTCAGGGCCTCCATCAGGCTCAGCGGCATGCCCTCCAGAAGGGAGGGAAGGGTGTAGAGGTATGCGTTGCCGTACAGCTCGGTAAGAATCTGGCCCTGCACGAAGCCGGTGAAGAGGATGCGCTCGTCTCCCGCCGCCAGTGCTTTCAGCTCCGCGACGAAGCCGTCGGTGTCCGAACCGCCGCCCGCAATCACCAGCTTCTTGTCGGTGCGCACCTTGCGGAAGCCCTCGATCAGCGTGCGCAGGCCCTTCTCCGGCACCAGCCGCCCCAGGAACAGGATGTAATCGTTCCCCTGAAGGCCGAATTGTTTGCAAATCAGCTCGGGCTTAAGATGCTCCGGGCGGTTCACGCCGTTGGGGATCAGGATCGCATCCCGATGGAAGGTCTCCTTGAAGTATTTCTGGTCGCCGCGGTTGAGCACGATCAGCGCGTCGGCATATTTCGCGGCGCACTTCGCGCCCAGCAGCAGGTAGCGCTTCGCGAAGCGGCCCCACTTGGCGCGGTCGTGATCCAGGCCGTGGATGGTGGCCACGCAGCGCTTGCCGAACAGCTTGGGCAGCCACAGCATGGCGCAGGGGCCCTCGGCGTGGAAGTGCACCACGTCGTAGCGGCCGAGGGCCGCGCGGATGGAGGCAAAGAGGGAGGAGGTCATGGCGGCGAGGCCCTTTCTATCGATGGTGCACACGCTGCGCAGGCGTATGCCGCGATACTCCCGCATGGGGGCCGCGTCGAAGGCCCGTCCAGCGATGTGCCGGCCGCGACGGTTGTAGCAGGTTACGCGGTGGCCCAATTGCACCATGCGCGTGCACAGCTCCTCCACCACAATTTCAACGCCGCCCTCCCGGGAGGGGATGCGCTTGTGGCCCAGCATGGCGATGTTCAGTTGTCGCTTCGTATTGCCCATAGTCCGTCCCTGTGTGCTGTTCTATGAATACAATTATAGCATCCATGGAAAAGGGAAATCAAGCAAGGGACTGCAAAGGCATGAAATTGGCGAAATAAGTTCAAAAATAATCCGGCGAAGCGGTGGGAATTGGGGTGGAAAGCAGAGGATATTGGGGGATGGGATTAGAGGAAATCCGCTTCGCCGGACGCGGCCGATGCCGCAATATATGGAAACCCTTTAGGGAAGGGTATCACGGGAGGGAGAGGGGCGCGGGGCCGTCTCCGGGGTAATCGGGGTCGCGATAGCCGTTCATGATGCTCTCGAACAGCTTCTTGGTGGACGGCGGCGTGAAGCTGATGGCGTTCGCGCCCGCGTCGATGGTCTCGGCCACGGTCTCGTCGTTGGGCCCGCCGGTGGCGATGATGGGCAGGGTTGGGAAGTCCGCGCGGATGTGGCGCACCAGCTCCGGCGTGCGATCCGCCGCCGACACGTTCAGAATCGCCGCGCCGGCCTTCACGCGCGCGTCGACGTCCATCTTTTCGGAGACTACGGTGGCGATCACCGGGATGTCGATCACCCGGCGCATCTGTGCGATGGTCTCGTTGGCCATGGGCACGTTCACCACCACGCCGAACGCGCCGTGGGCCTCCGCGTCCCGGGCCAGCATGACCGACCTCGGGCCGTTGGTCACGCCGCCGCCCACGCCGCAGAACACCGGGATGCTGGACGAGGTCACGATGGCGTTGGCGATGCGCTGCTGGGGGGTGAAGGGATACACCGCCAGCACCGCGTCCGCGTTGCAGTTGCAGATGATGGCGATGTCCGTGGAGAACAGCAGCGACTTGATGCGACGGCCCATCACCACGATGCCGCTCGCCCTCCAGATGGCTTCCGGTACGGTGAGAATGTGGCTGCGCAGGTCGCCGTTGACGACGGGTATCTGTCGATCCATGGAAACGCCTCCTTCCGCAAGATGCTTTTTCAGTGTACATTCACTATATACGAGATTTATCAACGGAATATGAACGAAAACGCCCCAACACAATTTTTGTGTGGAGCGTTTGATGCAGATTGAACCGGGACTCAGGCCTGCTTCGCCCGTCCGTAGAGGATGGGATCGGAGATCGTGCGGCGGAAGAAGCTGATCAGCGGGCCCATGAACAGGGCGGTGATGACGGTGCCCACGCCGGCCCGCGCGCCCAGCGCCACGCCGACGCCGGTGCAGATCAGATCGGAGATGATGCGCACCGCGCGGAAGGGCAGCACATGATTCAGCAGCTTCGGCTTGCGGTCGGAGATGTGCAGCGGAATCGCGTCGTAGGTGGAAACGCCCAGGTCGGCGGTGTAGTACAGCGCGGCGGCGATGCAGGTAACCACAATGCCCACGATCAAAAACGCAATGCGGATGGCCAGCGTGGGATCGGGGCAGAGCTTCGCCAGAAACGACTCCGAAAACTCCACGATGTAGCCCAGCAGGAACAGATTCAGGAAGGTGGAGATGCCGATGTAGTGGCGGTCGAGGAAGAACACCACCGCCAGCTGCACCAGGTTCACCAGCATGTACAGCGTGCCGAAGCGGATGGGAATGACGTTCGCCAGGCCGTTGGCGAAGCACTGGTAGGGATCCACGCCAAACAGGGAACGCTTGAAGAAGCCGATGCTGATGCCGGTGAGCAGGATGCCCGCCGCCGCCAGCACCACGCGCAGGGGCAGCTTGTTGTGTTTTTCGTTCATACGTTTTCCTCCGGAGCTTTGCTTTTGCAGTCCGCCGATAATTATACGTTCGGCGGATGAATTTGCAACTGAATTTTCGTAAAATGCGGCTTGCTTTTCTAAGCACGGTGGGGCATAATGAACCCAGCAAACCAATCACTGGAGGAAAAACCCATGGAATCCAGTTTTACCCGCAAACAGACCATCACACCTGGCCTCTGCGACGCGTCCGGACGACTGAGCTGCGCGGACACCTTCCGCCTCTTTCAGGATGTGGCCTCCGAGCACGCGGAGCGCATGGGCCTGGGCGGCGTGGCCATGCAGAAAAAACATGCCTTCTGGATGACCGTGCGCACCCGCGTGCACTTCTACAAGCGGCCCTGGATGATGCAGGAGGTCGACCTGTCCACCTGGCCCATGGCCCCTGGCAAGATGCGCTGCGACCGCTGCTACCGGCTCTGTGACGGCGAAACCCTGCTGGCCGAGGGCCGCACGGAGTGGTGCGTCTATGATACGGAGGCAAATGCCGTGCGCAGCACCGAGGGCCTGTTCGACCCGGAGACGGTCTTTTCCGATGCGCTGCTGCTGCCCGCGCCCTACGCGCGCTTCCGCCACGACTTCACCGACGAAAATCGCGCCTGCACCCATGTGGTGCGCGCCTCGGACATCGACATCGGCCATTACATGAACAACGTGGCCTACCTGCGCGTGCTGATGGACTCCTTCTCCGTTTCCGAGCAGGAAAGGATGCGCATAACGGAGATGGAGATCCTGTTCTGCATGCCCTGCTTTGAGGGTGAGGCGCTGGATGTGCTGCGCCGCAGGACGGATTCCGGCTACGAATTCGGCGTGCGCAGGCCCGACGGGCGCTACGCGGCGCTGGCGCTGCTGCGCGCGGAGGTCTGAGCATGTGCGGGCGCTATCGCCTGGACGCGGTTGAACAGGAGCTGGAGGAGATCATCCGCGAGCTGAACCGCCGCGAGGAGAAGCATGGCGGGGACAAGCCGCTCAAGACCAGCGGCGATCTGTACCCCGGCGACCGGGTTCCGGTGCTGTGCCGGGGCAGGAGCGGCGGGATCGGGGCCTTCGCCATGGAGTGGGGCTATCACATGGATGGGCGGCTGCTGATCAACGCCCGTCTGGAGACCGCCGCGCAGAAGCCCAGCTTTCGCGACGGCATGCTGCACCGCCGCTGCCTGATGCCCATGAGCGCCTACTACGAGTGGGAGAAGCGCGGAAATGACCGCGTGAAATACCGCATCGCGCCCAAAACGGACGGACTGAGCTGCCTGGCAGGGGTCTACCGCCTGGAGGAGGACGGCCCCCGCTTCGCGGTGCTGACCATGGAGGCCGCAGACGAGCTTGCCTTCATCCACGACCGCATGCCGGTGCTGGTGCCCTATGCTGATCGCGAGGCCTGGCTGCTGCGCGGCGAGCTGCCCCAGCCCCCGAGCGCATGGACGGCGGTACCGGAGGGCGACGTGCAGCTCACGCTGGACGCGCTGCTTCAGCCGCCCGAAGAGGACTGACGGCGGGCCTTGCGCCCGGGGCCGAAAGGGCGTATAATGATCTGCGGAATACACGAGCATGGAGGAACATCCGAATGAAGAATCCCGTCGTACGCAGTGCGAACATCCTGCTTCCCGCCGCCGGAATCGCCCCCGAGAAGTGGGCGGTGGTGGCGGTGGACCAGTACACCTCCCAGCCGGAATACTGGGACGAGGTGAACCGGATCGTGGGCGATGCGCCCTCGACCCTGCGCCTCACTCTGCCGGAGGTCTATCTGAAGGAGGGGGACGCGCGCATTCCGGCGATGCAGCGCTGCATGCGCGACTATCTCGCCGACGGCACGCTGATTGAAGCGGTATCCGACGGCTACATCCTGGTGGAGCGCAGCACCGAATCCGGCGCGCGGCTCGGCCTGATGGCCTGCCTGGATCTGGAGCAGTACGACTTCGCCGCCGGTTCGCAGAGCCTTATCCGGGCCACCGAGGGCACGGTGATCGAGCGCGTGCCGCCGAGGGTGAAGATTCGCCGTGGCGCGGCGCTGGAGCTGCCCCATGTGCTGATGCTGGCGGACGATGTGAACTGCCGGCTGATCGAGCCGCTGTACGCCGCACGCGGGTCGCTGGAGCTCGCCTACGACTTTGATTTGATGCAGGGCGGCGGGCATCTGCGAGGCTGGAAGGTTGCGGGCAAGGCTGCCCGTCAGGCGGAGGAAGCGATGGATGCGCTGTACGAAAACTGCGGCGGGCTGATGCTGGCCGTGGGTGACGGCAACCACTCGCTGGCTGCTGCCCGGGCCTACTGGCTGGAGATTCGCGAACAGCTGCCCGAAGATGAACGGGCGAACCATCCCGCGCGCTATGCGCTGGTGGAGATCGAGAACCTGCACAGTCCGGCGATTCAGTTCGAGCCCATCCACCGGGTGGTCACCGGCGTGAATGCAAATACTCTGATCGACGATTGCTGCGAACATCTGCGCGCGGAATGCGGCGCGGGCGAAAATGCGCTCACCCTCGTGACCCAGGGCCGGGAGATCAAGCTGGGCCTCGCCACCCATCCGCTGCGCGCCCTGCAGGTGTATCTGGACGATTTCCTCGCGGCGCATCCCGAGGCCGGAATCGACTACATCCACGGGGATGATACCTTGCGCAGCCTTGCAGACCGTCCGGACGCGGTGGGCTTCATGCCCTGCGCCTTCGCAAAGGCCGACCTGTTCCCCTACATCCGCAAGTTCGGCGTGCTGCCCCGCAAGACCTTCTCCATGGGCCACGCCCACGAGAAGCGCTTCTACATGGAGGCCCGGCGGATCGAAAGGTAAAATGATTGCCCTGCAAGCGAATGCTTGCGGGGCAAAATCATACCTCGGGCAAGTTCAAATCCTCCATGATCCGACTCACGTCGCCGCGCAGGGTCAGCGTGGCGCGTTGGTCGGCCGCTGTCTCCTCGCGGTTGATAACCACCAGCTCCCGGCCATGGAAGTAATCGATGAACGACGCGGCGGGCTCCACCGCAAGGCTGGTACCGGCCACGATCAGCACGTCGCAGCCCGAGATCTCCCGGCACGCGCCCATGCAGGTGTACTTGTCCGGGGCCTCGCCGTAGAGCACCACGTAGGGCTTCACCACGCCGCCGCAGCGGGGGCATTTGGGCACGCCTCTGGTGTGCAGCAACCAATTCAGATCATATTCCCGGTTGCAGTCCATGCAGTAGTTCTCGTGTACGCTGCCGTGCAGCTCGTACACCAGGCGGTTGCCCGCCATGCGGTGCAGGCCGTCGATGTTCTGGGTCACAATGCCCCGCAGCTTGCCCATGCGCTCCAATTTGTAGAGCGCGCGGTGCGCCGCGTTGGGCCGGGCCCCCGGGTGCAGCATGTGCTCCCGGTAGAATTCAAAGAAGCGGTCTGGGTGCAGGTAGAAGAAGGACGAACTGAGCATCATCTCCGGGGTGAGTTCGCCGTACTTCTGCCGGTACAGCCCGTTTTCGCCGCGAAAGTCCGGGATGCCGCTGGCGGTGGACACCCCCGCGCCCCCGAAAAACACGATCCTGCGGCCCCTATCGATGATCTCCTGCAATGTACACATGTCCATCCCTCCCGCACCATTATGACACGCCCCGGAGCGAATTGCAAGGCTTGACTTTCTTCGCCGAAGGCCGTATGATGAAACTATCAAAGCGGGGAGGAATTCCATGAAGATACGATCCAACGTCCACACCCACACCAGCTTCTGCGACGGCAAGAACAGCGTGGAGGAGATGGCGCTTGCCGCCATCGATCTGGGCTTTGTGTCCCTGGGCTACTCCATTCACGGCTGGACGCCCTACGAGACGGTGCCTGTCACCCTGGAGAAGGAGGCGCTGTACCGCGACGAGGTGCGCCGGGTGCGCGAGAAGTACCGCGATCAGATCGAGATCCTGCTGGGTGCGGAGCGCGACGCGCTCTATCCCCGGGACTTCTCCCAGTACGAGTACCTGATCGACTCCACCCACTGCATACTGGCCGACGGCGAGTACGTCTGCATCGATTATTCCGCCGCGTACATGGAGGATGCGGTGCGCAGGCACTTCGGCGGCGACTACTACGCCTACTGCCGGGCCTACTTCCGCCGGGAGGCCGAGGTCTGCGCGACCTCCGACGCGGCCTTCATCGGCCACATCGACTTGGTGAGCAAGTACAACGAGGGCAACCGCTACTTCGACGAAGCTGATCCCCGCTACCTCGGCCCTGCGCTGGAGGCGGTGGACTGCGCGGTGCGGCGGGGCCTGCCCATCGAGATGAACACCGGGGCGATGGGCCGGGGCTATCGCAGCGCGCCCTATCCCAACCGGAACCTGCTGCGGCGCATCTGCGAACTGGGCGGCGAAATTCTCATCAACGGCGACTCCCACTCCGCCGCCACGCTGGAGACGGGCTACGAGCTCAGCGTGGAGCTCGCCCGGGCGGCGGGCTTTGACCATGTACTGCGCCTGCGCGCCTCCGGCTGGGAGGAAGTTGCACTGTGAGTGAGGAAGGAGGGGCATCCATGGGCGAACTGTCAAGCCTGCCGAATATTGGTAAGGTCGTGGAAGATCAGCTGATGCAGGTGGGTATCAATTCCGCCGGGGAGTTGAAGCGGATCGGCGCAAAGGAGGCGTGGCTGCGAATTCAGGCCATCGACGAATCCGCGTGCATCCACCGGCTGATGGCGCTGGAGGGCGCAATCGAGGGCGTGAAGAAGAGCATGCTGAGCGACGAGATGAAGGCCGATCTGAAGGAATTCTATCAGCAGCACCGGAAATGAACGAAGGGGTTGTCCCAAACGACAAATAAGTAGGGCAGGGTGCCTTCACCCCGCCGCAAAACAATTGTGGGGCTGTCTCAAAACGGGAAGAATGTTTTGAAACAGCCTCTTTTCACAGTCCCAGGCCGTAGCCCACGGCCACGCCGATGGCGGCGGAGATGCAGATGATCCAGATGGGGTGCAGCTTGTGGAAGGCCAGCACTGCTGCGAACAGGAACACGCCGAGGGACACGAAAAACGTCGGGCCGAAGGCGATTCCATCGGGGAAGAACACGGTCTGGCCCACGGAGAGCAGCGCGGTGGCGATCAGGCCCACCACCGCCGGGCGCAGGCCCGACATGCAGCCCTGCACGAGGGCGCTGCGCTTGAAGCGCGCAAAGCACTTCGCTACGATCAGTATGATGACGAACGACGGCAGCGCCACGCCCAGCGTCGCACAGAGCGCGCCGGGAAGCCCCGCCAGCCGCGTGCCCACGAAGGTGGAGATGTTCACGGCGAAGGGGCCGGGGGTGGACTCGCTCACGGCCACGAAATTGATCAGCTCCGCTGCGTCCATCCAGCCGTGGGCGGCAACCTCGGCCTGAATCAGCGGCAGCATGGCGTAGCCGCCGCCGAAGGTGAACGCGCCGATCTTGAAGAAGGTCCAGAACAGTTCGAGCAGAATCATCTGGCCCTCCTTTCTGCCATGATGGAGGCGATCAGCCCCGCTGCGGCGCACAGCACGATGACGGCAAGCATGTTGAGCTTCAGCAGCGCCGCCAGCACGAAGGCCGCCGCCGCGATGCAGCAGGAGACCGCCTTTTTCGGAATCTGGCGCGCCATGTTCCAGAATGCCTTCAGGATCAGCGCCAGCACGCCCGCGCGGATGCCCAGAAAGGCGTACTTCACCGCGCGCAGGCTTTCAAACTGCTGAAGCACGTAGGAGATGGCGGCGATGATGGCGAAGGAGGGCAGGATCACGCCCACGGTTGCGCAGAACGCGCCCCGGAAGCCGCCCACGTGATGTCCCACGAAGGTGGCGGAATTGATGGCGATGGGCCCGGGCGTGGATTCCGCGATGGCGATCATGTCCATCAGCTCGCTCTCGCTGATCCACTTCTTCTCCTCCACCACCTCCCGCTGAATCAGCGGAATCATGGCGTAGCCGCCGCCGAAGGTGAACGCGCCGATCTTCATGAACGTGAGAAACAGGCTCAGATTCCGGTTCATGCCTGCGCGCCCTCCATGCAGCGGACGAGCGCGGTGAGCGCCGCGTCCACGGCCTGCCTGCGCACCTGCGCGCGGTCGCCGGTGAAGTGGAACTCGAAGGCCTGCGCGCCGTCCGCACCCGCCACGCCCACGAATACCGTGCCCACGGGGGTCTGCTCGGTGCCGCCGTCGGGCCCCGCAAGGCCGGTGGCGGACACGCCCCAGTCCGCGCCGCTGATCCTGCGCACGCCATCGGCCATCTCCCGGGCGCACTGGGCGCTGACCACGCCGACGGTCTCCACCGTCTCCCGGCGCACACCCAGGATGCGGATCTTGCTCTCCGCCGCGTAGGTCACGTAGCTCTCGTCGATCACCTCGCTGGCCCCGGAATTGGAGATCAGGGTCGCGGCGATCAGTCCGCCGGTCAGACTCTCCGCAAAGCTCACGTGCGCTCTGCGCGCGCGCAGCAGCGCAAACGCCGCGCGGGAAGGATTCTGTTCCATGCTGTGCCTCCTTGCAACTTATATCAGGATGGGCGGCTTTGCCCGGGAACGAGGGACTGTCCCAAAATGGAAAACAAACCATGAAAGGCTGCACCCCGTTCGTTCTCAGGCTCCCTTGTGTAAAGGGAGCTGTCAGCGAAGCTGACTGAGGGATTGTCCTTCCAGCGGCAGATGAAGCGTCAGATTTACAACCCCTCCGGCGCAAAAGCGCCACCTCCCCTTACACAGGGGAGGCATAATTCCTCCGACGTGATGTTACCGTCACACCTAAAGGCTCCCTTGTGCAAAGGGAGCAGTCGCGTCTCCACAGGAGCCGCGACCAGCCGCCGGGAAATTTTCAATTTCCTCGGCGTGCTGCTGGCCGCTGCGTAAAACGCAGTGCGGCCAGTGCGTAAAGCTGGCTGAAGGATTGTCTGACCATCTCAACAATATACGTACAAACGCTCTGGAAGTTTCTGTTGACTTCGCAATTTGGAATACGAATCACTTTCAGCCCGTATGCTTCCAGAAATGCAGTCCGCTCTGCATCCGTCTGGATGCCGCTGTCCTCATAATGCTGCGATCCATCCAGCTCGATCACCAGCTTCGCCTTTGCACAGTAGAAGTCTGCAATGTACCTTCCAAGGACTTTTTGCCTGGAAAACCGGATCGGATAGTCGCGAAGAAAATCGTACCACAGGTGTCGTTCTTCCCTTGTCATTTCCTTGCGCAGCTGTTTTGCAAAGGGGACCAACTGACGGTTGTGTTTTCTCTGCATAGCTTCTCCTTCTTTATTGACAATCCCTCCGACACGGCTGCGCCGTGCCACCTCCCTTTACACAAGGGAGGCAGACGATTCCTCCGACGCAATCTTACTACTTGTCAGACTCCCTTTATACATGGGAGGCAAGATACCGCTGTGGTGATCGCAAGGGCTATCTCATCAAGAGACAGCCCCATCAAATACGCCGACGGGGCAACCTGCACCCCGTCCATATGGTTTTCAGAACAAATCCAGCCCCTGCAAACGCATATTTCCCCAGAGCCTCTCTTCCCAGGTGAAGCCGGAGTTGACCAGGGGATCGTCCAGCACCACGAACTGGCCGATGTCCTCGATGGTGTCGAAGTAGTTGCTGCCGCCGCCGATGCGGTCGGAGATCAGCGAGAGCTTGACCATGTACTCGCCCGGCGCGATGCCCCTGAGGGGGAAGCGCACGTTGAAGGTATACTCCTTGCCCGCCTCCACATCGAAGGGGCGGGTCTGGGTCATGGCGATGGGCGCGGCCACGTTGGTCTTGAGGATCAGGCGCAGGCGCGTGTTGCGCTCGGTGAGGTTGCTGCGGAAGTGGATGGAGAACTCGAAGTCGCTGTCCTGCTGGAACTCCATGTTCACCGAATTGAGCACCACCATCTTCAGCATGCGCATGGTGTCGCCGCGGTTGCGGGGGCGAACCATGGAATTGAGGTCGCGCTCCACGTCGCGATTGCCCGCGCCGCTGTAAAGCTCGATGGCGTGCTCGGTGGTGCCGTCGTAGAGCAGGTGGCCGTGATCCAGGAACAGCGCGCGGCTGCACAGCTGGGACACGGTGCGCATGTTGTGGCTGACATAGAGCACCGCGCGGCCGCTGCGGGCGACGTCGCTCATCTTGTTCAGGCACTTCTGCTGGAAGGCGTGGTCGCCCACGGCCAGCACCTCGTCGCACACCAGGATGTCCGGCGCGAGGTTGGCCGCCACCGCGAAGCCGAGCTTTACGTACATGCCCGAGGAGTAGCGCTTCACGGGGGTGTCGATGAACTTGTCGATCTCGGAGAACTCGATGATCTCGTCCATCTTGCGGGAGATTTCCCTCTTGTTCATGCCGAGGATGGAGCCGTTGAGATAGACGTTTTCCCTTCCGGTCAGCTCGTGATGAAAGCCGGTGCCCACCTCCAGCAGGCTTGCCACCCGGCCATGGATGCGGATTTCGCCCCTTGTGGGCGCGGTGATGCGGGAGATCAGCTTGAGCATGGTGGACTTGCCCGCGCCGTTTCTGCCCACCAGCGCCAGGGTGTCGCCGCGGTCCACGTTGAAGCTCACGTCCTCCAGCGCCATGAAGGTCTCGCCGTCGTGGCTGCCGTTGACCCCGATCTTCCGGTTGGGGTCCTCGCGGCCCAGCTTGCGGGCGATCCAGCTGTTCAGGTCGCGGTAGAGAAGGCCGCCGCCGATCATGCCCAGGCGGTATTGCTTGGATACGTGATCCACTTCCAGCAATCGATCAGACATATTGCGCCTCCCTTTCCATCAGACGGTGTCCATGAAGGTCTTTTCCACCCGCGAAAACAGGATCACGCCCAGGATGAACACCAGGATCGTAATCAGGATGGAGAGCCAGTAGTAGTTCATGTAGTAGCAGGCCGTGCCCAGATAGGCCGAGCGGAACAGCTCGATCAGGGGGGTCATGGGGTTGAGCATGTACAGGCCCAGCAGGTTGGGGAACTTCTCCGCGATCATCGAGGCCGGGTAGATCACCGGCGTGGCGTACATCCACAGGTGCACGCCGAAGCTGACCAGCAGCGCAAGGTCGCGGTACTTCGTGGTCATGGACGACACGATGACGCCGAAGCCCAGGCCCAGCATGCCCAGCTGCACCAGCATCAGCGGCGTCATCAGGATCAGATTGAGGTTGGGCCGGACCGCCGAATTGGGCTGGAGGGCGTAGTAGATCACGAAGCCCGCGAACAGAGCAAACTGCACGAAGAAGTGGATCATCTGCGAGACCACCGTGGAGATGGGCACGCACAATCGCGGGAAGTACACCTTGCCGAACAGGTTCCGGTTTGTGATGAAGGTGTTGGAGGTCTGCGTCAGGCAGTTGGCGAAGAACTGCCAGGCGATGTTGCCGCCCATGTAGAACAGGAAGCGGGGCATGCCGTCGGTGGGCAGGCCCGCGATGTTGCCGAACACCACCGTGAAGATCAGCGTGTTCAGCAGCGGCTGGATGATGACCCAGGTGGGGCCGAGGATCGTCTGCTTGTAGATCAGCGTAAAATCTCGCTTCACCAGCATGGCGATCAGATCCCGGTAGTGCCACAGGTCCTTGAGGTCGATATCAAACCATCCGGTCTTGGGACGAATGCGCGTCGTCCAGTAGTTCCCGGCGTGGGGCTTGGCCATGATCGGAAATTCTCCCTTCTCCAGCAGTGCCTTCCCTTCGGAATGACTGCATATCTATCCATAAATGTCCACCTTCTATTCTATCATCTCCCTGCTGCGCTTGCAAGGCATGTCCAAAACTTGCCCAAAAGCCGTCATGTTGTTATAATATATCCCGCCTGCATGCGGTGTATAATATACTCGTATTCGTATGCAATGCCGCGCTCATCGCGGCGCTTTAAACCGAAATCCGCTGCTCCGAAAGGAAACGCTTCATGAATCAGACCAAGCCAGACAAGAAAAACGGGCTGCAATTGCGCATCGATATCATTCTGACGGCGATCTTCCTCGCGGTCATCTTCTTCATGGGCGCAATGACCCTGCTGACCGACTTCCACGGCGTCTATGTGGCGGCCACCGACCAGAAGAAGCTCGCCGCCTACGTGGACGACATCGATACCTGCTCCGCCTGGGACTACTTCGCCGCGCGCATCCGCTCGGTGGACAACTACCTCGCCGGCAACGTCTACGGCGCGACGGAGCTGGGCTATTTTAACTCCAGCTTCCAGTACGCCCTGGGCAAGCGCATGATCAACACCGGCGCAAGCCAGATGCTCACGCTGAACTCCGGCCACCTGTTCGATCTGCAGAACTACGTGTCCATGGAGGGCGCGGTGCAGAACATTCAGGAGATGCGTGCCGCCGCCGGGGACATTCCCTTCCTGTTCGTCTACGAGCACCCCACCATCTACGATCCCGAGCAGATGCCCGCGGGCTACGATGTGCTGGATCACTCCGACGAGATCGCCGCGGAGATCGTCGAACGCATGGCGCAGACGGACATCCCCATGCTGGACAGCCGGGAGGTGCTCACCGCCACCGGACTTCCCCTGAGCGACTACCTGATGTACACCGACCAGCACTGGGCCACCCGCGCGTCCCTCATCATGGCGCAGCGCATCGCCCAGGAGTTCTCCGATATGACCGGAATCGATCTGAAGCCCGAACGGCTGGACGTCTCCCAGTTCAACACCGAGACCTTCCCGAAGCTCTTCCTGGGCAAGTACGGCCAGCGCATCGGCACCGGGAACATCGATCCCGACGATATCACCATATACTGGCCGAAGTACGACACGAGCATCCGCCGCTACACCAATTATCTGGGCGATATTACCGAGATCGAGGGCAGCTTCTACGACAGCGTGATCCGCTGGAAGTACCTGCAGCCCGACGAGGGCAAGACGTGGAACATCAAGGCCTACTTTGACTACGGCCTCACCGAAAACCACGACATCTACACCAATGAAGGCGGCGCACCCTGCACCATCCTGCTTTTGAAGGATTCGTACAGCGCCTCCATCGGCAGCTTCCTCTCGCTGGTGGCGGAGAACGTGGTGGCCGTGGATCTGCGCCGCAGCGAGCTGACCCTCCAGGAATGGATCGACCAATGCGAACCCGATGCGGTAGTCGTGGCGTACAGCATGCAGATGCTCCGCGACGACGCATACGAGTTCCAGTGACATAAGTCATAACCACCCGTTGAACGGGTGGTTTGACCAAGCCCTATAAGGGCTTAACTCTTGTGGTAGCATTGGAGGCCTTTTTCTCTAAGTCTTTTTCTTCACCCCCAGTTGAACTGGGGGTTTCATCTTGCCTGTTCGGCGCACAACAAACGCGACGGTATGGCATTCAACCATACCTTCGCGTTTGTTGTTCAGCTTCCGTCAGTCCGCGATCAGCGCGGCCATCTCGTCCACGGTGATGCGGTAGACCTTGCCCTCGATGTCGTGGGCAAGCAGCGCCGCGCGGACGCTTTCCCGGTCGTAGCGGCTGCCGATGAGCGCGTCGCAGATGGTCTTTGCGTCCAGCGTGGAGAAGAAGTCGCCGTAGACCGAGGCGGACTGGATCACGCCCTTGCGCACGTCGATCTTGAACTCCATCTTGCCGCCCTCGAAGCGGCCGGTGCGCTCGATGTTGAACTTGGGATCCGCGCCGAAGATGCACTCCCAGGCGGCGAACTTCTCCTGGGCCAGCTGGCGGATGCGCGCGTCGTCCTCGGGAGTGAGCTTGTATTCTTCGGTACTGCCGTTCATGATGTGGCGCACCATGCCCGCCTTGAAGGCGTGGGGATCCATGGGTGCGGGCAGGTGCTCGGATATGTTGGTCACGCGGTCGCGCACGGACTTGATGCTCTTGGAGAGGATCTTGTAATCGTCCACGGTGGTGGAGGCCACCATCTGCTCGATGTCGGTGTCAAAGAGCAGCGAGCCGTGGTGCACGATGCTGTCGCCGAGGCGGTACTGGGCGTTGCCCGAGAACTTGCGGCCGTCGATGGTCAGGTCGTTGCGGCCGTTGAAGGACGCATTCACGCCCATCTCCCGCAGCGCGTCGATCACCGGGGCGATGTACTCGTGGAACTGAATCTCCCCCGCGTCCCGGTGCTGAATGAAGGTGAACTGCCAGCCGCCGAGGTCGGTGTAGATCGTGCCGCCGCCGCTCATGCGCCGCACCAGACGGATGCCGTGCGCGTCGGCGTAGGGCTTGTTGATCTCCTCCAGCACGTTCTGATACTTGCCCACCATCAGCGTGGGCGTGGTCTGCCAGAACAGAAACACCGTGTCCGGCAGGCGCTTTTCCACCGTGAAGTAGTACTCCAGGCCGAAGTTGTAGTAAACGTCCGTGGAGCCGGTCTCAATATAGATCATGCACGTCCTCCAGTACCTCCCAGGCCTTGTAGGAGCTTCGAGCCAGCGGCGCGGAGGCCACGTGGCGGAAGCCCTTATTGAGAGCCATCTCCTTGTAGCGGGCGAAGTCCTCCGGCGTGGCGTAGCGCGCCAGCGGATAGTGCTGCGGCGAGGGCTGCAGGTACTGGCCGATGGTCAGGATGTCGCAGCCGGTGTCCAGGATGTCGTCCATCAGGCGGCTGATCTGCTCCTCCGTCTCGCCCAGACCCACCATGAAGCCGGTCTTGGTCAGCAGCGTGGGATCCTTCTTTTTGCAGTAGCGCAGCACGTCCAGCGAACGCTGGTACCTTGCCTGGGGGCGCACGGCGGCCTGCAGCTCTTCAACGGTCTCCACATTGTGGTTCAGCACCTCCGGATGGGCCGCGATCACCACGTCCAGCGCATCGGTGTTCATCTTCATGTCGGAGATCAGCGTCTCCACCGTGGTGCCGGGGCAGACCTCGCGAATGGCGCACACGGTCTTGGCGAACTGCTCCGCACCGCCGTCGGGCAGGTCGTCGCGGGTGGAGCAGGTCAGCACCACGTGGCGCAGGCCCAGCTTCTTCGCTGCCCGGGCCACGTTCATCGGCTCCTCGGGATCCGGCGGCAGTGGCTTGCCCGTGGTCACGTTGCAGAAGCGGCAGTTGCGGGTGCACACGCTGCCCAGAATCAGGAAGGTGGAGGTGTGCTTGCGGTAGCACTCGCCCAGATTCGGGCAGTTGGCCTCCTTGCACACCGTGTTCAGGTTCAGATCGCGCATCAGCTCAGCGACCTCGTTGACCGCCTCCGCATTGTAGCGCACCTTCAGCCATTCCGGTTTGCGCTTGTCCATCATGCATGCACCTCGAAGATCGCCACCGGGGACTCCACGTCCACCGTGTCGCCCTCCTCGCACAGCTGCTTCTTCAGAACGCCGCTCTCCGTGGCCTCGATCTGGTTGACCACCTTGTCCGTCTCGATCTCGTAGAGGGGCTCGCCGGCCTGCACCGCGTCGCCCTCCTCCTTCAGCCAGGCGCACAGCACGCCGTTTTCCATCTCGGGGCGCAGCTTGGGCATCGTCAGTTTCTTTTCCATAGTATTATCCTTTCTCCGCACACGCGGCGGTCGCAGTATTTACATGAGATATTCCATGAGCTCCTGGGCACGCTCTCCTGCCAGCCCGAAGCAGATTTTCCGGAGGCCGTCCGGGTCGAGGCGGCTGCCGTTCAGCAATTGCGCGGCGCGCTCCGCGTCGATGAAGGGGGATTCGATGCATGCGTCGCTGAGAACGCCTTTCTTCGCCCGGTAGGCCACGTGCAGCGGCTGTCCCGCGAAGCTGCCTTCGCGCTCGTAGCTGAAAGCAGGGGTCTTGCCCCAGGTCCAGTCCCAGCTGCGGTACTTCTCGTTGCGCAGCTTGCGCACCTGCGCGCGCTGCTCGTCCGTCAGCTCCACGCAGACGTGGTTCGCCGGGAGCACCTCCGCAAGCAGACGGCTGCGGAATTCGGCGATGGTCATGGGTTCGCTCAGGTGGTCGCGGATGTTCGTCACCGTGCAGATGGCCGACAGCGTGCCCTTGGTCTGAAACGCGTCGTTCTTGGCGTGGGCCGTGAACGCATCCAGGGATGCGAGGTCGCTCTCGAACAGCAGCGTGCCGTGGTGCAGAATGCGCCCGCCCGCAGCCTTCTGGGCGCTGCCGGAGATCTTTTTGTCCCCGATGGCGATGTCGCAGCTCCGATTCCTGTGGGCCGGAATGCCCATGCGGTTCAGCGCGGCGATCACCGGATCGAGAAAGTGGTCGTAGTCCAGCGCTCCGTCGGCGCGCAGCATGAAGCTGTAATTCACGTTCCCCAGGTCGTGGTAGACCGTGCCGCCGCCGGTCATGCGCCGCACCACCGGCACGCCCCGCCTGCGCAGCGCGTGGACGTTCACCTCCCGGCAGATGTTCTGGTAGCAGCCCACCACGATGGCGGGCCTGTTCTGCCAGAGGTAGAACACGTCGTCCTCCGCATAATTCTCAAACACGAACTCCTCGAAGGCCTGGTTGTAGAAGGGATCGGTGGATTCATTGATGAACGTGAGCATGCGCGCCCCCCTTTCCCGGCAGCGATTCGTCCGCAGATGTGACACCGTGCTCATTATAGCATAGCAAAAAAGTCATTTCAACCGGGCTTCAAATGGAAATCTGCATGAAAGCTCTGCGGCGGGGACGGCGCTTCGCCGGATGGCGGCGCGCAGCGTCCATCCTGTGCCACAGGAATTTACAGGAAATAAATGCATATAAATTCACGAAAACGCTTGACATATGCATAAGCATGCACTATAATGCGGAATATCCCATTCAGCAAGGACGGTGTGCATCATGTATTCCAAGATGAAACGGTTTCTCTCTCTGACCCTGATTCTGGCCCTGTGCCTGAGCTCTGTGGGCGCGCTGGCCTGCACGTCGATCTATGTCGGCTCCGGCCTGACCGCCGGGGGCGAGACGATCCTGGCCCGCTCGGAGGACATCTCCAACAGCTACAACAAGCTGTTCTACGTAAGCCCCGCCGGAAAGCACGTTGCGGGCGAGGTGTACGACGGCTGCTACGGCTTTTCCTACACCTTCACCAAGGACAGCTACGCCTACACCGCCTTCAGCGATGACAACGGCGACGCGGTCGGCGGCGAGTGCCCGGACTGCGGCGGCACCCACGCCCACACCCCCTACGAGGCGGGCGGCACCAACGAGATGGGCGTGACCGTGAGCGCCACCGAGACCATCGGCTGCTCCGACGCGGTGTATGAGGTGGATCCCTACGAGGATCTGGGCATCGAGGAGGCCGAAATCACCACCGTGCTGCTCAGCCAGGCGGCGAGCGCAAAGGAAGCGGTGGAGCTGCTGCTTGGCATCTACGATGAAGCGGGCTGCTGCGGCGGCTCCGGCATCCTGATCGCCGACGACAGCGAGGCATGGTACGTGGAGAACACCACGGGCCACCAGTACATCGCGCTGAAGCTCAGCGACAGCATGGCCTTCGCCCAGCCGAACATGTCCATCATCGGCCTGATCGATCTGGACGATGCGGAGAACGTGATCGCCTCCGCGGGCCTGATCGAGGTTGCCAAGCAGGCCGGAACCTACGTGGGCGACGAGGAAGCCAACACCATCGACTACGTCGCATCCTATAACGCCGGCCAGGAGGCCAACGAGCGCATGGTCAACGCGCTGAAGCACTTCAACGCCGCCGCCGGCGACGCGCCCGTTCCCGCCGACTACACCATCTCCAACGTGGACGCAGACGGCAACATCGTTCCCATGTACACCAGCATCGCGCCGGAGCACGCATTCACCGTCGAGGACGTGATCGGCTACTACCACATCGGCGGCATCGGCTCCAACCGCAACCTGGAGACCCACATCTTCCAGATCAGCGCGGAGGATGGCCCGACCGACACCGTGGAGTGGGTCGCCATGGACGACGCCTGTTACAGCGTGTTCGTGCCCTACTATCCCATGCTGACTGCCGACACCTACGCGGGCTATCAGCTGAGCACCCTGCCCGCGGAGTTCACCGAGGAGCAGAATGCCGACGCGGAGATCTCCTACGCCACCACCAAGTACCGGCGCGATGAGAACGGCGAGCGCGTTCCCGTGGAGGGCTACGTCGCCCTGCCCGAAAACTGGGCCGACTCCATGTACTGGGCCTTTGACGCGCTGTCCAACCTGATCGAGGCTGGCAAGGCCGATGAAGCGCAGCTCGCGGAGATCAACGCGAAGCTGGATGCGCTGCAGCAGGACTGCTACGCCGCATATGACGAACTGAAGTCCGCCGCCGATGCGCAGGCAGCTACCGAAATCAGCGCCGCCGCTGCCGCAAAGGTGCACGCCGCCGCCGTCGAGCTGGTCAACGCCATCAAGTAAAACGCATATCAAAAACCGGGCCGGAGGGATTTCCCTCCGGCCCTTCGCATGCCCGGATTCCCGGCGATGTCATTTCTTCTCCATGCACAGGATGCTGCCCTTGGGCGCGCCGGACATCCGCGCAACGACGCTGCACTTGGCGATCATCAGAAACCAGATGTTCCCCCTGTCGCAGTTGTACAGCCCCTCGTAGTTGCCCATGCCCTTGGCGATGATCACGTCGGCGGCATAGAATTCCCGTTTGAATTCCTCGCTGGTGCGGCAGAGCATGGTGGTCAGCAGGCAGTCGCCGTTGTCGATGACTTCCGCCACCTCCTCCATGGCCACGGCGGCAGCGTCCTCGTAGGTCACGTCGTTGACGATGGCCGCGCCGCGCACGCCATATTTGACCTCCACCTGGGGGTAGAGGCGGCGAATCGTCTCGATCAGCAGGCGGTCCATGGCGATCTCGCCGCAGTTGTCGCCCAGCACCAGCAGGGTTCGGGCGGACCTCAGCGCCGCGTCCAGAGCGTCGCAGTCGTCAAAGTAGAGGCCCTCGCGGTCCACGTCCTGCACCTTTTGAAGCGCACGCTCCAGCGTGACCTCACCGCCCAGCGCCGCCAGATCGATCAGGTTCCCGGCGATGGCCGCGCGCACCGCCGCCCGCAGGGGATCGTCGCTCTGCGCGATGTGCTCCCGCAGCTGGGGCAGCAGCCGCAGCATCTCCCGGTCGAAGAACAGCCGGGTCTCCCGGTAGGGATCCGCATCGCCCAGGCCCTCCGCCACCATGCGGTAGACCTGCTCGATCTGGATGCAGTTGTTGCGATTCACGTCGCCCTCCGCCAGCAGCTTCAGCGCCCGCTGCATCAGCTCCCGGCGCAGCGGCTCGGGTGTTCCTGCCACCTCGGTGGTGTGGATCACCTGGTTGATCGCGCAGTGCAGACATTCCAGATCCAGCAGCGGCTCGGGCGCATACAGGTTGTCCTGCGGAAGCGGCGCGCTCATGCCTTCTTCTCCATCACGGCCTGCACCGCGTCCAGCATCGCTGCCCGAAGGCCCGCGCGCTCCAGCGCCTCCACGCCGCGAATGGTGGTGCCCGCCGGGGAGCACACGCCGTCCTTGATCGCGCCCGGATGCATGCCGGTCTCGATCTGCATCCTTCCAGTGCCCGCCAGGGTTTGGCTGGCCAGCAGATAGGCCGCGTCCCTCGGCAGGCCGTACTTCACGCCCGCGTCCGCCAGCGCCTCGATCACCAGCGCGCAGAAGGCCGGTCCGCAGCCGGAGATCGCCCCGCCGACGCCCATCAGGTGGCTGGGCAGCTCCTTCACCGCGCCAAGTGCGGCAAACACAGAAAGAATCTGCGCGCGCTCCGCTTCCTCCAGCGAATTCTTCTGCTCGAACAGCAGCACGCCCGCGCCCACCATCGCCGGGGTGTTGGGCATGATGAACTGGATGCGCGTGCTCTCGTCCAGCAGCGCCGACAGGCGGTCAAAGTCGTAGCCCAGCGCCACGGACAGCAGCGCCTTGCCCTTCAGCGCGTCCTTCAGCTCGGAAAGCACGCCCTCGATCACATAGGGCTTGACGGCGATGAGCACCGTGTCCGCCTGCGCAACCGCCTCCAGTGCGCTGCGGCAGGGCCGGATGCCCGTCTCCCGGGCGTAGGATTCCAGCTTGTCCCAGTGGGGCGCGTAGCCGTATACGTTTTCTGCGGCCACCGCGCCGTTCTTCACGATTCCCGATGCGATGGCCCGGCCCATGTTGCCCAGGCCGATGAATGCAAGCTTCTTCATATTATATTTCCTCCAGTGTTCCGTCTTTGGCATATTGCAGATTCAGGTCGCCCCTGCGGGAGCGATCCATGCAGCGGGCGATGTTGGGCGCGTCGTTGTTGCGCACGAACTCCCGGGCGGTGGCCTCGTCGAAGCCGCCCAGCATCTTGCGCCGCACGATGCGCTCCAGCTGCCTTTCATCCCCCGCGCGCAGGAAGATGGAGTAGTCGCAGGCAAGGCTGTTCCACGGTTTCTCGTCCAGCAGCAGCCAGTTGCCCTCCAGGATCAATATCTGCTCCCGGATCTCCACCGCATTCTCCACCGGGTTGTGGATGCGCCGGTCGTACAGCGGCCAGCGCTGGTTCTGCTCATGCACGCGCGCAAGCAGGTCGCGCAGCTTCTCCACATCGTAGGTCTCCGGCGCACCCTTGATCTTCGCCAGGGGGATGGTCGCGCCATTTCGGACGATCGTGTGGCTGTCCAGATAGGCCTGCGGGTAGTGGAAGCCGTCGATGCCCACGCTCTGCACGGGAATCAGCCCCGCTTCGGTGCGGGAGAGCTGCTCCAGATACAGGCAGAGCGTGCTCTTGCCTGCGGCGGGCGGCGCGGCCAGGAAGGCCACGATGCGGCGCTTCAGGTTGCGCTGCAAATTTGTCAAATGACGCAGCAGCGGCAGAAAAATGCGCTCCCGGTCGCGGGAGTCGAATTCCGCTTCAATGTCCAGGCCGTTGACCTGAAAGATGAACTTCTCCTTCATGAAAGCATCCCCCTGTCCCATACCGGAGTGGTAATTCGCTTCGCCGGGGTAAAAATCCTTCCAAAAATGAAATTTGCAGCGATTTCCGGCAAATATGCTCGAATCAACCGGAATATAACCCAAACGTGATGCAAAATCTTTCGGAAAATGGTATCATACCTCCAATCCAAATCAAAATTTAAGCAAAGGGGCGATTGTTATGGCGCATTATATCAGTGAACCCTCCCATACCTTCAGCGAGTATCTGCTGATTCCGGGCTACACTTCCGAAAACTGCATTCCGGACAATGTGACGCTCAAGACGCCGCTGGTCAAATTCAAGAAGGGCGAGGAGCCCGCCATCAGCCTGAACATTCCGCTGGTTTCCGCAATCATGCAGTCCGTGTCCAACGACACCATGGCGATTGCCCTTGCGCGCGAAGGCGGAATGTCCTTTATCTACGGCTCCCAGAGCATCGAGAGCGAGGCCGCGATGGTCGCCCGCGTGAAGAACTACAAGTCCGGCTTCGTGGTCAGCGACGCAAACCTGCGCCCCGACCAGACCCTGGCCGACGTGCTCGCCCTGCGCGAGGAGCTGGGCCACTCCACTATGGCCGTCACCGAGGACGGCACCAGCACCGGTCGGCTGCTGGGCGTGGTCACCAGCCGCGACTACCGCGTGTCCCGCATGGAGACCACCGAGCTCGTCTCCAGCTTCATGACGCCCCTGGAGAAGCTGGTCACCGCCCCCGCCACCACCACGCTGAAGGAAGCCAACGACATCATCTGGGAGCACAAGCTCAACAGCCTGCCCATCGTGGACGACAACGGTCGCCTGCTCTACTTCGTGTTCCGCAAGGACTACGCCCAGCACAAGGAGAATCCCCTGGAGCTGCTGGACAGCAAGAAGAGCTACATGGTGGGTGCGGGCATCAACACCAAGGACTACGAGACCCGCGTTCCCGCGCTGATCGAGGCCGGTGCGGACGTGCTGTGCATCGACTCCTCCGAGGGCTACACCTGCTGGCAGGCCAAGACCATCAAGTTCATCCGCGAGAAGTACGGCGATTCTGTCAAGGTCGGCGCGGGCAACGTGGTTGACCGCGAGGGCTTCCTGTTCCTTGCCGAGCAGGGCGCGGACTTTGTCAAGGTCGGCATCGGCGGCGGCTCCATCTGCATCACCCGCGAGACCAAGGGCATCGGCCGCGGTCAGGCCAGCGCGCTGATCGAGGTCGCCGAGGCCCGCGACGAGTACTACAAGCGCACCGGCGTGTACGTTCCGATCTGCTCCGACGGCGGCATCGTGCACGACTATCACATGACCCTGGCCCTGGCCATGGGCGCGGACTTCATCATGCTGGGCCGCTACTTCGCCCGCTTCGACGAGAGCCCGACCCAGAAGCTGATGGTCAACGGCTCCTACGTCAAGGAGTACTGGGGCGAGGGCTCCAACCGTGCCCGCAACTGGCAGCGCTACGACCTGGGCGGCAAGGCCAAGCTCAACTTCGAGGAGGGCGTGGATTCCTACGTCACCTACGCCGGTTCCCTGCACGACAACGTGGCCAAGAGCCTGTACAAGGTCAAGTCCACCATGTGCAACGTGGGCGTGACCAGCATCCCCGAGCTGCAGCGCGACGCGAAGCTGACGCTGGTGTCCTCCGTTTCCATTGTGGAGGGCGGCTATCACGACGTCACCCTGCGCGCCACCAGCGGCAAGAACTGATTCCCCTGAAACCAGATCCGTCCATCCCGACGGGTCTGGTTTTTAATCGGATGTCGAATTGATCTTGGGTACAGAAGTTCGGTTCACATTCAGGAAAACGGAGGAATATTGTATGTCTGATCTCAACATTCTGCGAAGCAAGAAGGGCTTCATCTGCGACATGGACGGCGTGATCTACCGCGGCAACCAGCTGCTGCCGGGGGTGAAGGAGTTCGTGGAGTGGCTCAACCGCGAGGACAAGAAGTTTCTCTTCCTCACCAATTCCAGCGAGCGCTCCCCCAAGGAGCTGCGCCAGAAGCTGATGCGCATGGGCCTGGACGTGGGCGAGGAGCACTTCTACACCAGCGCCCTGGCCACCGCCCACTTCCTCAGCCGCCAGGCCCCCGGCTGCACCGCCTTCGTCATCGGCGCGCCGGGTCTGCTGAATGCGCTCTACGACTGCGGCGTCACCATGAACGACGTGGACCCCGACTACGTGATCGTGGGCGAGACCGCCAGCTACAACTACGAGGTCATCTCCAAGGCCGTGCGGCTGGTGATGCATGGCGCGCGACTCATCGCTACCAACTCCGACCTCACCGGTCCCGTGGAGGAGGGCATCGCCCCCGCCTGCCGCGCGCTGGTCGCCCCCGTGGAGTTGGCCACCGGCAAGCAGGCCTACTTCATGGGCAAGCCCAATCCGCTGATGATGCGCACGGGCCTGAAGATGCTGGGCGTGCACTCCGAGGACGCGGTCATGGTGGGCGACCGCATGGACACCGACGTGATCGCGGGCATGGAGTCCGGTCTGGACACCGTGCTGGTGCTCTCCGGCTGCACCGCCCGGGAGGACGTGGACAAGTACCCCTACCGTCCCACCCACATCTTAAACGGCGTGGGCGACATCCCAGGCGGCGGCGAGCCGCCGCTGGCACAACGCTGACGCGGTTTAAGCGAACGAATCCCTGCCCCGGCAAGAATGGGGCAGGGATTCTGTGTTTCTTTCCTGTACTTTGATTACTGTGATTCCGAAATCTGCCCCGGCGGCTATGGGGCAGATTTCTTGCGTCTGGTTCTGAAAATCACTGCCCGGATTTGTTCTGTGCCGTAGGGCGGGGCGCCCTCACCCCGCCGGCGGCGAGCCGCCGCTGGCACATCGCTGACGCGGTTTAGGTGAACACAAATCGCCCCCGTAGATCATGGGGGCGATTTGCTGTGTTCCTTTTCTATACTTGGGATTGCTGTAAGCACGAAATCCAGTCCGGCAAGAATGGACTGGATTTCTTACGTCCGGTTCTGGGAATTACCTCAAATCCATTTTGAGACGGCTCCATTTTTTGCATTTTCCCCTTGACTCTCCCACCGTGTCAGCCTGTATAATGCTCCTGAGCTCAAAAATTCGCATGTGCGAGGTGCAAACCATGCTAAAAATCGGGGAATTCTCCAAGCTATCCAGAATCAGCATACGCATGCTGCGCCACTACGACGAGATCGGCCTGCTTCGGCCCGTGCGCATCGACGCGTTCACCGGTTACCGCTACTACGGCGAGGATCAACTGCCGCTGGCGGGGCGGATCGCGGCGCTGCGGGACATGGGCTTCGGCCTGAGCGCCATCTCAGAGGTACTCGCCTGCGGCGGGGACGCGCCTTCCCTTGAACGGTTGCTTGCCTGCCGCGAAGGGGAGCTGCGCGACCATCTGCAGGAGGTGGAGCGGCAGCTGCGCCTGCTGGAATCCCTGCGACGCAACCTGAGAGAGGAGCGACAAGCCATGCAGTACAATGTAAATCTCAAGACCATACCCGAGCGCAACGCCGCCTGCGTTCGCCAGATTCTGCCCCGCTACGACTGCGAGGGCACGCTGTGGGAGACCCTGATGCGGGAGACCGCGCCGCTGCACATCGTCGACGGCGACCCCTGCATCTGCTGCGCCGTGTTCCACGACGGCGAGTACAAGGAGGCCGACGTGGACGTGGAGGTGCAGAAGAGCGTGAAGGGTTCCTATCCGGACACCGAGCACGTGCATTTCAGAACCCTGCCCGCCGTGACCGTCGCCTCCGCCACCTATCAGGGCGGCTACCACCTCATCGGCGAGGTGAGCGCCGCCGTGGCCGCATGGGTTCGGGACAACGGCTACAGCTTCTGCGGCCCCGCCTTCTACATCTACCACGTCAGCCCCCACGAGACGCAGAACCCCGACGAGTTCGTCACCGAGATCTGCCTGCCCGTGGAAAAGGCCTGACAGTCCTTCCAAAACACAACAGCGCCGCGCGGCAATTGCCGCGCGGCGCGCATCATACCAGGGAACAATCAAAAAACCTTGCGGATCAGTGCGATCAGCAGGTAGATGGCGATCATGACCACGAAGATGGCGGCCATGCCCTTGCCGGTGATGATCAGGGACTGCAATACGTTGGAAAGATTCATCTGCGCACCTCCTCAGCCCACCAGGGAGATAATCAGACCGCCGACGATGGCGGAGGCGATCTGTCCGGCGACGTTCGCGCCCGCCGCGTGCATCAGCAGGTAGTTGTATGGATCCTCCTTCAGGCCCATCTTGTGCACCACGCGGGAGGCCATGGGGAAGGCGGAGATGCCCGCCGCGCCGATCATGGGGTTCATCTTCTGCTTGCGGAACAGGTTGAGGAACTTCACGAACAGCACGCCGCCGAAGGTGTCGAAGATGAAGGCCACCAGGCCCAGGCCCAGGATCATCAGAGTCTCGAGCCGCAAAAAGGCCTCGCCCTGCATGGAAATGGCCACGGTGATGCCCAGCAGCAGCGTAATCAGGTTCGCCAGCACCTTCTGCGCGGCCTCGGACAGGGCGTTGAGCACGCCGCACTCGCGGATCAGGTTGCCGAACATCAGGAAGCCCACCAGCGAGGCCGAAGCGGGAGCCACCAGCGCCGCGATCATCGTGACGCAGATGGGGAACAGGATGCGCAGCGTGCGGGACACGTCCGCGGGGTTGTAGTCCATGTGAATCCGGCGCTCCTTCTGGGTGGTGATGAGCCGGATGCAGGGAGGCTGGACGATGGGCACCAGCGCCATGTAGGAGTAGGCAGCGACGATGATCGCGCCGATGTACTTCGTGCCGAAGTGGTTGGCCACCACGATGGAGGTGGGGCCGTCCGCCGCGCCGATGATGGCGATGGAGGCCGCGTCGGTAAGCTCAAAGCCCAGCAGGCTGGCCATAATCAGCGTGAAGAAGATGCCGAACTGCGCCGCAGCGCCGATCAGAAGCAGGCTGGGGTTGGACAGCAGCGGGCCGAAGTCGATCATCGCGCCGATGCCGATGAACAGCAGCAGCGGAAACAGCTCGTTTGCGATGCCCGCATTGTACAGCGTCTCCAGAACCGCGTTCGCGCCGGAGAAGGGAAGATTCACCAGTATCGCGCCGAAGCCCATCGGCAGCAGCAGCGTGGGCTCCATGTCCTTCTTGATGGCCAGATAGATCAGTATGCCGCCGATGACCCACATCACCGGCATCTGCCAGGTGATGGCTTGCAGGTTTGTCAGGAAGCTGTCCATGGTTCCTCCTTGCGTGTATAGAAATATGTGCGCCCCGGGCGGGGGTTCGGTGTCTCAGGATATGCAAAATTGCGCCCGCCAACCGGAGTCTACCTATGATATACCGTCACCGGGCTTTTGTCAATCGATTTCGTGTTCTCTTCCTGCAAAATCGGGGGCGGTCCACTTGTCCAGCAGCGCGTCCGCGTCGATGGCGGAGAAGTAACGCTCCAGCTGCTCCGCCGCCTCGTTAACACAGTCCCGCAGCTTGCCGTCCAGCATCTCGATGCCCCGCCGGATGCCCTCCGAGGGCTCGGCGTAGGGGATGACGCCGTCCCAGGCGGCGCTCAGCTTGCCCGGCAGCGCGGCCAGAAAACGCCCGTTCTGCAAAACCAGCGCCCTTCTCATGGCCCAGTAGACGCGCACGTCGGTGCGGTACTGGTGGGGCGTGAGGCTCTGGTACATCTGCACTGCCGCGCGGCAGTCCGCGTCGCCGGGAAAGATGCGTCGGGGAAGCTCACCCACGCCCCGCTGGTACAGCTCCCGGTCGTAGGCGGCTTCCAGCGGCAGGTGCTTCGCCTCGCCCCGCGCATCCATGGCCTTCAGCTCCGGGTGGCAGAGGCGGTCCAGCGCGTAATGGGTGAAGAAGCCCGCGGCGTAGTCCGCCGCGCACGGCATGCCGCCGCGCACGCTCTCGCGCATGCGCTCCAGCGCCACGAAGCCCGGCTGGCGGTGCAGGCCGAAGCCCTCGGCGCGGTGGCTGGCGCTCAAATCGGTGAACAGCGGGTCGGGGCCGAAGGTGCCCAGGCGAAAGGCCGTGGAATCGGGATCCACGCGGCTGCGCAGGCTCCGGTCTGCGGCGGCCAGCACCCGCCTTCCAAAGAGATAGTGTGCAAGCTGATCCGGCATGATCTGCCTCCCTGCGTACAGAATAAAGCGTTACAGCAGCGGCGCCAGCAGGCGCAGCAGGCTCTGCACCAGGCGGGTATGCAGCGGGCGGCCCCTGCCGTAATCCGCCGTAACCTCCCGGCACCTGGGGAAGGTGGCCTCGAAATCGGCGCGCACGTCCCGCACCGCGCTGCATCGGTACAGCAGCACCGCATCCTCAAAGTGCAGATACAGGCTGCGATAGTCCAGGTTGATGGTGCCCACCACGGCGGTGCTGTCATCGGAGAGCATCTGCTTGGCGTGCATGAAGCCCGGCGTGAATTCGTAAATGCGCACGCCGCAGCGCGCCAGCTGGGCGTAGTAGGAGCGGGTCAGGCGGTACACCAGCTTCTTGTCCGGGATTCCCGGCGTGATGATGCGCACATCCACGCCCCGCTTCGCCGCCAGCGTCAGCTCCTCGGTCATCTCGTCGTCCAGGATCAGGTAAGGCGTGGTGATCCAGCAGTAGCGCCGTGCGTTCTTGAGCAGGTTCATGTACACGTTTTCGCCCACGCGCTCGTTGTCCAGGGGGGAATCGGCGTAGGGCTGCACATAGCCGTCGGAGAGGTTCTTGTCCTGCTCCTTGCAGATGTAGCGCTGGAAGTCGTTGTCCATGCGCTTTTCCGCGTTCCACATCTCCAGAAACAGCATCGTCAGGCTGCGCACCGCGTCGCCCCGCAGCAGCACGCCCGTGTCCTTCCAGTAGCCATAGGGGTGGGTCAGGGCGGAAACCCTTTGGGTTTCCGATTCGGCCTTACGGCCGAACGTCGATGACCAAATCGAAGATTTGGGCGCGACCCCTCGGTTGAAATATTCATCCGCAAGGTTGTAGCCGCCGGTGAAGCCCACCCTGCCGTCGATCACGGTGATCTTGCGGTGGTCGCGGTTGTTCATGAAGGCGCTGGCGATGGGCAGGATCGGGTTGAACGCCCGGCACTGGACGCCCTGCGCCTCCATGCGGCGCACGAAGCCGCGATCGATGAAGGCCACGCTGCCCACGTCGTCGTAGAACAGGCGCACCTCCACGCCCGCGCGGGCGCGCTCGGCAAGGATTTCCTCGATCTCGAAGAAGCAGGAGGAGCACTCGATGGCGTGGTACTCCATGAAGATGAACTTCCTCGCCTTCTTCAGCTCCGCCTTCAGCGCCCCGAAGGCCTGATCGGTGTCGGCGTGAAACTCCACCTGGGTGTTGCGGTAGGCGGGGAACTTGCACCAGGCCTGCAGGTAGCGCATCTGCGCCGCCGCGCCTGCGTCCTCCACCTCCAGCGCATGCAGCACGTCCGGGTCCTGCTGGAGATTGAGAATCAGGCTGCGGTCGATGCTCTCGTAGCGCTTGCGCATGGTGTGGGTGGCCCAGGGCTGTCCCACCAGCAGGTACAGAATCAGGCCCAGCACCGGAAGGGTGAGCACCAGCAGGATCCACAGGTTCTTGGAGGCTGCGCTGCGCCGCTGGTTGATGATGGCCACCGCCACCACCAGCGCCAGCAGTTCCGTGGCGAACTGCACGTAGGGGAACGACGTTCCGGCGCGATCCAGCAGCGACACAATCCAGCCGATCTGCAAAACCAGCGCCAGCGCGGCGAAAAACGCCCTGCCGATGCTGTTCTTCACGTCCCGTGATTCCTTCCTGCGGTCGTTCATTCCCGGCCCTCCCCGTCGATCTGCCATTTGCGTACCATCTTATCGCCGCAGGGTAAACTTCGTATGAACTTTGCCGACGCCATCCTGAAAAGTATTCCAAAATCTGCGCCGTTCCATTCGCCGCAGGGAAATTTTCGCGGGGGACTGTACAGCGCGCCGGAAGCGTGCTATAATCGACATATGACGGAAATAGAGGAGGCGACGGAGGTGCCGAGACCCCAGCGACGCCGGAGAATCTGCTTCGAGCCGGAGGTGTGCCGCTTCGCTCCGGAGGGCGGTGCGGAGGGCCGCGCGGTGGTGCTGAGCCTGGACGAATTCGAGGTGATCCGCCTGGTGGACGCGCAGGGCTGCACCCACGAGCAGTGCGCCGCACAGATGGAGATCTCCCGCACCACGGTGACGGAGATCTGCGAGCGCGCGCGACGCAAGATCGCGGACTGCCTGGTCAACGGCCGGGAGCTGGTGATCGAGGGCGGCAATTATCGCGTCTGCGACGGCTCGGCGGCGTGCTGCTGCGGGCCCTGCCGCTTCCGCAAATCGACCATGGAACATGAGGAGGACGGAAACATGCGCATTGCAGTGACCTATGACAACGGAGAAATCTTTCAGCACTTCGGCCACACCGAGCAGTTCAAGCTCTACGAGGTGCAGGACGGCAAGGTGGTTCGCAGCCAGGTGATCGACACCCTGGGCAGCGGCCACGGCGCGCTGGCGGGCTTTCTGCGCCTGCACGAGGTGACGGCGCTGATCTGCGGTGGCATCGGCGGCGGCGCGCGCATGGCGCTGGAGCAGGCGGGCATCAAGCTGTACGGCGGCGTGCAGGGCAGCGCGGATGCGGCGGTGCAGGCCTTCATCGACGGAAAGCTCGAGTACGATCCCGACGTGATGTGCAGCCACCACGACCACGGCGAGGGCCATACCTGCGGCGACCACGGCTGCGGCAACCACGGCTGCCACTGATCGCACATGGCAGACAAAGGGTCTGTCTCAAAGCGGTTTTCGCTTCGGGACAGACCCTTCGTTGTTATCTCCAGACAGACAACACAGAATCCCTGCCCCATTCTTGCCGGGGCAGGGATTCGCTCGATTCATACGCCGACAGGCAACCGGCTGCGGCGCCTCGCCGCCGGCGGGATGAAGGCATCCCGCCCTACGGGGGATGCACGGCGGCAGCAGCTGTTCGATCTTCGCGTCTGGCCGCATGAGGGCATCCCGCCCTACTATTTGTGCGGATACTTCGCGTTCGCATCGAAGGCGAACTCCGCGGTGCGGCCCAGCTCCTTGCCGTCGGGATTGATCTGCGCCACGCAGATGCTCTCGCCCAGCAGCGCGCGCTCGTCGGCGGAGATGCGCACGGCGAGGTGCTCCTTGTCGATGAACACGGTCTCCAGCACGTTCTCGCCGGAAACCACGGCGCTGTACTCGGTGAAGTTGTCGCCGGAAACCAGCAGACGGCTGTACTCCAGCTCCGCGCCGGTGATGACGATGGGATCCACGCCCAGCTTCAGATCGGTGGGCGCGTAGGGGCCCTGTTCGCCGTAGGCCTCCTGCTCACCGTAGAGCAGGTCGTACTCCAGCGTCTTGAGCTTCTCAATGTACTCCCCGTCCTCCGCATCCAGAGGATAGGACTGGTGGAACTTGGTCATCACGCCGTCGGAGACGCCCAGCTGGCGCAGCAGCTCCGCGCTCAGGCGGTAGGCTTGCATATCCTCAGCCTCGAACTCCGCGCCATAGTTGTTCCAGATCACGTAGCGGCTGGCGTAGAGGTCGTCGGTGGTCAGCATCTCCGCCGTCAGGCCCAGCGCCGGCAGGTGGTCGCCGTAGAGCACCGCCAGCACGGGCTCGTCGTAATTGCTGAAGGCCTCCAGAACCTCGCCTATGAATTGATCCACCGCCGGGAGGATGTTGATGTAGTTCTGGAAGGGCGCGAGATAGGCTTCCTCCGGCAGGGACAGAATCTCGATGTCGCCGTCCGTGTACGCATAGGTGTCGGCGTACTTGCCGTGGGACTCCACCGAGATGGCGAAGATCAAATCGCGCTGCTCGCTGTTCTCCATCACCCGCAGAATTTCGTCGGTGAGCACCGCGTCGTGGCACCAGCCCACCTTGTTGTACTTGGGATAGAGCATGTACTCCAGCGGATCGAAGCGGTCATAGCCCAGGTTGGCGTAGTCCTCGTTGCGGCTGAAGAAGGTGCCGGTGTTGTTGTGCAGGGCGGTGGAGTAGTAGCCGTGGCCGCGCAGGGTGTTGGCGATGGTCTCGCAGGTAACCTCCTGAATGATGGTATTGTAGGGAGCCTCGCCCGCGCCGAAGAAGTCCATGTTCATGCCGGACATGACCTCAAACTCCACGTTCGCGGTTCCGCCGCCGATGGTGGGCACGTACAATTCCGCCGTGGGCCACTCCTCAAGCAGCGCGTGGAAGTTGGGTGTGGGATCCCGTGAGAACTCCGCGTCGATCACGGTGTTCACGTCGAAGAAGGACTCCAGCTGGATGAACACGATGTTCGGGCGGGCGAGGTCGTCGTCCGCGTCGAAGCGCGCGCGCAGGGGAACTTCGGTGGCCTGGGGCTCCTCGATCTCCTCCAGAATCTCCTCCACCACCTCGGGCGAGTATTCGTCGGGCTTGCTGATGCCGGTCGCGCCGAAGGTGTAGGTGAAGCAGGTGGTGAAGCCGTAGTCGTGGTAGGCGTCCACACGATTGCTGAAGGTCTCCGGAATGTAGCCAAACTTGATGGCCAGCAGGCTCAGGCAGAAGGTGAAGCAGACCAGCGTCGCCACATAGCTCACGGCGTGGGCATAGTTTACCCGGCGGCACTTCGCTGTCCGGGAGAACATGGTGATCAGACCCACGATCAGCCCCAGTATGGCGACGCAGCCCAGGATGATCTGCGGCCAGCTGAAGTAGACCGTCGCCATGCCCACGATTTCCGGGGTGAGGATGAGATCGCCGCTCACAAGCGGCTGTGTGCGGTTGCGGCAGACCATGTAATTGGCGAAGCCCAGTCCGACCCACAGCGCCGCGAGGGTCCAGGTCATCGCCTTGCGGTGCCTGATCAGCTCGGACAGGCTCAGCGTGGTCAGCACCACCAGCCAGTTCATCAAAAAGTACAGCGGGCGCTGGGTGAGGTAGGCAAGCATCCGCGCAGGGCTGCCCTGGTTGAAGCCCTCGACGATCAGCGTGACCGCCAGGGCCAGCAGCATCAGCTTCAGAACCCGCAGCCAACCGGGGGTCGTATCGTATTTCACGCGGCGCTTGGGCGGATTTCGGCGCACCGCAGCGCTGTTCTTTTCCGGGCGGCGCTTCGCATTCTTGCGGTTCATTGGAAGTATCCTCCTGTTTCCGTCTCAAAACGTGCTTTTCCGCGCTGCGAGTATCTCGACGGCGCGGAAAAACCTTATGACATTATTGTTCGCTCACCACTTGTCGCTGCCATCCTCGGGGATCACCAGCTTCATGGCGGCGATAGCGCACTCGATCATGCCGTCGTCGGGCTCGCGGGTGGTGATGCGCTGCAGCGCCTTTCCGGGCGCGGAGATCGCGCGGGTCAGCCAATTGTCCCTGCGGCCTGCCAGCTTGATCAGCTCGTAGCCCACGCCGATGACGATGGGGAAGGTGCACAGCTTCACGATCATGCGCAGCGCCAGGTTGTCGATGCGGATGAACATGGAGATCACGATGCCCACGATCAGCACCAGAATCAGAAAGGAGGTGCCGCAGCGGGGGTGCAGGCGGCTCTGCTTGCGCACGTTCTCCACCGTCAGCGGAAGCTCCGCCTCGTAGCAGAAGATGGTCTTGTGCTCCGCGCCGTGGTACATGTAGGTGCGGCGGATGTCCTTCATCAAACTGGTGGCCCACACGTACAGCACGAACACGATGATGCGCAGCACGCCCTCGAAGCAGGCGCGCAGGAAATAGCTGTCCGCGATGGACGGGATTCCCGCCGCAAGCCACTTCCACAGCTGCATCGGCAGGTACAGAAACAGTCCGAAGGCCAGAATCACCGCCAGCACCGTGGCGATGGGCATCAGCAGCTTTTCAAAGAGCTTGTCCCACTTGCTCGGCTCCTTGTTTTTCTTCTTGGCCGCCTCCTCCTCGTCCAGGCCGGACAGCTCTGCCGAGCGCATCAGGCACTTGTAGCCGAAGGTGAGGGAATCGTACATATTGAACAGGCCGCGGATGAAGGGCAGCTTGCAGATCTTGCTGCGATCCTTGCCCTTGGTCTCGTATTCCTCGATGACGATCTGACCGGAGGTGTGCCGCACGGCCATGGCGGTCTTTTCCGGGCCGCGCATCATGATGCCCTCCAGCAGCGCCTGGCCGCCGATACTGGTCTTTTTTGCCATGTTTTTACTGTCCTTCCTGCGCGCGGCGCGCGCAAATCCGTTTCGATAATATTATACACCATTTGTGTACGTTGTCAAACGCCGCGGAATCAATTGACCCACGCCCTCTTTTTGAGTATAATGAAAACTATGAAGCAGGTATGAATTTTCTTCGGGAAGGGAGCATTTTCATGAAGATTTTGAATTTCGGATCCTTGAACCTCGATCTGGTGTACCAGATTCCCCACTTCGTGCGCGCAGGCGAGACCCTGTCCACCACCTCCTTCACCCGCAACGTGGGCGGCAAGGGTCTGAACCAGTCGGTGGCCCTGGCCAAGGCGGGCGCGGAGGTCTACCACGCGGGCCTGATCGGCGAGGACGGCGGCATGCTGAAGGACTTCCTCGCCGCAAACGGCGTGGACACCCGCTTTGTGCGCACCATCGACAGCCCCAGCGGCCACGCGGTGATCCAGGTGGAGCCCGCCGGCAACAACTGCATCTTCCTCTACGGCGGCGCGAACCAGTGCGTCACCGACGAATTCATCGCCGAGGCCCTCGAACCCTTCGGCGCGGGCGACTTCCTGGTCTTGCAGAACGAGATCAACGCCATCGACCGCATCATCACCGCCGCTGCGGCAAAGGGCATGCAGGTGGTGCTGAACCCCTCGCCCATCGCGGACAACCTCAAGACCTTGCCGCTGGACAAGATCAGCTGGTTCATCCTCAACGAGATCGAGGGCAGCGAGCTCTCCGGCGAGACCGAGCCGGAAAAGATCCTGGATCGCCTGACCGCGCTCTATCCCCATGCCCAGATCGTGCTGACCCTGGGCGGCGACGGCAGCGTGTACGCCGGAAACGGCCGCCGCGTGCGCCAGCAGGCCTTCCGCGTGAAGGCGGTGGACACCACCGCCGCCGGAGACACCTTCACCGGCTTCTTCTTCGCCGCCATAGCCTCGGGCGCGACCCCCGAGGACGCGCTGCTGCTCGCCAGCAAGGCCTCCTCCATCTCCGTCACCCGCCCCGGCGCTGCGGCCTCCATCCCCACTTTAGCCGAAGTGCAGCGGTGAGGGCAGGCTGGGCCTGTTGTCACATGCCTGTCGGCGTTTGAGCGAACGCAGCTCCATCCCCACAGATCAGAGGGATGGAGCTGCTGTGTTTCTTTCCTTGCGGCGGGTTCGCCTTCCTCCGAAATCCATCCCGTAGATCATGGGATGGATTTCTTACGTCTGTTCACCGTAGGGCGGGATGCCCTCATCCCGCCGGATGGCAATCGCAATCGAAGGTTATCCGCTGGGCGACTGCGTCCACGGTGGCCTGCACGCCGAAGGGCAGGATGCAGCGCGGCGTGGCGTGGCCGATGTTGAGGTTGGCCACGATGGGCAGCTGCGGATCGCCCACCACCTCGACGATGATTCGCTTGTACTCCTCGAAGTACACCTCGTCCATGGGCTTGCCGCAGAGCACGCCCGCCACGGCTCCGAAGACTCCCGTGCGCTTCAGTGCCTCCAGCATGCGGCGGTAGCGGTCCGGGCTGGGGCGCTCCTCGCTGGTCTCCAGCAGCAGAATCTTGCCCCGCCAGTCATCCAGCGTGGGGAACAGGCCGTACTTTTCACAGACGGAGACTGTATCAGGATAGCGGTCATTGTTGAAGATGTCGTAGATCGTCTCCAGACAGCCGCCCAGAATCTTTCCGTGGAACACGGGCGCGCCCTGGAGCAGCTGGAAGCCCTCGTTTGCATGGCGCACTCTGGGCGTGCCGACGGCATTCACCGACCAGTCCGTGCGCTCCTCATACCAAACGTCGCTGGGCACGATCTCCCGGATGCGCCCGGTGCGCAACAGCTCCCCGAAATACTGCGCCGTGTAGGGCAGCATTTCGTCCTCCAACTCGCACACGTCCGCCAGGAAGGACTGGCCGTAGAACGTGTTCAGCCCCAGTCTGTGCAACATCAGGTGATTCATCGTGGAATCCGAGAAGCCCAGGAATATCTTCGGCTTCAGCGCCCGTTTGAGCGCGTCGTTTTCAAACAGATATGGCGCAAGGCGGTAGGTGTCGTCGCCGCCGATGGCGCAGAGAATCATGTCGATGGAGTCATCCGCAAAGGCCCGGATCAGATCCTCCGCGCGCTTCTCCGGGTGATTCTTTACATATTCAATGCCCGCCTGCGCGTGGGGCGTCATCTTCACGTTTACGCCGTACTCCTTCAGGCGGCGCAGGCCGATCTCCACCTCGTGCTTGGCGAAATCCTCGCCGATGGTGCCCGCAGACAGGCTCACGATTGCAATGTTCCTCACCATATGCTCCCCCCTCCTTCGCAGCTCCGCCAGCAACAGTTGATCTGCGGGGCAGAAATCCCCGTCCACGGCCTCGTCCAGCGCGATCCAGCGCAGCTCGTTGTGCTCCAGCAGCTGCGGCGTTCCACTTACGATGGCCGTGCCGTAGAGGGTCAGGTGCACGGTCAGCTCTGGGTAGGCGTAGGTCACGTCCGCGACCCGCTCCTGCACCTCCACCTCGACGCCCAGCTCCTCGCGCAGCTCCCGCTTCAGCGCCTGCGGGCCGGTCTCGCCGCTTTCCACCTTGCCGCCCGCGAACTCCCACATGAGGCCCCGGGCCTTGTGCACCGGGCGCTGGCAGATGAGAAAGCGCTCTCCGTCCCGAACCAGCCCCGCGACAACCTCCAGCATGTGCATTCTCCTTTCAGCGCAGGTTGGGATGCGCGCCGTCCCACACGATGCGCCGGTAGTTCTCCCGGTCAGTGTCGCCCTCGGTGCTGATGAGCAGCACACGGGCTTCCGGGCCAAAATTCAGCTTCTCCCGCAGCTCCGCGAGCGCAGGATTGACCATGATCTCCCGCAGCGCGCCCGCGGTGGATGCGCCGGATTCCCCGGAGATGACGCGTTCGTCCCCCGGCAGCGGGTTGCCCAGCATGCGCATGCCGCCCGCAGCGGCGCTGTCCGGCATGGACAGGAAGGCGTCGGCATAGGCGTCCAGAATCCGCCAGCTCACCGTGGAGGGTTCGCCGCAGGCCAGGCCTGCCATGATCGTGGGCATGTCGCCGGTCACGAAGCGCAGTTTGCCGTCGTTGGCACGGGCGGTGCGCAGGATGCAGTCGGCTGCCTTCGGCTCCACGATCACGCTCAGTGGGCGCGCATCGCCGCGCTTGGCGGCGTAGTAGCCCAGCATCGCCGCCGCAAAGGAGCCCACGCCCGCCTGCAGCAGAATGTGGGTGGGCGCGTCCTCGCCCATTTCCTCGAATTGCGCGTCGATCTCCCGTGCGATGGTGGTGTAGCCCTGCATGATGCGCGTGGGAATCTCCTCATAGCCGTCCCAGGCGGTATCCTGGGTCAGGATCCAGCCGTTCTCCCGGGCGTGTTTTTCCGCAAGATGCACGCAGCCGTCGTAATTGCAGTCCAGAATCGAGGCCTGCGCGCCCTGACGGCGCACGTTCTCCAATCTCTCCGGCGCGGTGCCCTTCGGCATGTACACCACGCAGCGCTGACCCAGACGACGGGCCATCCAGGCCACGCCACGGCCGTGGTTGCCGTCGGTGGCGGTGATGAAGGTCACCTCTCCCAGCTGCTTTCGCGTCTGCGCGCTGGAGAGGAAGTCGAAGCTGCAATCGTCGATGCGCCGCCCCAGCTTCTCCGCAAGGCAGCAGCCCATGGCGTAGCCGCCGCCCAGCACCTTGAAGGCGTTCAGATCGAAGCGCCGGGATTCGTCCTTGACGTAGACGCGCCCCAGGCCCAGCGCCCCGGCAAGGCCGTCCAGGCGCATAAGCGGCGTGGGGGCGTAGCCGGGGAAGCCCGCGTGAAAGCGCTGCGCCCGCTCCGCCGCTTCGTCGCCCACGGCATGCAGCTCCGCCGCCGGACGCGCACCCCGGCCCCGGATTACGAATTCAAATGCATTTTCCTGCCCCATATCGATCTCTCCTTCAACAGGAATGGTTTTCTACCGGCATGGTAGCACATTTCCGCGTGAAAGTAAATGCGCAGCACAAAAAAGTTCACACAGCTCCGAACGCCGGCCAATGTTAAGAAGAAAAAAAGTTGGGAAAAGCGGTTGACAAATGGAGCTGAGTTGCGTATAATACTATTTGTCGGTCGGGCGCGTCGCGCTCGGTTGACGATTGCCGAATTGTGTAATGGTAGCACCCATGACTCTGACTCATGTTGTCTAGGTTCGAATCCTAGTTCGGCAGCCAGCATAAGCCTCCATGGTCAAGCGGTTAAGACGTCGCCCTCTCACGGCGAAAACTGGGGTTCGAGTCCCCATGGAGGTGCCAGTATCGCCCGGTTCTCGAAAGAGAATTGGGCGATTTTTTATGCCATGAACCCCATGCCCTGCGTGGGGTTTTGTTGTACAAAAGCGGCCAGCAGCGTAAAGCTGCTGACCGTGAAAAGTATTTTCTTTTCACCGTCCTCCCGATATGCAAGCAATGGTTGCGGAGGACAGCTCTGCCGGAGGGCGCAGGTCTTACTTGCCCAGCACCTTCCTGGCGGTGGCGGCGACGTTCTCGGCGGTGAAGCCGTACTCCTTGAAGAGCAAGCCTGCCGGAGCGGATGCGCCGAAGTGGTCCAGGGTGACGGTTGCGCCATCCAGACCGACGTACTTGTGCCAGCCGAAGCTCGCGGCGGCCTCGACGGCGACGCGGGCGCGCACAGCTGCGGGCATCACGGACTCCTTGTACTCGTCGGACTGGGCCTCAAACAGCTCGAAGGACGGCATGGAGATGACGCGGGCTTCGATGCCCTCGGCCTTCAGCTGAGCCTGTGCGCCGATGCACTGTTCCACTTCGGAACCGGAGGCCATCAGCAGCACGTCGGGGGTGGCCTTCTCGCAATCGGAGATGATGTAGCCGCCCTTGAGTGCATTCGCGCCGCTGTTCTCGTAGAGCGGCAGGTTCTGGCGGGTGAGCACCAGGGCCACGGGATGCTTCTCGGTCATTGCGGCGATCCAGCCGGCGGCAACCTCCTTGTTGTCCGCGGGGCGGAACACGATCAGGCCCGGAACGGCGCGCAGGCCGGCCAGGTGCTCGATCGGCTGATGGGTCGGGCCATCCTCGCCGACGCCGATGGAGTCGTGGGTGAGCATGTAGGGAACGCCCAGGTTCATGATGGAGCTCATGCGCATGGCGTTCTTCATGTAGTCAGAGAATACGAAGAAGGTGGCGCAGTAAGAGCGCAGGCCTCCGTGCAGGCGAATGCCGTTGCAGATGGCCGCCATGGCGTGCTCGCGGACGCCGAAGTGGATGTTGTCGCCTTCGGGAGTCTCGGCGGAGAAGTCGCCCTTGCCCTTCATGTAGCTCTTGTTGGAGGGAGACAGGTCGGCGGAGCCGCCGAACAGGTTCGGCACGTACTTGGTCAGGCGATTGAGCACCTCGCCGCCGGAGGCGCGGGTCGCGCCGCCCTTTTCGAAGGCGAACAGATCGTCGCACTTGGTCAGATCCGGGATCTCATCACTCATCCACTTGTCGAACTCGGCCTTCAGCTCGGGATACGCCTTGGCATACTCGGCCATCATGTCGTTCCATGCCTGCTGGGCAGCCGCGCCGCGCTGTGCGGTTTCGGCGGTGCAGTCATAGACCTCCTGGGGAACCGCGAAGGGCTCCTCGCAGGGCCACTGGAGGTTCTGCTTGGTGAGCTTGATGTTCTCCTCGCCCAGAGGTTCGCCGTGGGAGGACGCCTGGCCCTGCTTCGGGGAGCCGTAGCCGATGGCGGTGTGGCACACGATCAGGGTGGGCTTGTCGCTCTTCTTGGCGACAGTGATGGCCGCGTTGACCTGGCACCAGCAGTTGCCTTCCTTGACGTCGATCACGTTCCAGCCGTAGGCGCGGAAGCGCGCGGGCACGTCCTCGCGGAAGGCGATGTCGGTGTCGCCCTCGATGGAGATCTCGTTGTCATCGTAGAGCGCGATCAGCTTGTTCAGCTTGAGGGTGCCGGCCAGGGAGCAGGCCTCGTGGGAGATGCCCTCCATCATGCAGCCGTCGCCCAGGATGCAGTAGGTGTAGTGGTCGACCACCGGGAAGCCCTCGCGGTTGAACTTGGCAGCCAGATGCTTTTCCGCCATGGCCATGCCGACCGCATTCGCGATGCCCTGGCCCAGCGGGCCGGTGGTGGTTTCAACGCCGATGGTGTGGCCATACTCCGGATGGCCGGGGGTCTTGGAGCCGAACTGGCGGAACTGCTTGAGGTCCTCAATGGTCAGGCCGTATCCGAACAGGTGCAGAAGGCTGTAGATCAGCATAGAACCGTGGCCGGAGGAGAGCACGAAGCGGTCGCGGTCGGTCCACTTGGGATCGGCGGGGTTGTGCTTCATCTGCTTGCCCCAAACGGCATATGCGGCCGGTGCGGCGCCCATGGGCATTCCGGGATGGCCGGAATTCGCCTTCTGAACTGCCTCGGCGGAAAGGATGCGGATGGCATTGACGACCAACTGTTCATGATTCATGGTTATGCATCTCCTGTCTGTGTATTGTAAGCGATGGTAAATGATACGCTTCATGCCGCACGCGCCCATGGTTGCGGCGGCGCGGAATTCCCACGAAGGGTATCTTCCTTGTACAATATTATAACATATCCGTCTGTTTCAGAAAACACCCCTCGCAGGGTTTTTTCACCAAAATTTGCATTTTTATTTCCCGATTGCGGCCTTCAGCGGGGCCAGATCCAGGCTTTCCACGCCCTCCAGCAGCGCGCACAGCTCGCCCAGCATGCGCTTCACACCGCCGGGCACGTCGCTCTCGGCGTTCAGCGGCATCACCGGATCGTGCACCGACAGCCGCAGCAGGAACCAGGCGTTGTTCACGCCGCCGTCCAGATTGAAGCTGATGCGCACGCCCTCGCGGTTGTCCGGGGCCAGCTGCCATTCGGGGTTGTCCAGCGTGTGGCTGAGGATGGCCTCGATGACCTCCTGACCCGCCGCGCGGAAGTCCTCCTGATCCAGAATGGGCAGGCGCAGCTCCACGCTCTCCACCGGCTCCTGCAATTCGTCGATGAGGGAGGACAGCGTCTCACCCTCCCGCTTGCGGCGCAGGGCCTCGCAGATCAGCCGCGTGACCAGATACATGCCGTCGTCCAGGAAGTAGTTCTCCCGCAGCGCCGCATGGCCGCTGGTTTCGATGGCCAGCGGGCAGTCGATGCCCTCGTCGTTCAGGCGGATGGCCTCGTCGATCACGTTGCGGTAGCCGCGCTTGAAGCGGTAGTGGGTTCCGCCCCACTCGGTGATGAATTGGTTGAGGCCCGAGCTGGTCACGCTGTCGGTAACGAAGGTGGCCCCGGGGTGCTCCTCCAGCAGGATGGCGGCGATCAATGCAATCAGCCGGTTGCGGTTGATGGCCTTGCCGTTCTGATCCACGATGGCTGCGCGGTCGCAGTCCGCGTCGAAGATCACGCCCAGATCGGCGCGGTTCTCCAGCACCGCCCTCGACAGGCTCTCCATGGCGGCGGCGTCCTCGGGGTTGGGGATGTGGTTGGGGAAGCTGCCGTCGGGATCGAGGAACTGGCTGCCCTCGATCTCCGCGCCCAGCTCCTCCAGAAAGCGCGCGTAGAAGCCGCCTGCACCGTTGCCCGCGTCCACCACCACATGCAGGCCCAGCAGCGGCTTCAGGCTCTCGTCGTTCAGGCGCTTGCGCACCATGGCGGCGAGGGAGGCGGTGTAGGTGGAGAGGAAGTCCACCTCCTTGACCAGCGGATCGGGGATCTCCACCTCGGCGGCGGCCTCGATCAGCTCCCGCACGCTGGCGGAATCCAGACCGCCGTCGCGGGTGATGAACTTGAAGCCGTTCTTTTCCGAGGGATGGTGGCTGGCGGTGATCATGATAGAGCCGTTGGCCCGCAGGGATTCCTCCACGCAGATCATGAACATCGCGGGCGTGGTGCACAGGCCACAGTCCAGCACGTCGCAGTCCGCTGCCTTCATGCCCCGGATCAGCGCCTCCTTCAGGCGCGGCCCGGAGGAACGGGAATCGTGGCCCACGGCCAGCTTGAGCTTGTCGGTGGTGGTGCCGTACCTGCGCGCGACCCAGCGCGCGAACACGTAGCCGATGCGCTCGGCAAAGTCGTCGGTGAGCTGCTCGGCGTTGCCGCGGATGTCGGAGCCGCTGCGCAGCTTCAGCCATTCAGATAGGTTGGAACGCATAAATACCCCCTTTGTCGTTTCGGCCCGCATGTGTAGGGGCCTGGAGCCCGGCTCATTCCTCGCCGGGCTGAAGATTGAGCAGATAGCGATAGAGCGGCTTCAGCCGCTGAAATCCCGCCCTGACCTCCTCCGCAAGTGCGGGGGAGAAAATCAGATCGAAGTCCGTGACGGCCTTCTCGAAGTAGAAGCCCTTTGCTGCGTACCAAGGCCGCAGCGCCTCCGGCACGTTCTCCGGAACCTTGATGCGCTTGTTCGGCTCGGCGTAGAGCGTGAACTCGGAAAGCACCGGCGCGCACACGTCCAACACCTCCTGGGGAGCCAGCTCCATGCGACGCCGCAGCGCGTCCATCAGGCCCTTGTTCTCCCGGTAGAAGCCCATGCCGTAGCTTGCGCCCCCGTCGCCGATGTCGAAGTACAGTCCCAGGCTGCGCCCGCGATCCTCCCCCGGGCGGCGGAAGGCCAGCCACACGTAGTCGCGGTAGGGCGACTTGTCCCTTGAAAAGCGGATGTCCCGGTTGATGCGGGAGACCACCCGGTGGGGCCTGCGCTCCAGATCGGGGTCGATGTCCTCCGCGACGGGCGCAAGCGCCTCCGCCAGCGCGATGCTGGGCTCCCGCACCGCGCGCAGGTACCAGTCCCGGTTCTCCAGAAAGAAGGGCCGGTTGTTGTTGAAGCGTATGGCCAGAAAGAATTCGATGGTCTCGTTGCTATAACCCTGAAACACCTTATTTGCCGTCCTTGTCCGTCTTTTTCGCGTCCGGCTTCGCGGGACGCTTGCCGTTCTTGCGGGACTTGCCCGCGCTCTCCTTGCGCTTGACCTTCTCCTCGGCGATGCGCAGCTGCCGCTGGACGCGCGCCCGGTGGGAGGCCACCGCCAGAATCACGATCAGCACCACCAGCGTCACGCATCCGGCGATCATCAGCACGCCGAACAGCGCGCTGCCGCCGATCTTGATGGAGCTGCCGGTGAATTCGATAAAGCTGGGCTTCGCGCCCTCCGGCAGCACGCCGTCCGGGGCGATGTCGATCTCCACAGCTTCGCTGTCCGCGCCGCCCTGCCAGCCCTCCGCATCGGTGTACTGCACGCGGAAGCGGTATTGGCTGCTCTCGTGCACGTCCAGCTCCACCGCGCAGTCGATCGCGCCGCCTGCGGGCACGATGGCGAAGGAACGCAGCTCGCCCAGGCTCTCCTCGCTGAGGATCAGATCGGTCACGTCCGCATCGCCCGCGTTCTCGATGCGCAGCTGCACCGTCACCGTTCCGGTGCGGCGGATGCGCGGAGTCGTTGCCGTGGCCTGGATCTGCACGTCCGCCAGCACCCCGATCTCACGGGGCACGAGCGTCACGCTGTTGGTCAGGAAGTCCACGCGGCTACCGGTTTCGCTCATGCCGGTCACGCGCCAGCGGAAGCTTCCGTCGCCGCGCACCGGGTAGCTCCGGCTGATCGCCACCGGCTCCGATCCCGCGGGGAGCTGCACCTCGTCGGCGATCACGCCGCCGTACACGTCATCGATGATGCGCAGGTTCATGTAGTCCGCGTCGCCCGGGTTCTCCAATAGAACCACCACCTCGGCGGTGCTCTCGGAGAAGGGGGAGTAGTCCGCCGACAGCCGGGCGCTGATGCGCGGCTGCACCAGACGCAGCGTCGCCTCGCTGATGGTCTGCGTGAAGGCCGCGCCGTCCAGCGCATTCACCACGTAGCTGAGCGTGGGCGCGGAGACGGCCTCCTCGGAGAGGGTCACGCGGCTGATCAGCGTGCGGCTCTCGCCCACGTCCAGCAGCTCCACGCGCCCGGTGAAGTCGCCCAGCGCATCCTCCACCCGCAGGGAATTGACCGCCACGTTGCCGCTGTTGCGCACGCGGTAGAGGATGGTCACGGTGTCGCCCGCCTCAAAACAGGAATTGGAGAGCTGCCGGGTGAACTCCACCTGCGGCCGCTTGTCGCTCTGGCGGATGGAGGCGTGCACGGTGTAGTTCACCTTGCGCTCCGGATCCAGCGGGTCGTCGTGGCTGATAATATAGGTAATTTCTCCCGCGTCCAGCTCCGCCTGGGTCACGCTGTGGCTGCGCGTGAAGATCTGGCTCTCCCCCGCGCCGATCTGGCCGATGGGCTCGGAGAGCAGGCCGTCCGAGGAGGAGAGGTACACGTTCTGCGCGTCGCGCTCCGATGCGTTTGCGATGGTGAAGCTCAGCGTCACGTCGCCCGGCTCCACCAGCTCGTCGGGCTTGGCGCTCGCCTGGATCTCCAGCAGCGGCGCCTCCTCCGCAAGCGCTGCGGGCACAATAAGCGGCCCCGCCCCGTTCGCCGGAAGCAGTCCGGCCGCGAGACACAGCAGCAGCGCGCATATGAATTGCCCGATTCGTCGAATCATCCGGTTCTCAACCTCGTACAAGCAGTAATATCCTGAGTTTATTTTATGCCAGAAACGTGAGCCTGTCAAGAACTCCCCGCCGTCAAGTTTTGCCAGGGAAAATCATGCAATCCTCGATAAATTTACAAAAACAACCCTTGCATTCTCTCATGGGGCGTGGTATAATATGCTCTGCAAGTTTGGTTCGAACATTAATCTTGCGAGTAAGGACGATCAACGGCATGTGGAACGACGGTTCCCGCTGCGTCCGCGCGGTGCAATTCCGCGAAGCAGTTTCAACGGAGGTCTGCACAAAACCACCGATCATACGCGGGGCATTAGCACAGTTGGTAGAACAAACCATTCGTACTTTTTCCCCGAGCCGATCCAATCGGTATAGCAGCATTTGGCGAAGCTGCACAAAAATTCGCCACGATATTTGGGGCATTAGCACAGTTGGTAGCGCGCAACGTTCGCATCGTTGAGGTCAGGGGTTCGAATCCCCTATGCTCCACCATACCAGCATAATCCGAACTTTTTCTTCCTAAAGAAAGGGTTCGGATTATTCCTTTCTTGGGAGGAATTGGGATTAAGTGCATAGAAGATTGCCCGGTTGGAGATGCTCCTCCAGCCGGGCATTTTTGCTGAAAGATAATGGCAGAAAATTAGGACTTTGTTAAAGGTATCCTGTGGTTCGAGTTTTTTAAGTAGCAAAGATAAATCTATTCCTTTCGGAAACTGCATACATCCCCGATGTCGGCATTTAATGCCTTGCAAATGCGTTCCAGAACATCTATTCGAACAGCGTCGTTAGCTTTCAACTTACGATAGGTTCATTCGCTGATCCCAGCGGGCCAAATAATATCCTTCGGAGAATACCCCTTTCTCTCAAGGAGTTTTCATAAACGGGTGTAGGAAATCACAATAGCACCTCCTCAAGCATGGTAATACAAATTATATCATAGACATGCGCTGCATGAATGACATGAAACGAGATTTATGGACATTATATCTCGGTCGCTTATGTGTGCTCCCGCTTATCCTTATCTCAAGAACAGAGACATCCCAAGAAATTCGCATTCTGTTCGCTTCCATGGGATTCGGATTCCGGGTATAATGGAATTGACTGAAAGCGAGGAGGCGGAGACATGGAACAGCGGACGTACATTGCCATTGATCTGAAATCCTTCTATGCCTCCGTCGAATGCGTGGAGCGCGGACTGGATCCCATGAATGCCCACTTGGTGGTGGCGGACGAGAGCCGGACGGAAAAGACGATCTGTCTGGCGGTATCTCCGGCGCTTAAGGCGCAAGGAATTCCTGGCCGGCCACGGCTATTTGAAGTAATCCAGCGCGTGCGGGCAATCAATGCAGATCGTCAGAAGCGCGCATCCGGACGGCGCTTTCAAGGAGCTTCTCACTTCGCTTCGGAACTGCAAGAGAATGCCAACTTGGCGCTGGATTACATCGTTGCGCCACCGCGCATGGCCTTTTACATCGAATATAGCACGCGCATCTATCAGATATACTTAAACTATGTGGATGCAAAAGACATCCACGTCTATTCCATCGACGAGGTGTTCATCGACGCGACGGAGTACCTAAAGGCTTCGGGCCTCACCGCCCACGACCTCGCCATGGAGATCATCCTGGACGTGCTGCGCTCCACCGGCATCACAGCCACGGCGGGCATCGGGCCGAACCTCTACCTTTGCAAGATCGCCATGGACATCTGGGCCAAGCACATCGAGCCGGATGAGAACGGCGTGCGCATCGCTGAGCTGGACGAAATGAGCTATCGCCGCCGGCTGTGGGATCATCGCCCGCTGACGGACTTCTGGCGAGTGGGCCGGGGCTACGCGCGGAAGCTGGAGGTCTACGGCATGTTCACCATGGGCGACGTGGCGAGGCAGTCCGTGCGGGACGAGGACGTGCTGTATGATTTGTTCGGCATCAACGCGGAGCTACTCATCGACCACGCCTGGGGCTGGGAGCCCTGCACCATCGCCGACATCAAGGCCTACAAGCCCGAGTCCAGCAGCATCGGCTCTGGGCAGGTGCTGACCTGTCCCTATAGCTTTGCGCAGGCGCGGCTCGTGGTGCGGGAGATGGCGGACGCGCTGGCGTTGGAGCTGGTGGACAAGCATCTGGTGACCGATCAGGTGGTGCTGGATGTAGGCTATGATAACGGCAACATCTCTGGAGAAAGCTCCTATACCGGCGCGACAAAAGCCGACCGCTACGGCCGCAAGACGCCCAAGCCCGCTCACGGATCGAGTCGGATCGGGCGGCAGACCTCTTCGGCGAAGCTGATTTCGGATGCGGTGATGGAGCTATATGACCGCATTGTCGATCTGCGGCTGCTGATTCGCAGGCTGAACCTGGCCGCCGGAGATGTGATCGACGAATGCAAAGCCACGGCGCAGGGCGCGGCAGAACAGCTGGACATGTTCACCGACTATGAAGCGCTGGAGCGCCAGCGGAGGGCCGAGGACGAGCAGCTGGCGCGGGAGAGGCAGGGCCAGCAGGCGATTCTGGAGATCAAGAAGAAGTTCGGCAAGAACGCCATTTTGAAGGGCACGAGCCTGATGGACGGCGCGACGGCAAAGGATCGAAACCGGCAGATCGGAGGGCACAAGGCATGAGCGACTACGAGGACATCCTGAACCTTCCGCATCACGTCTCCAGGAAGCATCCGCCAATGTCCATGCTCAATCGCGCGGCGCAATTTTCCCCCTTCGCGGCGCTGACGGGCTATGACGCCGCCATACGGGAAACTGCGCGCCAGACCGATCGGAGGATTGCCCTGAGCGAAGATGAAAAAGCAGAGATCAGCGAGAAGCTGCATCTTTTGAGAGATGTAGAAGCGGAGCATCCGGTGGTCACGTTCGTCTATTTCGTTCCCGACGGGCGCAAGGAGGGCGGCAAATACATCTCTCGCACCGCGCAGGTGAAGCGAATCGATGACTTCAAACAGGTGATTTTGCTGGCGGATGGTCAAAGCATCTCCATCGACGATCTTTTGGAAGTAGATTGTAAATTGTTTGGTTCGGAGGGAGGAAGCGCGTCGCTATGATTCAACTCGGCATCATTTCGGACACTCACGGCCTGCTCCGCCCGGAGGTGGTGGAGCGGCTCAAGACCTGCGACGCCATCCTCCATGCGGGAGACGTCAACCGGCCGGAAATCCTGGACACGCTGCGCGCCATTGCGCCGCTCTACGTTGTGCGCGGCAACAACGACAAGGACTGGGCGGAAGGGCTGCCCCACAGCCTTGCCATGGAGTTTGGCGGCGTGCGTTTTTTCACGAGTCACAACAGGCACGACCCGCCCAGGGATCTGAGCGACGTGCAGGTGGTCGTGTTCGGCCACTCCCACAAATACTTCGAACGGACCATCGACGGCCGGCTGTGGCTCAATCCGGGCAGCTGCGGAAAGAGAAGGTTCGATCAGGAGATCAGCTTCGCTTTGATGGAGATCGGCGGTGGTTGGTGGAGCGTCGAAAAGGTCGTGCTGGCAAATTCTTCGAGAATGCCCTCAAAAGTCTCATAATCTGAGCTTTTGAGGGCATGATCCATAAGATACGCTTATATTGCAAACATTCAGGCATACATTATATACAAAGAGCAAACCAGTAAATATATAAGCATCAAACTTATGTATACTACGCGTTCGATTTTTCTCATCAAATGATCATCCCTACTCGCAAACCACACTTTCGCCTTCTTTTTACATATCTCTATCCAAACCTACTGCTTCGAGCTTTGTTAGAACGCCTGCATCCATTTCGCATCTCGTATCGCACAGCTCGTTAATATCCATCATGTTATGGCTGGCAATTAGAATTGTCTTTCCACGGGTTCTGAGTTCCTTGAGAACATTACGCATTTCTTTGACGCCGTTGTTATCCAGTCCATTAAATGGCTCGTCGAGAACAAGCAGCTCTGGATCCTCCATGAGGGCCTGAGCAATTCCCAGTCGTTGCCTCATGCCGAGAGAGTATTTGTCGACCGCTTTCGATGACTGCGGATCTAGGCCCACAAATCTCATGATCTCATGCAGTTTCTCTTTTTTTATATGGCCGCGAATATTTGACAAAATTCGGAGATTTTCATATCCAGAATAACCGGGGATAAAGCCCGGTGCTTCGATAATCATTCCGATGTTGACGTTTCCTAGCGGAATCGATTTTCTTTCGCAGCCATTGATTTGGATGCTACCTGAATAATCATTAATCAACCCGCAAATACATTTGAATATGCCAATGAAGAATTTTAGACGAGCTATGCGTATGGATAGCTAAAATGGCCTGAGATCCAATATGTGGAAGCGGCGGATGGTATGCTTGATCCGGTTCTGGAATTTCCCAAACAGCCGGGTGGTAATATCGGCAAGTACGGAAACATGCGCAAGGAATATCTCATGAAGTATCGAAGGGCATGCTACGACATGATGTGCCAGAATGGCACACTGAAGCAGCATCTGATCGACGTCAACGAGCAGGCACACGCCATGCTGGATCAGCTCATTCCCCAGATGCAGAAGAGCGAAGGCGTGACGGAATCCCTGAAAGCATCTGCCCCGTTGGAATGGATCAGGCGCATGAACAGCATCCGTCTGCGTGCGGAAGAAGTGATCAGAACGGAACTGATTTATATCTGAGCATACATACTTGGCTGAAACGACCGGTCATCGTCAATATTCATGCGGCGATAACCGGTCGTATTTTATATGTCCGAATCCCCGAACCACAGGCGATACTTTTCCTGTAGTTTCTGCAATCGCTTGACGACTGCGCTGTGGGTTTTCACACCGAGGGCGGTGGCGATGGCCTGCATGCTTTTCCCCTCCATGCGCAGGGAGATCAGTTTGCGTTCATCATCAGACAGGCTCATCAGGAACGCTTGATAGTCAACAGTGAAATCCACATTCCTGATGACATCAACGCCCATTTCGGGGACGCTCTCCAGCGGAACGGTCTGATATTTCGACTGTGAATGCGTCCACTTGCGCAGAAAATCGATATAGGAGCGGGCTTGATGGAGTTTCTTGTTCTGAAGATCAAAATCTTCAAAGCATGGGAATTGCCGTTCAATTTCAAGTACCTTTCTCATATGTGGGAAATGCCTGTCCGCAAACTCCACACAGTTCTTCCATATTTCTCTGGATTCCGCCATGGAACACCATTCGATG
>SFNY01000038.1 GCA_004554085.1 Clostridiales bacterium | reverse complement strand
CACGCGTCTCCCGGATCGGGTGACGCTGCGGCACTGTCGGCACCGTCATAACGCGCCTCCACCATCACCGCCTGCGCTATCTGCGCCATGGCATTGGAGGCCTTTTTCTCTAAGTCTTTTTCTTCACCCCCCAGTTCAACTGGGGGTTTCATCTTGCCTGTTCGGCGCACAAAAAGGAACCCGCCTCGCGGATGCAAGGCGGGTTTGTGAGACAGTGACATAGGCCAAAGGAAAGCCGCATTCGTGGTGCAAGGGATTCAGACCTCTTGTTCGAAACGCCGCAACGCAAGACGCGCATGCGGGATGGCCCGTAAAGATTACGCCCGTGTATCTGTTTAACGATCTGAAATTTGCCTACTCGATAAATCCCCATTCGTCATCTCGAAAAACTCGAATCGTATGGGGCTTCTGAAAAACAATATCACTTGCCACTTTCAAGTATTGTATGATAGTAATTTAATATTCGTTCCATCGTAATAGATTTCATACTGGATATCAGATCATCTTTCAGTGTGTCATATGTTCGATCCAGCACGGCTCCGATGTTTCTTCCAATCGGGCAAAACGGAGATGGTGAAGAATGAACACTTATCATTTTATCGATTGCTTTCGGATCTACCGCCGCACAAATACGATACAGAGAAATATCCTTCATCGGAACTGCAAGCCTTGCTCCACCTGTTCCAAACTTTACATCTATGATTCCATCTTTTTTCATTGCGCTGATGATATTTCTGATCGTAACTGGATTGCATCCTGTAGAGAGTGATAGCAATTCGCTTGTCACTTTGTTTTCTTCACCATATTCATTTATGAATATCAAACAGTGAACCGCAATCGAACATTTATTACTGATATGCATAAGCCAAATCCTCCTCTCATCATTCTACTACATCATTTCAACGTTGTAAATATTGACACTACACCTCATATCAGTTATAATGCTCCATGAGATGTAGCTTTATTTTTTACATCAAAGGAGGATATAACATGAAATATTATCAGATTGTATTCAGCCCAACAGGCGGAACCGAACGAGTTTCAAAAGCAATTACCCAGAACTGGTCTGATGTTGATACGATTGATCTATCTGCACCAGATACCAAGTTTGCAGACATTTGTTTTGATAGTGACTCTCTCGCAGTGATTGCAATGCCATCTTTCGGTGGTGTTGCACCGCAGCTTGCTTTGAATCGACTTGCGATGCTCAAAGGGAACGGGACAAAATGTGTAATTGTTGCAGTTTATGGAAATCGTGCTTATGAGGACACGCTCGTCCAGATGGAGGATTATGCTCAAAACGCTGGGTTCCAGGTGATTGCCGCCATCTCTGCAGTAGCAGAACATTCGATCATACATAAGTATGCTGCTGGAAGACCGAATGTGGATGATTGCAAAGAACTATCGGAATTTGGCGATCAGATTCTTGAAAAAGCAACTTCCCACAACTTATCCAAACCGTCCATTCCCGGTAACAGACCATACAAAAAAGCCGGAACCGGAATGGTGCCCAAAGCCGATTCCAATTGTACCACCTGTGGTTTGTGCGCACAGAAATGCCTCGCAGGTGCTATCTCCGCAAACACGCCCAGAGCTACTGACAAAAGTAAATGCATATCCTGTATGCGATGCGTGTCCATATGCCCGGTTCACGCCAGAAAAGTCAGCAGTCTCATGACCACGATTGCTGCAGCAGCAATAAAAAAGGCCTGCTCCGTTGAAAAAGCAAACGAATTGTTTATATAAAGCAATTTCATATTATTCCCACTCCTCCCAACCTATTTCGATTGGGAGGAGTCATTCGTACACTGTATTTTTTCAAATTCGATTTGTAAGTTCGTTCGGTGCCATATTACCACATCACAGGATAAAATACAAGAACAGCCACAGTAGAGCAAACTACTGTGACTGTCCTATGAACGCTGCCCATCTGCGAGACGGGTTCAGCGGTTGTCGATTACAGGATCTTTGCCAGGAATTCCTGGGTGCGCTGGTTGCGGGGATGATTGAAGATGGTGTAGGGGGTGCCCTCCTCGAGAATCTGGCCGCCGTCCATGAAGATCACGCGGTCGCCCACCTCGCGGGCGAAGCCCATCTCGTGGGTGACGACCACCATGGTCATGCCCTCGTTGGCCAGGGCCTTCATGACCTCCAGCACCTCGCCGACCATCTCGGGATCGAGGGCGGAGGTGGGCTCGTCGAAGAGCATCACCTCGGGCTCCATGCACAGCGCGCGCACGATGGCGATGCGCTGCTTCTGTCCACCGGAGAGCTGGCTGGGATAGGCGTTGGCGCGGTCGGCAAGGCCCACGCGCTTGAGCAGCTCCATGGCCTTGGCCTCGGCCTCGGCCTTGGACTTCTTCAGCAGCTCGATGGGCGCGACGGTCATGTTGCGCAGCACGGTCATGTTGGGGAAGAGGTTGAAGTGCTGGAACACCATGCCCATCTTCTGGCGGTGGAGGTTGATGTTCACCTTGGGGTCGGTGATGTCCACGCCCTCGAAGGTGACGGTGCCCGAGGTGGGCAGCTCCAGCAGGTTCAGGCAGCGCAGGAAGGTGGACTTGCCGGAGCCGGACGGCCCGATGACCACCACCACCTCGCCGCGATGGATGTCGGTGGAGACGCCCGCCAGGGCGTGAATCTTGTTGCCGGTATCAAAGACCTTCTTCAGGTCGCGAACCTGGATGACGGTTTCAGTGGTCACTGTTGCGCAGCCTCCTTTCCAGTATGCCCACCAGCTTGGTGAAGAACATGACCAGCGCCAGATAGATCAGCGCGACGGCGATCAGCGGCATGAACGGGGAGTAGGTGCGGCTGCGGATGATGTCCGCGCCCTTGGTCAGATCCGCCACGGCCACATAGCCCGCGACGGAGGTCTCCTTCAGCAGGGCGATGAACTCGTTGGCCAGGGAGGGCAGCACGTTCTTGATCACCTGGGGGATGACGATGAAGCGCATCGTCTGCACATAGTTGAAGCCCAGGCTGCGGCCCGCCTCGAACTGGCCGTTGTCGATGGACATGATGCCGCCGCGGACGATCTCGGCCACGTATGCGCCGGAGTTCAGGCCGAAGGCCAGCGCCGCCACCAGCGTGCCGTTGTCCGAGGAGGCGAAGATGACGAAGTAGATGATCATCAGCTGCACCACCACAGGCGTGCCGCGCAGCACGGTCAGGTACACGCGGCAGAAGCCGTTCGCAATGCCGAACAGCCTGCGGCCAATCGTCATGCGCGCGCCCTCCTTGGTCTTGTCGTAGGTGGAGCGCACCATGGCGATGACCACGCCGATGGCGATGCCCAGCAGACACGCAAGCAGCGTGATCAGCAGCGTCGTGCCCAGGCCATTCAGCAGATACCTCCAGCGGTTTCCCTTCACAAAGTTCAGGATGAAATCCGCCTTCAGGTTTTCAAACCACGCTTGCACGGTTTCTTGTCCTCCTTAATCCGTTTGTTTCCCATACAGCAGGAATAGGAAACGCCTGCGCGCTTCCTATTCCTGACACACCCTTGTCTGAAATTAAGCGACGATATACTTGTCGATGATTGCCTGCACAGTGCCGTCCGCGATCAGCTCCTCCAGAGCGGCGTTGATCTTCTCGGTCAGCTCGCTGTCCTTGGCCAGCGCGATGGCGTAGTCCTCGACGGCGTACTCGGTGTCCAGAATCTTCAGGCCCTCGTTGGCGGCGATGTAGTTCTTCGCGGGCTCGTTGTCGATGACCACGCAGTCCACCTTGCCGGAGGTCAGCGCCAGCACGGCGTCGGTGCCGTTCTTGTAGCGCTCGACGGTGCCCAGACCCTCGTCCTCGATGTCCCAGCTGCAATACAGGTCGCCGGTGGTGCCCTGCTGCACGCCGATCTTATGGTTGGTGCCCTCGGCGAAGAGATCGTCAACGCTTACGATCTCGCTGTCTTCCTTGACGATGACAACCTGGATGCCGGTGGCGTAGGAGGTGGTGAAGTCCACGCTCTGCATGCGCTCCTCGGTGACGGTCATGCCGGCCATGCCGAAGTCGATCTTGCCGGTGGTGACGGCGGGGATGATGGCGTCAAAGTCCATGTCCACGATCTCCAGCTCGCAGCCCAGCTTCTCGCAGATGGCCGCTGCGACCTCGGCGTCGATGCCCACGATCTCGCCGGTCTCGTCGTCGTAGAACTCATAGGGCGGGAAGGAAGCGTTGGTGCCCATCTTCAGGGTCTCGGCCATGGCCATGCCGGTCAGGGTCAGCATGCAAATCAGCGCAATTGCCAGAATCTTCTTCATGATGTTTGCCTCCAAAATTTGTTTGCCGGATCTTTCACACTCCGGATGATGGGTGTATTATACAACTCATTCACGAATAATGCAAGCGTTTCCCGGAACATTTAACCGAATATGCACAATATGCGAATATTCATGCATATATGCAGACTTTCCCGGCATTTCAGGGGCAAATCGGGGCAGTTTTTCCGGTTTGGAACGGCACGGAGGGGGTGCGCGGCGGCTCTCCGGGAGGATCATTCTGAATATTTATTCGGAATGAAAATGCATAAAAGGCAGCGTATGCATAAAGCGCCCGGCGCGATGCAGGTCGCGCCGGGCGCTTCAGGGCCGCGCTGCGTCAGCCCCCGTAGATGAAGCTGTGCAGCAGATTGGTGTTCTTCTCGAAGTTGGGCTTGATGCACCACACGCCGTCGAAGGTGCCGGAGTCGAAGGTACCGTCGACGGGCACGCGGAACTGCTCCACGGAGCCCATGTCCAGCTTCATGCCCATGCTGGCGATGGTCATGATCTCCGTCAGGCTCAGGTTGGTGTCCACGTAGCCCATCAGCGTGGTGACGATGGTCAGCAGCGTTCCGGCGCTGGCGCCGTTCTTGATCTTGTCGGCGATGGCAAGAAGCACGGTGCGCTGGCGCTCGGTGCGCACGTAGTCATTGTCGATGTTGCGGATGCGTGCATAGGCCGTGGCCTGGTTGCCGTTGAGGTGCACGCCCTCGCCGCTCTGCTCCAGCTGCTCCATGCCGGAGAGGGGAGAAAGATCGAACAGGCCCTTGTTCAGCGCCTTGCGCTCCGCCTCGGTCACGTCCAGATCCAGACCGCCGATCAGATCGATGATCTCGGCCATGCCCTCCATGCTGATGAGGGCGTAGTCGCTGATGTTCATGCCGAAGCTCTCGTTGATGGCGCGGATGGTCAGCTCCGGGCCGCCCACGGCGCACAGCTCGGTGAGCTTGCGGTGGCTGTTGGAGCCGGGCACGGGGATCCAGGTGTCGCGCATCAGCGAGGTGAGCTTCACCTGGCAGGTCGTGGCATTGATGGACACAATAATCATGGAATCCGTGCGCTGGTAATCGTTCTTGGTATAGGAATCGCAGCCCAGCAGCAGCACGTTCCACCACTCGCCGGACAGGCCCTCCGTTTCGGAGAGGCGCTCCGCGTCGGCGGCAACGGCGGCATTCCACTCGTCCTCGCTGACGGCGCTGGCAAAGCCGGTTGTTGCAGCCAGCAGCAGCGCGGCAGTCAGCAGCAGCGCAGCGCATCTGCGCAGTGTATCTCGCATGGTTTCTTCCTCCGTATTGCCCATAGAAGGGCATATTATCCGATTATTATGCCCCCATTATATACAGCTGCGCACAGATTTGCAAGCACGGCACAGAAATAATCCCTGCACGTCATTTTCTTGTACGAATCGCCGGAGAGCACCTGCACTTAGACGCAGCAATGCGCACAAAGTTCCCTTTTCGCAAGGGGGAATTCCATGGTGCACAGGAAGGTGCCTTGGGAGATGCGGCGGGATGAGGGCATCCCGCCCTACGGCATTTGCGCAGGGGAGCCTTGAGCGACGCGGCGGGATGAAGGCATCCCGCCCTACGGGGGTGTGCGGGGCCTTGGGAGGCACGAAGAAGCTCCCTCCGACCGGATGGTCGGAGGGAGCTTGATTTGCCGTTCTGCGCGTCAGGCAGCGAGATCGGCGTAGCGGTACATGGGCTCGCCCTTCTCGTTGATGCTGACGTTGGTCAGGCGCGGATTCCACAGGCAGATGTACACCTGGGTGGTGACGGGGATCACGAAGAAGTTGTCGCCCACCAGAATCTGCTCGGCCTGATGCAGCAGGTCGTTGCGCTCCACCTGATCGCTGGTCTCATTGGAGGCCTCGATCAGCGCGTCGTACTCGGGGCTGTTCACGCCGTTGTAGTTGCCGCCGGAGTAGGAGGTGTAGAGGTCGAGATAGTTGATGGGATCGTTGAAGTCGGCGGTCCAGCTGTGGCGGATCAGATCGTATTCGCCGTTTGCGCGGGCGGAGGAGTACACCTGGTCCTCAACGCCGTTCAGCTCGATGGTGATGCCGAGGTTCTGCTTCAGCTGCGCCTGGATGGCCTGGGCCAGCAGGGCGTCCTTGTCGCTGTTGGGATAGGTGTAGGTCAGGGTCGGGAAGCCCTCGCCGCCCGGATAGCCCGCGTCGGCCAGCAGCTGCTGGGCGCGCTCGACGTCCTCGACGAACAGGGGATCGCGCTCCTTGGAGAAGTACTCGGAGGAGCAGTTGGACATCATGAACTCCGCCACATAGGAGGTGGAGGGGATGTAGTCCGAGCCGATGACGGCGCAGATCTCCGCGCGGTTGATGCCGATGGCGATGGCCTCGCGCACGCGCGCATCGTTCAGGGGTTCAACGCTCAGGTTCGGCAGCATGAACTTGGAGGTCAGCATGTTCCAGATGAACAGCTCGCCGCTGTCGGCATACGCGTCGGCGATGTAGTCCGGAAGGCCGGTGGCCACGTCCACCTCGCCGGTCTGATACGCCGCCAGCAGCGCCTGCTGATCGTAGATCAGATGGACGTTGATGGTGTCGATGTTGACCGCGTCGGCATTCCAGTAGTAGGGGTTCTTCTTGACGATGTAGTGGTCGCTGTCCACGTACTCGGCCAGATAGAACGCGCCGTTGCCCAGGCTGGTCTCGGGGTTCTTCCACCAGGAGGGATCCTCCAGGGTCGCAAGACCGGTCTTGGAGGGATAGAACGGGCCGACGGTCAGCAGGCTGGTGAAGTAGGTGCAGGGGGCCTTGAGGGTCATCTGCAGGGTGTAGTCGTCCAGAGCAACCACAGCCACGTCGTCCAGGCTGCCCTCGCCGCTGCGGGCCTCCTGCGCGCCAACGATGCTGTAGAGCACGCTTGCGTAGATGGACATGCCGTTTTCGGGGTTCAGCGCGCGCTGAATGGTGTTGATGAAGTCGCCCGCGACCACGGGGGAGCCGTCGCTCCACTTGCCGTTCTCACGCAGATGGAAGGTCCAGACCAGCTGGTCGTCGGAGACCTCGTAGCTCTCGGCGGCCTCGTAGACCACGTTGCCCTCCGCGTCGAAGCGGATCAGCGGGTCCACGCACAGCTTGGCGTACTCGGTCCACATGTCGATGGCGATGCCGGCGGGATCGAGATCGCCCGCGCCGGAGACGGTGGCGATGTTGAGCAGCTTCTCCGCGCCCTCTGCGGACGCGAAGCTCAGCGAGGTGAGGGCCATGACCAGAATCAGGGCCATCGCCAGAATCCTGTAAATGTTCTTCATGTTGGTTCCTCCTGTGTTCAATATCAAACGGGCTTGCGTCCGCTGAGCGCAAAATGGGTCTATTCCGCGTGGTGGCAGGCCACCTGTCGCCCGCCCACGTCCTTCAGGGGCGGCTTTTCGTTGCGGCACTGCCAGGTGGCGTACAGGCAGCGGGGCGAGAAGGGACAGCCCGGCGGCAGATCGATGGGGCTGGGCACCTCGCCCTCCGGCAGGATGAGCTTCTGCCTGCGCGCCGTCACCGGGTCGGGCTGGGGCACGGCGGACATCAGCACCTGGGTGTAGGGGTGCAGGGGATGGTCGCAGACCTCGTCCGCGTCGCCCACCTCCACCAGCGCGCCCATGTACATCACGCCGATCCTGCGGCTGATGTGGCGCACCATGGTCAGGTCGTGGGCGATGAAGAGATAGGAGATGCCGCGCTCGGCCTGAATGCGCTCCAGCAGGTTCACGATCTGCGCCTGAATGGACACGTCCAGCGCCGAGATAGGCTCGTCGCAGACGATGAACTCGGGATTCAATGCCAGCGCCCGGGCGACGCCGATGCGCTGCCGCTGTCCGCCGGAAAATTCGTGGGGATAGCGCCGGATGTGGTCGGGCTTCAGGCCCACCGTCTCCAGCAGCTGCTGCACACGCTCGGCGCGCTCCTTCGCGCCGCAGAGCTTGTAGATCTTCATCGGCTCCGCGATCAGCTCGCCCACCGTGAAGCGCGGGTTCAGCGAGGCGTAGGGGTCCTGAAAGATCATCTGCATGCGCTGGCGGTAGGGCTGCATCTGCTTATGATCCAGATTGGTGATCTCCGTGCCGCCGCAGAAGATGCGCCCGGAGTCCGGCTCGTACACCTTCAGGATGGTGCGGCCCAGCGTGCTCTTGCCACAGCCGCTCTCGCCCACCAGACCCAGGGTCTCGCCGCGCCAGATGGTGAGCGTCACGCCGTTGACGGCGTGCACCACGCCCTTCCTGCCGAAGGGCCCGGCCTTCACGTGGAACTGCTTGACCAGATTCTCCACGCGAATCATCGGATCAGCCATGCGCTTCACCCCGCTCTCTGTCCTGCGCTTCCACGATGGCCTGCGCCTGCTCCTTGCAGTACAGCCAGCAGCAGGCGCTGTGGCTTGAACTGAAATCGGTGGTGGCGGGCAGGTAGTCCCGGCAGATCTTCATGGCCGCTTCGCAGCGGCTGGCGAAGGGGCAGCCGGTATTGATGTGCAGCAGATCCGGCGGCGTTCCGGGGATGGACGCAAGCTCCCCCCGGGCGAAGCTTCCGTCCGGCAGCGCCCGCCGCCGGGATATGCTGCTGAGCAGTCCCTTGGTGTAGGGATGCTTCGTCTCGTAGAAGATTTCGTCGGTGGTTCCCGTCTCCACGATCCTGCCGCCGTACAAAATCGAAATCCGGTCGCACAGCGAGGCCACCACGCCCAGATCGTGGGTGATCATGATGACCGACGTGCCGTCCTGGCGCGCGCGCTTGCGAATGAGCTCCAGAATCTGGGCCTGCACGGTCACGTCCAGCGCCGTGGTGGGCTCGTCGGCGATCAGCAGCTTCGGATTGCAGGCCAGCGCGATGGCGATGATGATGCGCTGGCGCATGCCGCCGGAGAATTCATAGGGGTACTGCTTCATGCGCTTCTCCGGGCTGGGGATGCCCACCAGCCTGAGCAGCTCCACGCCGCGCTGCCATGCGGCGCGCTTGGAGCACTTTTCATGGGCCACGATGCCCTCGGTGACCTGCGTGCCCACGGTGAGCACCGGGTTCATGTAGGTCATGGGGTCCTGAAAGATCATGCTGATCTCGTTGCCCCGGATGCCGCGCAGCATTTTTTCGTGCTTCCTGCGCTCCGCGCGGCTGTCCCTGCCCACCGGCGAAAGCTCCCGGCCGTCAAAGCGGATGCTGCCCTTCTCCACGCGGCCGTTCCTTGCGATCAGGCCCAGGCAGGACAGCACGCTCACGCTCTTGCCGGAGCCGCTCTCGCCCACGAAGCCCAGAATCTCGCCCCTGTCCACATGAAAACACACGTCGCGCACCGCGCGCACCGTGCCCTGGCGGGTGGCGAAGGACACGCACAGATCGTTTACCTCCAACAGTCGTTCAGCCATCAGCGCTTACCTCTCGGATTCAATGCCGTTTCCAGACCCTCGCCGATGAAGTTGAGGGAGAAGATGACGATGCAGATCACCAGCACCGGCCAGACCATCTGCATGGGATAGACGTTCATCAGCATCTTGGCGTCCTGGGCCAGGGTGCCCAGACTCGCCATCGGTGCGGAGATGCCGATGCCGATGAAGCTCAGAAACGCCTCGGTGAAGATCGCTTGGGGGATCATCAGCGTCACGGTGACGATGATCGGGCCCAGACTGTTGAGCAGCAGGTGGCGAAACAGGATGCGCTTTCGGCTCGCGCCGATCACGAAGGCCGCCACGGAGAACTCCTGCTCCTTCAGCGACATCACCTGGCTGCGCACGATGCGCGCCATGTTGATCCAGCCGTTGACGCAGATGCCCAGCATCACGCTGTAGATGTTGGAGCCGAAGATCAGCATCAGCAGGATCATGTAGATCATGGCGGGCACAGCGTAGATCACGTCCACGATGCGCATCATCACCATGTCCACCCGTCCGCCCACGTAGCCGGCAATGCTGCCGTAGAGCACGCCGATCACCAGGTTCAGCGCCGTGGACGCAAAGCCCACCAGCAGGCTGACCCGTGCGCCGTAGAGCACGCGGGTGAAGATGTCGCGGCCCATCTGATCCGTGCCGAACCAGTGGGCGGCGGTGGAGGGCTGGTTGCGGCTCATCGCGTCCATGCCGTCGTAGGGGTAGGGCGAGAGCATCGGGCCGAATACGGCCGCGCACACCAGCACTGCCAGCAGGATCAGTCCCACCAGCGCCAGGCGGTTGCGGGAGAAGCTCTCCCACACGTTGCGCGCGAAGGACTTGCTCTGAATGGCGATGAACTGCCCGTCGCGATCCTCCTGCGGCAGGGGATCAAAGTATTCCTCAGGTCTCAGCATAGCGTTACCTTTTGTTCAAATCTTTCGTTCAATCCGTCAGTTTGATTCTGGGGTCCACCAGCGCGCACAACAGGTCGGCAAGCAGGTTGCACAATATGATCAGCGCGCCGATGAAGATGGTCAGGCCCATGACCACGGTGTAATCGCGGTTGGACACCGCCGTGACGAACTCGCGGCCGATGCCCGGGATGGTGAAGATGGTCTCCACCACGAAGCTGCCCGTGAGCAGAAAGGCGATCATCGGGCCTGCAGTGGTGATCACCGGGATCATGGCGTTCTTCAATACGTGCAAGAGGATGATGCGCCCGCCCGATATGCCCTTGGCCCGGGCCATCACCACGTAGTCCTGCTGCATGGCCTCGGCGTAGCTGGTCTTGACCAGGCGGCTGATCTGGGCGATGGGGTACACCGCCAGAGTGATCACCGGCAGCACGTAGTGCAGCGGCGTTGCCAGTCCCAGCACCGGGAACCACTTGAGTTGCACGCCGAACACCAGCATCAATATCAGCGCCAGCACGTAGTTCGGCACGCTGATGCCCAGCGTGGAGAAGGTCAGAATCGCGCCGCGCACGAATTCCCTGCCCGTCGCCGCCATCCATATGCCCCCTGCCGTGCCCACCACCAGCGCCAATAGAAAGGCGACGCCGCCCAGGCGCATGGTGGCCGGGGCCTCCTGCAGGATCAATTCGCTCACGGTCACGCCCGACTTCTTGTAGGAGATGCCGAAGTCCCCCTGCAGCAGGTTCCAGATGTACTTGCCCAGCTGCTCCAGGATGGGCCGGTCCAGCCCGTAGTGGGCCATCATCTCCTCCTGATTCGCCGGGGTCAGGTTCGCCACGTCGAAGGGATTGCCCGGCATCAGCCGCACCAGCAGGAAGGTGACCACGATCAGCGCCAGCAGCGTGATCAGGCCGATGCCGATGCGCTTTGCGGCGTACTTCAGCATGGCTGCTCCTCCTCCGCCCGCTTCACCGGCACAAAGCGCGCCTGGTTCATCAGCGGATGCTCCAGCTCAATCGCGCCCGGGCGGGGACAGACCATCACGCAGCTGCCGCAGTAGTAACACTCGCCGGGGTACAGCACGATGGGCGGCCTGCCCTTCTCCGGGTTGGGAATGAAGATGTCCACCTGGCATATGTTCGCGCAGCGGTTGCAGCCCACGCACTTCTCCGCGTCAAAGCGGATGGGGCGCGCGCTGGAGGGAATCTTCGCCGCCGAAAGTTCCGGTTTGCTTGCCATAATACTCACCTGTCTCCATAGCGCTCCGCGCGCTCGGCGATGTAGCCGCCGTTGCGCCGGAGGTATTCTTCCTCGACGTCGCCGAAGTAGCGGTGGGGAACCTCGCCCCGCACAACCCTGCCGTTCTCCTGACGGATGGTGATGAACTTCCTGTCCTCCGCAGGGTCGACCTCCGGGTAGTCGCTGCGCTCGAAGCACAGCGGCGCGGAGGAGGACTTGCGCAGCAGGCAGGCGTTGATAATCAGCTTGGACACCTCCAGGATGTCCAGCACCTCGTGGGTGCGCATCAGCTCGTGGGGATTGGAACAGCTCAGCCTCGGCACCGCGTCGCGCTCGTAGCTCTCCAGAAGATCAAGGCCCTCGCGCAGCAGATCCTCGCACTTGACTGCGCCGCAGTAGTTCTGCATGCACTTGCTGATGGCCATGTTCAGTTCGCGCCAGTCCATGCCGTCCTCCACGTACATCGGCGCGTACAGGCGCGCCTCCTCCCGGTCGATCTCCGATGCATCCGGCTCGGTGAAATCCACCGTCGCGGCCCAGTCCGCAGCCTTGCGACCCGCGTAGTAGCCCGTGGCACAGGCGAAGCCACAGCAGTCCGAGGCAAAGAGCTGGTCGCCCGCGGCGTAGATGCCGTCGATGTTGGTCTTGAGATCCCAGTCGTGCATGACGCCGCCGGGCGCGCCGAAGAGCTGGCGCTCCTGGCCCAGGAACGCCGCCGACTGCCAGCCGGTGCCGTAGCTCTGCAGCATGTGCCTCTCGGGATCGAAGCCCCGCTGGGTGTAGTTCTGCAAAATCGGTATCTTGGTCTTGCCCTCCTCGCCCACCATCATGCCCCAGATGACCTTGCGCTCCATCTCGGGCATGCGGGAAAGATCGGCATAGAAGGGCAGCTTGTAGCCGCGCTTCATCAGTTCCTCGAAGGGAAGGGTCTCGGGGCCGCGATATTCGTACTTGGCCTCGTCGATCACGCCGCCCTTCAAAAAGAATTTCTGCCCCGGCGCGGGATGGTAGCGCTCGGACACAGTCTTCAGCTCCCTGCCATCCCGGTCGACGTAGGGAATCTCCACGCCCCGGGCGTCCACCATCGTGGCGGCGTACCAGGTGTTGTGGTTGTTGCCGGTGCCGTAGGGCGGGAAGCTGCGCCCGGCGGCGGAGAACTCGCCCTTGACGGACTTCTCCATCATCGTGAACTCCACGCCCGCGCGCCAGCCCATGGCGTGGCCGCTGCCGATGGACTGGGTGGGGCGGAACTCGCACAGGCCCACCAGATCCGGATTGAACAGCCACACGCGGGCGGGCCGGGACATGGTGAGGATCGTGGCCTTCGCCTTGAACACCATCAGCTTGCCCGTGCGCACGTTCATGCCGATTGCGCCGATTCCCCGCTTTTTGCCGTCCACCACGCTCGTCAGCAGCGCCGTGGCCTCGGTGCGGTCAAACACCTGAACGCCCAGCCGCTTCAGTTCCCTGTACAACGCGGGCTTGAAGGTGGAGCCCCACACCCGCAGCGTAAATTTATTCGTGTAATCGTAGGCGAACATCAGACCCGTCTCTTCGTCGCGGAACTCCGCGCCCGCAAATTCGCCCTCGCTGTCGCGCACCTTGCCGCCGAAGTCCTCCAGATCCAGAAGGCGGTCGTAGCCCTCGCGGCACTCTATGTAGTGGGCAATGCCGTTGGAGTACCCGTCCTGCTCCTCGATGTAGGCCTCGGCGATCTCCTTGGGCGTGACCTTCGAGCAGGGGTTGGTGCAGGCCGACTCCCAGTGGTCGAAGCCGCTGCCCGCCGAGCCGCTGCGCTCCGTCGCGCCCTTCTCCACCAGCGCCACCCGCAGACCCTTGCGCGCAGCCGCGATGGCCGCAAAGCAGCCCGCCAGGCCGCCGCCCAGCACCACCACGTCGCTCTCCACCATCTCGCGCACGCCAAACTCGTTCGCATAGGGCCAATCATAGACGTTCTTCATCGCATTGCTTCTCCAATATTCGCTTTCGGGGACGCAACGCCCCCCTTCTTCGTCTATTGTACCATAGATTTATTATAATGCAAGACTTATTGCAATAAAAAGTTTTATATGAAGATATGTCAGAGACTTGACATTTCCCGCCGGATGGCAGAAAATAGGAAAAAGGGCTTGTATGTGCAGGGACAAAGGAGCGCAGAAATGATCAATCGCAAAATTCACTACTTCATCACGCTGGCGGAGTGTCTGAGCTTCACGCAGACCGCCGCGCGCCACAACGTCTCCCAGACGGCCATCAGCCAGTACATCTCGGGGCTGGAGGAGCGCCTGGGGGTGCGGCTGTTCGAGCGCAACCAGCGCGCCGTGGAGCTGACGGAGGCCGGGAAGTGCTACTACACCCACATCACCCGCATGCTGCAGCAGTACGACGAGACGCTGGAGCAGATCATGGCTATCGATCAGGGGTATGCGGGCAGCCTGAAGGTGGGCGTGGGCGTGTACGAGTACTGCAACACCGAGGGCTTCTTCTCGGACTTCCTGAACAGTCACCCGGAGATCAAGGTGGACATCATGCAGTATCCCTACAGCGAGCTGACGGAGAAGCTGCGGCTGGGCGAGCTGAACCTGATCATCGGCGACGCGCTGTGCGAGGATTCCTTCAGCCGCCTGGGCCTGCAATCCCGCACGCTGTTCACCTCGCCGAACTACATCGTGGCCGCGCCGGAGGTGGCCGAGCGCAACGGCGGCGACCTGCGCGCGATGCTCAAGCGGGAGTGCCTGATCACCACCTGCGAGAACAGCGGGCCATCGTCGCTGCGGATGCTGCGCGCGCTGGTGCAGGACGAATTCGGCTTCGTGCCCTCCAACATCAGCCAGACCAACTCGCTGGACGCGCAGCTGATGCTGGTGCGCGCGCGCCACGGCGTGGCCATGGTTCCCGGCTTCATCGTGGACGCCCAGGGCGCAGGGCTTGTGCGCTTCGAGCTGCCCAGCCGCCGGGAGATTTCCTATCGGCTGATGTGCCTGAAGGACAGCAAGAACCCCGCAGTGCAGCTTTTCTTCGATTTCGTCTGAAAATTGCATGCAAAAATCCCTGGCTTTGCCGGACTGGATTTCGGGTAAAAACAGGCATATCAATCGGAAAGAAACACAGCACCCCTGCCCCTTGAATCTATGGGGGCAGGGGTGCGATCGCTCAAACCGCGCCAGCGATGTGGCTGCGGCGCCTCGCCGCCGGCAGGGTGAAGGAACCCCGCCCTACGGCTATTCAGGGCTGTCTCAAAGCATGTTATCTGTTTTGAGACAGCCCCTTTGTTGTATTTCTTTACAGCACGATCAGATACGCCAGCGCCAGCAGCAGGCCGGCGGCGAAGAGCAGCAGGCCGAAGGACACCGTGCGGGTGGCCCTTCCCAGCTCCGGGTCGCGGTCGTACACGCGGGAGGCCAGCACATAGACGAAGTCGATGTGGATCGGACGGTTGCGGTAGAGCGTCAGGTTCAACAGCAGCACGAACGCGTCCAGGATGTGCCCCACCACGTAGGAGAAGGCGTAGTAGACCGAGTGCTTGCGGTGCTTGTGCTCGCTGCGGCTGCGGAACAGGCCGCCCTTCAGCAGCACCACCACGCCGTCGGTCAGGCCCGCTGCGGCGCGGGTCAGCGCGGTCACAGCGTCCGGCACGATGTGCATGCAGAAGGGATTCTCCAGCGCATGATCGACGACGGCGCACAGTCCGTCCACGCAGCGCAGGCCATATTTCACCGCCGCGCTGTCGCGCAGGTTCAGCTTCGGCTGCACGGCGATGTAGCCGCGCTCCTTCTTGTACAGCAGCTTGCGCACCACGGTGAGGTAGAGGAAGGTACCGATGGCCAGCGAGATCGCGCCGCCGCGCAGGTTCGCAAGGCTGAAGAAGTGAACGCCGTGCACGCCCTCGATGCCGGTGAAGCCCGCACAGAGCCGGGACGCGCCCTCCAGAATTGCCGGGAACATGCCCAGCACGGGAATCAGCACCATCGCCGCGCACAGTGCGAAGGCGGTGCGCCGGTTCATGTAGCGTCCGTTCAGCGCGTCGTACTCCGCCTGACGGGTCGGGTTCCTCTGCCAGAACAGCGCGATGTAGATCTTCAGCATGTAGCCGGTGGTCACGCCCGCCGCGCAGAGGAAGATCCACTCGCAGACGTTGTAGATGCTGAAGTGCCCCAGCTCGTGGGCGTATTCGAGGATGCCCTCGTGAATCAGGGTCTTGCCCAGGTAGCCGTTGAACAGCGGAACGCCCGCCAGGCCCAGCGCGCCCAGCAGGAACGCCGCGTGCAGCAGCGGCTTGCCCCGGCCGAAGCCCCGCAGGTCGTTGAGCTCCAGCTTGTGCAGGTTCATGTACACCACGCCCGCCGCCATGAACAGCGTCAGCTTCAGCACGGAGTGGTTCACCATGTGCATCACCGCGCCGCTTGCGGGCACGTGGCCCTCCTCGCCCAGCAGCATCGCCATGGCCACGCCCACGGTGATGTAGCCGATCTGGGACATGGACGAGCAGGCGAGGATGCGCTTGAGGTTCGTCGAGAGCAGCGCCAGCACCGCGCCCAGCGCCATGGTGATCAGGCCCAGCGCCAGCATCACGTTTCCAAAGGACAGGCAGCCCAGCATGGGCCGCAGGCAGATCACCAGCATGCCGAACACGCCGGTCTTGGTGAGCACGCCGGAGAGCAGGGCGCTTGCCGGGGCGGGGGCCACCGGATGCGCCTGGGGCAGCCAGATGTGCAGCGGGAACAGGCCCGCCTTCGCGCCGAAGCCCACCAGGATCAGCGCCGACGGCAGGATCATGTCCGCCCGGCCCCGTGCGGCGGTCAGCGCAGCAAAGGACAGGGAGCCGATGCGGTTCCAGGCCATGAACAGGCCCATCAGCGTCACCATGCCGCCGAACACCGCGATGGCGAGATACGTCCCCGCAGCGCTCATCGCGCCCCTGTTTTCATCGTGGGCCACCCAGGGATAGGAGGCCAGCGACATGATCTCGAAGAAGATGAAGGTGGTGTAGAGATCGTCCGACATGAACACGCCCAGCGTGGCCATCAGCGTGATCTGGTTGAACAGGTAGTAGCGGGTGCGGTTTTTGTAGTGGGCGAAGTATTCCGGGGACATGAGGCCCGTCATCAGCCACATGAACGAGGCCACCAGCGCGTACAGGCTGCGGAAGCCGTCCAGCTTCAGCGTAAGGCCCATGCCGCACAGGCCGGGTACGTTCAGCGCAATCGCAGCGCCGCGCAGATTGGAGGCGAAGGCGCACACCGCCAGCGCAAACACGGCGATCAATTCCACCGTATAGATGCGGTCGCGAATGCGCTCGCTCTTGATGGCGCAGACGCTGGAGACCACCGCGCCAAGCAGCGGCACGGACAGAAGAAGTGCAGCAATCACGTTTTTCACCTCACATTCCGGCGATGGCGCGCAGCGCGTCGGCCAGGGGCTGGGAGCACGCGCCCAGCAGGAGCACGGCGCAGAGCAGCAGGCCCAGCGGAACCAGCATGCGAAGGCCGGGATCGCAGCGCTTCGGCAGCTCCGGCCCCGCAGCTTCATCCAGCGGCATGAAGAACGCGGGCAGCGCCACCGACAGGCTGTAGATGGCCGTCAGCACCGAGGAGATCAGCAGCGCGGCAACGCCCGCCACGCCCCAGAGCTTCCCCATTTCCAGCGCAGCCGTGGCCAGGTAGTACTTGCTGATGAAGCCGCACAGCGGGGGAATGCCCATCAGCGCAATGGCGGCGACGGTAAACGCGGCAAACACCAGCGGCATGCGCCGGGCGAGACCCTGCATCTGCCGGGTCTGAGTGCGCCCGGTCTGCACCATCACCGCGCCGATGCAGAAGAACAGCGTGATCTTCATCAGTCCATGGCAGACCATGTGCATCAGCGAACCGACCTGTCCGGCAGGGGTCATGATGGACGCGCCCAGCAGCATGTAGCCCAGGTTGCTCACCGTGGAGTAGGCCAGCTTGCGCTTGACGTGGCGCTCGCGCACGGCCATCACCGCGCCGAAGAGGATCGTCAGTATGCTGAAGATCAGCGCCACGGTCTGCGCCCAGGTGCCCTGAAGCGCCGCGCCAAAGACGTTGTAGACCATGCGCAGCACCGCGTAAACGCCCGCGTTGACCACCGCCACCGCGTGCAGCAGGGCCGTGACCGGGGTGGGTGCGGCGCAGGCCCGGGGCAGCCATGCGCTCAGCGGAAACACCGCCGCCTTCACGCCGAAGCCGAAGAAGCACGCCAGAAACGCCGCGCACATGAGGTCCTTGGGCATGCCGGAAAGATCCAGCCCGCCCAACTGGAAATCGCCGCTTGCGTACTGGGAGACCACGATCAGCGCGGCGAAGGCGAAGGCGGCGCAACCGATGGAGTAGCGGATGTAGGCGCGCGCCGCACGGATGGAGGCCGCGTCCTTCTTGTGCCACACCAGCGGCAGCGTGATCAGGGTGATGCACTCGAAGAGCACGTAGAGCGTGAACATATTGCGCGCGCAGCAGTAGAGGATCATCACGCCGAAGGTCATGGTGTAGAAGGCGAAGAAGCTGTCCTCGCGCTCCTCGTGCTGCATGTATTCCGAGGCGTACAGCGCAGCCAGCGGCCAGAGGAAGGCCATCAGGCCAAGGAACACCCGGCCCATGCCGTCCAGGCCGAAGCTCAGGCGGTACGCGCGGGAGAAGGCGATGAGCGTGACCTCCTCCGTGCCGCGCAGGATCAGCCGCAGCACCAGAAGCGAGGTCAGGATCGTCACGCCCTCCACCCACGCGGTGCGCCCCTTGCGGGACTTGAACCGCAGCGCCGGGATCAGCGCGCCGCCCAGCAGCGGAAGCAAAGATGCAATCAGCATAGTTTCATTCCTTCAAACGTCATCAGAAGATCAGGCCTGCGATGGCCTGGGCGTAATTCACCAGCGCGCCGGGGAACGCGCCCACCAGCACCACCAGCGACGCCAGGATCAGCATGGGAATCCACATGCGCTTCGGAGCCTCGTGGCCCTCAAGGCGGGGCGCGTCGCCGGGGAAGTAGCCGTGGATCGTCACCGGCAGCAGGTAGCCTGCGGTCATCAGCGCGCTGCACAGCAGCACCGCCGGGCCGATCCAGCACGCGGCGCTGCCCAGGTTCAGCGCGCCCTGGGCCAGATACCACTTGCTGACGAAGCCGCCCGTGGGCGGGATGCCGATCAGGCCCAGCGAGGCCACGGTGAACATGCACAGCGTGATGGGCATGATCTTGCCGATGCCCAGGTACTCGTCCGCGCGGGTCTTGCCGGTCTCATGGATGAACGCGCCCGCCGAGAGGAAGAGCGTATTCTTGATCAGCGAATGGCAGCAGATGTGCAGCATCGCGCCCACGAAGCCCAGCGGGGTCAGGGTGGACAGGCCGAAGAGGATGTAGCTGACCTGAGACACGGAGGAGTAGGCCAGGCGCTTCTTGAACAGCTTCTCGCGCAGCGCCAGCAGCGAGCCCATGAACACGGTGATCAGGGTCAGCACCATGAAGGCGGTCTGCACCCAGGTGCCGCGGATGAAGTCCGGGCCCACCAGGAAGAACAGCACGCGGATCACGCCCAGCACGCCCATCTTGGTAATCACGCCGGAGAGCACCGCGCTGGCCGGAGCCGGGGCCACCGGATGGGCCGTGGGCAGCCATGCGTGCATGGGGAACATGCCGGCCTTCACGCCGAAGCCCACCAGCATCGCAAACACGATGGCGCGCAGCAGGTTTTCATGCCCCGCCACCTTCGCCATATCCAGCACGCCGCCGGGGGTGAATGTAAGGCTGGCGCCGTAGTGCATCAGGAAGAAGATGCCCAGCAGCGCCGCGCTTGCGCCGAACACCGAGTAGATCAGGTACTTGACGCCCGCCGCGACAGCCTCCTTCTCCATGGTGTGCATCACCAGGGGCAGGGTGATCAGGGTCATCATCTCATAGAACATGTACATGGTCACGGCGTTGGCGCTCATGCTCAGGCCCATCAGCACGCCGTAGGTGCCCACGTAGAAGCAGTTGAAGCGGCGGTAGTTGGGATCGTGGGCGTTGTAGGCCGTGGCGTAAATCCCCACCAGCACCCACACCACAGAGATGAACGCCATGTAGAAGCGGGCCACGCCGTCGGTGTGCAGCTGGATGGCGATGGTATCCGTCAGCCGCCACAGAGTCAGGCTCGTATCGCCCTTCAGAGCCGCCGCCAGCGCGCACAGCGCGGAGACGGCCAGCGCGCCGATGGCGAAGCCGTCCGTCAGCCTGCGATTGTCTCGGGGCAGCGCCCAGATCAGCAGCGCGGCCGCGATGGGAAGTATCAGGGGAAGGCTCAGCAGCATGGAAAATTCCTCCTTGTGCTCATAGCAGATGGGACACGCCGGTCTCAATGATGGACATCACCCGGGGCGCGAACACGCCCAGCGCCACGATCAGCAGCGCAAAGACCGCGAGCGCGGCGGTGCTGATCTTCGGATGGTTCAGGCGGGTGTGGTACTCGTGGGTGGGCTTCATGTAGAGCGTGACCACGGTGATCAGGAAGTAGGCGGCGTTCAGCGCGGTGCTGACCGCCAGCACGATCAGGGCGATGAGCGCGTTGGCGCTGTCCACGCCCATGCATGCGTCGGCCAGATACAGCTTCGATGCGAAGCCGCCCAGGATGGGAATGCCCACGATGGAGCAGGCGGCAATGCTGAACACCGCGCCGGACAGGGGCGCGCGATAGCCCGCGCCGCGCAGCTCATGGAAGGTTGCGTCGCCATCGGACGCGCCGATCAGCCGATCTCCGGAGAGGAAGAGCACCGCCTTGGCCAGAGCGTGGGCGATGATGTGGAACACCGCCGCAGCAATGCCCGCGCGGGTGCCCAGCGCGATGCCCAGGTAGATGTAGCCGATCTGGGCCACCGACGAATAGGCGATCATGCGCCGGAGCTTCTTCTCCAGAATCGCGTCGATGGAGCCGAGGATGATGCCCACCATGGAGAACACCAGCAGCACGGTCTGGATGTGGGTCTCGCGGAACACCGCCGGATCAAACACGCGAATCACGAACTTGATGTAGAGGAAGATATAGGCCTTGGACACCAGGCTGGCCAGCATGGCGCTGGAGGACGGCGTTGCGGAGGCGTATGCGTCCGGCAGCCAGGTGTGGAAGGGGTAGAGCGCGCTCTTGACCGCCAGGCCGATGGTGATCAGCGCCATGGACAGCGTCAGCGGCCGGAGGTACGCGCCGGTGGCGGACAGCCGCATGACCTCGTCGTGGATGTCCTCCATCAGCAGGTGTCCGGTCAGGCAGTAGAGAATCGAAACGCCCAGCAGGAACAGGCCGCTGCCCAGCAGGTTCATGATCATGTACTTCGTGGCGGCAAACAGCGTGCGGCCACGGGTGCGGGCCAGCACCAGCGACGCGGCGGCGATGGTCATGATCTCGATGAACACGTAGGCGGTAAACACGTCGTTGGTGAACAGCTGCGCCATCATGCCGGATTGCAGCAGCAGCACCATCACGGCGTACAGGCTCTGCCGCCGGGTCTCGATGTGGGCGCGGATGCGCTGGTAGCCGCCCAGCACGCAGAGGAAGAGGATCAGACAGAAGGTGACGGCCAGCACGGCCTCCAGCTCGCCCGCGCGCAGCTCATTGCCCACGGGCGCGCCGAACGCGCCCAGCGCATAGCGGAAGGAGCCGCCGCCGTTCTTCAGCAGGCTGACCAGCAGCGCACCTGACGCAAGCGTTCCCGCTGCGGGTACGATCAGCATCATGGCCCGGGCCTGCTTCGGCTTCAGCGCGGCGGTGACGGAGGACAGCAGCAGCGGCCCCCACACCAGAAAGAAGGGTATGTCCGGTACAGCCGCACCGTGAGCGCCAGCATGATCGCCGTGACGCTCACCGAGACCACGATGCCCGTGAGCACCAGGCCCGCCGGGAGGGGATTGACGTACATGCCGACCTCCAGCAGCGCGCTCTCACTTGCGATGATGGGCGCGACGCGGCCGTCGATGTAGCCGTAGGAGGCCAGAAACAGGTAGATGGCGCTGTCCATCATGGAAAAGCCGATGATCTTCTTCATCATGTTCCGGTTGAGCAGCAGGTTGGTGAAGCCGATGCCGAACAGAATCAGCGCGGCGATTTCCTCAAAGTGCTCCATGAGCTTGACGGTCATTTACAGATCCCCCTTCCGGAACAGGGTAAAGAGCGCGTACATCGTGCAGGCCACCACCAGGCCCACGGCGATGTTCAGCGGCATCATCAGCCCGCCTGAGAGGATCGCGCCGAATTTTCCGGCGGTAATGCCGTTTGCAAGGCCGTTTGCGCCGGTGAAGAACACATAGCCCTTGCTCAGCGCGTAGCAAACCAGCGCGGCGGTGGTTGCCGCGCGGAAGGTTTTGAAGGTGAAGAAGCGCTCGGCCTGCTTAAAGCCGAAGGCGCAGAGGAACAGGATCATGCCCGCGCCCAGCACCGCGCCGCCGGAGAAGCCTCCGCCGGGGGAGAGGTGGCCGTTGAGCAATATGTATGCGCCGAACACGATCAGCAGCGGAACCAGCACCCGCGCGCCGCCCTGCAGGATGGGATCGTGCCGGGGCTCGAAGTGGCGGTCGTCCGACTCCGCCGCCATGCGCATGCGCAGCGAATCGGGATCGTCGCCCTGGGGCAGGTGCAAAAGCAGCAGCACCGTGCAGGCCGCGATGAACAGCACGTGGGATTCGCCCAGCGTATCGAAGCCTCGGAAGTCCAGGATGATGCCGGAGATGATGTTCACCGCGCCGGTGTGCGCAAGTCCCTCCTCCACATAGAAGCGGGAAACCTCGTTGTCCACCAGCGCATCCGCGCCGCCGAACTGGGGCAGGTCCAGCGCCGTGTAGATCAGCAGCGCGCTCAGGCCCACGCACACCAGCACCGCCACCGCGCAGTAGATTCCGCGCAGCAGGCGCTCGCCGCGGGTGTGGCTCCAGCGGGAGATGCGCTCGTAGGTCATCTCCTCCCGGGGATGGGGCTGGGCGAAGGGGTCCTCCCGCTCAGGGGCTTCGGGCGCGACCAGATCGGCGCACATGCGCGCATCCAGCGGCTCCCCGCCCTCGTCAATCCATCTGCGAAAGTCACTTGCGGCCATCGTGCTCATCCTCCCGCGTCTTGATTGCGTGCAGCTTCTTGAGCGCCACGAACATCAGAAGCGTCGTCACGCCAGCGCCCACGGCGGCCTCTGTGATGGCCAGATCCGGCGAGCGCAGCAGAATCCACACCACCGACATGGCGGTGCTCTGGGCCATGAAGATGATGATGGAGGTCAGAAGATCCTTCGTCAGGCTCACCGCCACCGCACAGATCAGGATAAAACCCAGCAGCAGTACGCTCAGCGCTTCCATTCCGACACCTCCCGATCCAGTTCTTCATTGGTGACCAGCTCCAGCCGTCCGATCAGATGGGACGCCACCGGCGAGGCCATCCAGAACAGCACCACCAGAACCAGCAGCTTCAGCGACAGCATGTTGACGCCGTTCGCCACGGCCAGACCCAGCAGCATCAGAAATACGCCCATGGTGTCGCCCATGGCGGCGGCGTGCATGCGGTTGAGCACGTAGCGGAAGCGGAACACGCCGATCACCGCCGAGATCTCAAAGATCAGGCCCAGCAGCATCAGCAGCGCGCACAGGATAAAGCGCAGCGTTTCAACGTCCATTTTCGTCCCCCTCCTTCGCCTTCCGGGCGAGATACACGCCGATGTATATCTTCGCCAGCACCACCACCGCCAGGAAGCTGAGCATGGCGTAGATGATGGCGACGTCCACCAGATAGCCCTCGCCCAGCATCAGCGAAAGGATGGCGATCATCATGATGACGATGGTGCCGATCATGTTGATGCCCACCACGCGGTCCGCGATGCGCGGGCCCAGGATGGCGCGCAGCAGGCAGAGAAACAGCAGTACGCCCAGCACCGCAAGCACCACGCTGAACAGCAGATTGTACGCCTCCGTCATTTTCCACCCTCCATTTTCGCAATCCGAACCTCCATGTCGCTGCCCTCCAGGCTGCCCGCGTCGATTTTGTCCAGGCAGTGCACGGTCAGCTCGCCCTCCTTCAGAAGAAGGGTGATGGTGCCGGGGGTCAGCGTGATGGAATTGGCCAGCAGCACCTGCGTCCACTCGTGCGCAAGCGGCGTGCGGAAGGTCACGATGGCCGGCTCCACCTCATGCCGGGAATACACGCGGCGCAGCGTGGTCAGGTTCGCCTTCGCGATCTCCTTCAGAAGGTACAGGCCGTAGATCAGCAGCCGGGGCAGCAGGCGCAGAAAATCCTTCTCGCGCTTCAGGCTCCACCCGGCGTAGCGGCAGGCGAACAGCAGCGCCAGTCCCGCCACAGCCGCGCCGAACAGCGCGATCTCCAGCGTCAGCCTGCCGTTGAGCAGCACAAAGAACAACCACAAAAGTATGAACAAGGTATCAGCTCCCTCCCGGACATGCGCCCGGGCCCAAATTTCCCACGGTTCACCATCATAGTTTCCCTATGCAAAGAATGTCGCTCCGTTCCAAAGACATTTTGGTAAAAACTGATTTACATTTTTCCACAACGGCGACACAGAATTGTATAACAAACCGCCTGCGGAGCTTCCGCAGGCGGCAGATTCAATATAAACTTACTTTGCAGGCTTCTTATCCAGCTTGCAGGTGTTCTTCATGGCCACCGCGCAGGCGACGTCGCCCAGCACGTTGCAGCAGGTCGCGCCCATGTCGCAGAGGGTGTTGATGGAGATGTACACGCCCATGATGCCGGCGGGCAGGCCCGCGATGGTGGACAGCGCCGCGAAGCAGGCGATGGCGCCGCCGGGAACGCCGGGGCAGCCGATGGAGAGCAGGGTGTTGCTCAGCATCACGGTGATCATCATGCCCAGGGTAACCTCCACGCCGCAGGCATTGGCGAAGAACACGATCATGAAGGACATGAGGATGGACACCGCGTCCATGTTGATGGTCGCGCCCAGCGGCAGCGCCAGCGAGGAGATCTCGTTGGGAACCTCCATGTCATCCGCGCACCGCTTGCTGATGGGCAGGGTGGCGGAGGAGGAGCAGGTGCCGAAGGCGTTCAGCGCGGCAGGCAGCACCTTCCTGAAGAACTGGCCCACGGGATACTTGCCCATGCCCCTGACCACCACCAGGCCGTAGACGATGAGCACGTACAGCACGAAGGTGATATACAGTGCCAGCAGCACGCCGCCCAGCGCCAGGATGGTGTCCAGGCCGTTGGCGTACATCACGGAGGAGATGGAGCAGAACACGCCGATGGGGGTGAAGTACATCACCACGGAGATGATCTTGATGGAGATGTCGTTGACGGCCTCCACGACCTTCACAAAGGGCGCGGCCTTCTCCTTCAGCGCAAGGCAGGTGATACCCACGATGATGGCGAACACCAGCACCTGCAGCATGTCGCCGTTGACGAAGGAGGCGATGGGGTTGGCGGGGATCAGGTTCTTCACCGTGTCCAGCAGGCTGGTGAAGCGGGTGGCCTCCACGGTGGTCTCCATCATCTGAATCTCAACGCCCTTGCCCAGACCCAGTGCTTCCGGCAGGAACAGGCCCAGCAGCGATGCAAACAGCGTGGTGCCCACGAAGAACAGCACGGTCTGCAGGCCGATCTTGCCGGTCTTGGATACGCTGCCGATGCCCTTGATGCCCACGATCAGCGAGCAGAACACCAGCGGATAGATCATCATGCGCAGCGCGTTCATGTACAGTGAGCTGACCAGCTCGATGAACGGCAGCGCCCATTCGTAGCGGCCCGGCATGAACAGGCCGCAGAGGATGCCCAGCACCAGACCGATGAAGATCCAGAGCGTGATGCGGGTGGATTTGTTCTTCTTCATTTGAATCCCCTCCATTGCTTTCCCTTGTTTTGCAAATAAAAACGCCCGCCTTCCCTTCAGAAGACGAGCGGACTTGCCCGTGGTACCACTTCAATTCGTTTCAGCCAGCGCTGAAACCTCTCTCCGGCATCCAACAATGCCTCTCGCTGTAACGGGCGATCCCCGTCGTAACCTTAGCGCAATGCCTCGATACGCTGCTCCGGAGCCATCTTCACCCAACTTTGGACACGCCCTTTCAGCCGACGGGCGCTCTCTGTGGAACCTCGGAAGGGTTACTCTTTCCTTCATCGCACGTGAATATATATACATATTATATACAAGTTGTATGTACTTGTCAAGCCGGAATAACCTATTTGTTTGCTTCCGGACTGATTGCTTTTTTGCGCTTGCGGGCTTTAGCAGGGATCTGAAGCCACGCTCACCGATAGCTCATCGGGCCGCAGACATACCTCACCAGCTCCGCAAAGCCGCCGTGGGGCCAGACATTGATATCCCGTTCCTTCCGATTGATGAGGCAGTCGGTGAGCAGGAACACCTGCATGCCCAGGGTTTCGGCGTTCATGTCCTCGTCCGCGTCGTTGCCCACCATCAGGCAGTCCTCCGCGCGCACGCCCAGCGCTTCGATCACGTCCCGGTAGTAGTCCGGGTTGGGCTTGCAGCGGCGGGAGTTTTCGTAGGTGGTGTAGAGCTCGAAGTCCCCCGGCTCCAGACCCGCCCAGCGGATGCGGCTCTCGGTGGCGAAGGAGGGGAACAGCGGGTTCGTGGCCAGCGCAACCCGGCAGCCATGCTCCCGGATGCGCGCAACCGCCCAGGCCGCGTCGGGATTGTAGCCGCAGAAGGCGCGCGCCTGCTGGAAGTCCACGCGGTAGAACTCGTCGAACAGCGGCTTGTCCGCGTACACGCGCTCACCAAAGATTCCGGCAAAGCGCTTCCAGAAGGCCTCCTCGTTGGTGCAGCTGCCGTCGTTTGCCACCATCGCGGCGGTTCCGGCCCACACGCCGTCCACCAGCGCCTTCGGCTCGTAGCCCCGGTGGGCCACCTTCGCCGCCAGCAGCTTAAAATACCCCTTTGTGAAGGCGTCCTGATCCATGGGGAGCAGGGTGCCGTCCAGGTCGAACAGTACCGTTTTGATCTTCATGGGGTTCACCGTCACTTCTTGTGGTAGATGATGCCGATGGCCTCGGGGCCGATGTTGATGGTGATGATGCAGCCCAGGTAGAACATCAGCTCCGGCGGCTGATCCAGTTCGGCGCAGGCGGCCTGCATCAATCGTTCGGCCTCCTCGTCGTCGGCTGCGCGGGCGAGCACGTAGGGCGTGCCCGGTCTGCGCTCGGACTTACACACGCGTCGCCGATGAGCGCCGCCGCCGCGGAGATGCGGCCCGACTTGCGCACGCACTTCAGGTTCAGCGGAATCGCCGCCACGCGCACGTTCTCCACCCAGTCGCGGATGCCGGCGATGATCTCCTCAACGCCTGCGCCCGCCCGGGCCTGCTTCGCCGCCGCAATCACGGCCCAGCCGTAGCCCATGCTGTAATTCAGCGAATCGATGATGTGAATATGGAAGCTGTCCTTCGCCTCGGGGTGCTCCTCGTAGAACAGGCCGCGCGCCTGAATGGCGCTCTGCCAGGTGGAGGAACCCTTGGAGTTCAGCGTGGTCTGGATCAGATCGGTGTAGCCCGCCTTCCAGCTCTCCTCGAACAGCTCGGTATATTGGTAGGGATTCACCTGCGCGGACATGGGCAGCTTGTCCTCCGCGTCCAGCAGGGGATAGAATTCCTGGGGGGTGATGTCGTAGCCGTCGCGGTACTCCTTATCCTCGGTGATGATCGTCAGCGGCAGCACGGCGATGTCCAGCTCCTCACGCAGAGAGACCGGGATGTCCGCCGTGGAATCGGTCGCAATTCGGATGCGCATGTGTCTTTCGCCTCTCTTCCTCGCAAAAATCGGATGCGCCCCATGGGGAGCCATGAGACGTTATGTAACATTGTTTGTCAGATACTATATCGGAATTCTGCGAACTTTTCAAGATGGGCGGTGTAAAGGGCGGCGCATGCAGCTTTGTATGTTTGTTAATTCGCGGCGGATGTGGGCGTTTTTTGCCGGTTTGTGTTTCTTTCACAGAGGGGTCTTCTCAAAATCGGTCAACGGTGTATAATGGAAATTGACCGAATCGGTTCATGGAGGTAAGTATGAACGAAAAATTCTTTTCCCTGCCGGCGGAGAAGCAGCAGAGCATCCTCAACGCAGGCTACCGGGTGTTCGGGCGGAACTCCTACAAGCACAGCCCCATGAGCGAGATCGCGGATGCGGCGGGCATCAGCAAGTCGCTTTTGTTCCACTACTTTCACAACAAGAAGGAATTGTACCTCTACCTGTGGGACAAGTGCGCCGAGACCACCATCGAGACGCTGACGCGCTACAATTGCTACGGCCAGAGCGACCTGTTCGAGAGCATGATGACGGGCATGCGGGCGAAGATGGAGATCATTCGCAGGTGGCCGGACATGGGCAATTTCGTGGTCCGGGCGTTCTACGAGAAGGATCCGGAGATCAGTGCGGCGATTCAGGCTGCCTACAACAAGGCCTTCAGCTTCAAGGCCAGCCGCACGCTGATGAATCTGGACCCGGCGCAGTTCATCCCCGGACTGGACATCGAAATGATGTACCGGGAGATGTACTGGGCCTCGGAGGGCTACCTCTGGGAGATGCTCCAGCGCGGCGAGATGGACTTTGAAAAAATGGAGCAGGACTTCACCCGCCTGATCCAGTTCTGGAAGCAAATTTATCTGAGGAAGGAGTGACGCTATGAACGTCACGAATGCAATCGAGACGGTTAAGCTCACCAAATCCTACGGCAAGGCGCGGGGCATCGTCGATCTGAATCTCACGGTGCCGACCGGGGAATTCTTCGGCTTCATCGGCCCCAACGGCGCGGGCAAGAGCACCACGATCCGCACGCTGCTGGGCTTCATCGCCCCCACCGGCGGCAGCGCGCGGGTGCTGGGCATGGACATATGCAAGAATCGCGAGGACATCCTGCGCGCGGTGGGCTACCTGCCCTCCGAGGCGGTATTCCACCCGGGCATGAAGGTGAGGGACGTGCTCAGATTGTCCGCGGGACTGCGGGGCGCGGACTGCACCCAGCGCGCGCGGCAGCTCTGCGAGCGCATGCAGCTCGATCCCACCCGCAAGGTGGAGCAGCTCTCCTTCGGCAACCGCAAGAAGGTGGGCATCGTGTGCGCCTTGCAGCACGACCCGCGGCTGCTGATTCTGGACGAGCCCACCAGCGGCCTGGATCCGCTGATGCAGCGGGAGTTCTTCCGCATCCTGGGCGAACTGCACGGGTTGGGAACCACGGTGTTTCTGTCCTCCCACGTGCTCTCGGAGATTCAGCGCAACTGCAGCCGGGCGGCGATCATCCGCGAGGGCCGGATCATCGCCTGCGATCGGGTGGAGAGGCTGACCCAGACCAGCGCACGACGGGTGAACATTCACGGCGCGGTGAAGCTGGAGGACCTCACGGGCGTGCGCGATCTGCACGCGGATCAACAGGGTGCGTCCTTCCTGTACAGCGGCGACATCAACGCCCTGATCCGCGCGCTGGCGGGGCAGCAGATTCACGACCTGACCCTGTCGGAGCCGGATCTGGAGGAAATCTTTCTGCACTACTACGAGGAAGGAGGCTCGCTGGCGGTGTGGACGGGCACAATCGGCCTGTTGATGGTGATCTGCCTGCTGCTGTTCCCGGAGATGAAGCAGCAGATGGCGGGCGTGAGCAAGCTCTTCGCCTCCATGGGCAGCTTCACGGCGGCCTTCGGCATGGATCGGCTGAACTTCGGCGAACTGACCGGCTTTTACGCCATCGAGTGCGGCAACGTGATGGGGCTGTGCGGGTCGTTCTTCGCCGCCCTGATCGCGGTCAACGCCCTCTCCAGGGAGGAGCGCGACCACACGGCGGAGTTCCTGCTGTCCCATCCCGTCTCCCGCCGTCGCGTGGTGTCGGAGAAGCTGTGCGCGGTGGTTATGCAGATTCTCATTCTGAATGCAGTGGTGCTGGCACTGTCCATCGCCACCATCGCGGCGGTGGGCGAGGCCATCCCATGGAGGGAGCTTCTGCTGCTGCACCTGGGGTATCTTCTGCTCCAGCTGGTACTCGCAGGCATCTGCTTCGGCCTATCGGCGTTCCTGCGCAGGGGCGCGGCGGGCGTGGGCCTGGGCGTGGCGGCGATGCTGTACTTCCTGAACCTGGCCGCGAACATCTCCAGAAGCGCGCGCTTCCTGAAGTACATCACGTCCTTCGGCTTCTGCGAGGGCGCGGACATCGTGGGCAGCGGCGCAATCGACGGCGGCATGCTGGCGCTGAGCCTGCTCTACGGCGCGCTGGGCGTGGTCATCGCGTTCGTGCACTACTGCAAAAAGGATATCCACTGACATGCGTGCGGCGGGGTGAAGGCACCCCGCCCTGCAACCTTTGGGGACGCATTTGAGCGGCAATCTCCAAAAACCAGGCGCAAGAAATCAGCCCCATTGCCGCCGGGGCTGATTTCGGGCAAACACAGACATTGCTATCGGATAGAAACACAGTGCCCCTATCCCTTGAATCTATGGGGATAGAGGCACGTTCGCTTAAACACGGCAATATGTGGCTGCGGGCCCAGCCCGCTGCGGCGGGGTGAAGGCGCCCCGCCCTGCAACTATGCGGAGGCCGTCTCAAACATTCCTTCCGTTTGAGACGGCCCCGATTTTTATTGCATCCTTTCCGGATAATACTTGGGATTCGCTTCCTCCATCCAGGCATTGATCTGCGTCTCGTAGGCGAGATAGCGCGCAGTCTCCCGCGTCTGGGCGGAGAGCGCGTCGTAGACCTCGCTCATGGCCACCGTGCCCTCCGGCACGTCCTCGACGTACTGGAGAATGTACACGCCGTCGCCGGTGCGCACGATTCCGCTCACATCGCCGGGGCTTGCCAGCGCCATGGCCGCGTCCACCAGCTCCTGCGTCCACAGGCTGCTGTCCGCGCAGACGCAGCCCTCCTCCGTTTCGCCGCCGTACTGGCCGCTCAGGCTCTCCAGCGCACCGCCGGATGCCAGCGCCTGAAGCAGCGCGTCGGCTTTCTCCTCCAGCGGGGTGTAGTATGCGTCAATCTGCGCCTGAAGCTGGGCGATCTGCTCCGCGTCGGCGCTTGCGTCCAGCGCGGCGAGCTGGGTGTTCAGCTCGTCCACCGCCGTCATCGCGTCGAAGCTGTCGAAGGTGATGCCCACCATCTTCACCCGGCGGTAGCCCGGCAGGTTGTACACGATCACATCGCCGCCGGCCTGCGCGGCCTCATAATCCTCGGCACTCGCCAGGAAGCGCTCCTTCTGATCCGCCAGCGCCTCGTTGTAGGCGGTCATGATCTCGCCGGAGCCGACGGACACATTCGCCGTCAGCGCGTCGTAGAGCTTGTCCATCCACCAGCTTGCCCGCAGCTCCGCCTCGATGGACTCCCGGCTCACGCCCTCGGATTCCAGCAGGTAGCTCTGGGCGGCGGCTTCCACCTCCGCGTCGCTCATCTCCCCGGTGCGCACCAGGCTGCGGGCGTAGCTCAGCTGCTCCTCGTAGCGCCGCTGCGCCTCGGCGGCGATCTGCTGCTCATCGGAGGCGCTCAGCTCGTACACGCCCAGCTCCTTCGCGTGGCTCTCCAGCACGCGCTCAGAAACCATGTCCTCCATCACCTCGGGCAGCAGGGTCCCGGAGACCTCCGCCTCGCTGTAGCCCTCGAACATATAGCGCGCCAGACGGGCGTTGTACTCCTCGATGACCTCGCTGGCCATCAGCTCCCCGCCGCCAAACTCCGCGACCACCTCGTCGGTCGCCTGCACATCCGCTGCGCCGGAGAGATCCTCCGCGCCCATCAGCAGGTCGGTGTCGCCGTCGGACGCAAGCGCTTCGCCCGCGAGTGCTGCCAGCGCCTCCTCATTGGCCTGCTCGGCGCTCTGCTCCTGCTGCGCCTGCTGCTGTTCAGTCTCCACGGCGGCGGTCAGCTCCGCAAGCTTCGCCTCGGCCTCCTTCGCGCGCGTCTCACCCGCGCTGCGACCCAGCACGTAGCCCAGCACCACGCCCATCAGCAGCGCAAACACCAGCAGCACCACTGCGGCCTGCAAATTGATCTTTGCGCGGCGGCGGCGCTTGCGAACCGGCGCGGCTTCCTCCTCGGGTGCGCGTCGGGGCGCGTTCTCCCGATGATCTCTCTCCGCTTCGACCGGCTGCTCCGGCGCAGGCTGCTGCACGTCGGCCTGTTCGCTCTGTGCTTCCTCCGCTTCCGGCTGCTCCTGCGCGGCCTTCTCCTGCTCGATTCTATCTTTTTCCGCTGCGGCCTCCGCCTCCCGGCGAAGCCTGCGCTCCTTTCGTTCACCCATCTGCGTGAAACCTCCTCTTTCGCGAATGGTTTTACAGCTTACAGTATAGCATGAATCCGCCGCTCATGGCCCGAATTCCCGAATTCACCACAGCGAATTTGATTCTCGGTCATACTTTCATCAAAATCTTGCGCCGCGCCCGGAGTGACGCTATAATATGGAATAGACTGAAAGCGAGGTGAGCCGATGGCGCTTCTGCACGTGGACTTTTACTCCGACGCACTGGGCCGCAGCACCCACATGGACGCGATCCTGCCCGAGAAGAGCACATCTTCCCACTGGAAGACCCTGTACCTGCTTCACGGCATGACCGACGATTCCAGCACCTGGCAGCGCCAAACCTCCGTCGAGCGCTACGCGGAGGAACGGAATCTGGCCGTGATCCTGCCCGACGGGGAGCTGAAGTGGTATACGGACACGCCCTGGGGGGAGAATTACTTTGAATTCGTCTCCCGGGAGCTGGTGCAGCTCACCCGCCGGATGTTCCCCCGGCTGTCCCGCGACCGGGCCGACACCTTCGTGGCCGGGAACTCCATGGGCGGCTACGGCGCGCTGAAGTGCGCGCTGAAGCACCCCGAGACCTTCTCGAAGGCGGCTTCCTTCTCCGGGGCGCTGGACGCGGCGGCGCTGCCGCAGCTGCCCGATCCGCTTGCCGATCATGCCTACTGGGAGGACGTGTTCGGGCCGGTTGATCAGATTCCCGGTTCGGAGAACGACCTGTTCGCCGCAGCGCAGCATTGCGTGGAGAACCGCCCGGACGTATGGATGTGGTGCGGCACGGAGGATTTCCTCTATGACATGAACCTGCGCATGCGGGAGCATCTCGCGGCGCTGGGGTATACCCTGGATTCCAGCGAGGGGCCGGGCGATCATCAGTGGAAATACTGGGATCGGGAGCTGCCGCGCATGCTGGACTGGCTGCTCGGAGGGGAGGCGAGGGCATGTCGCTGATCGAGATGCACGTCTTTTCGGAGGCACTGAACAAGTCCACCTGCGTGAACGTCATCCTGCCGCTGCCGCGACGCGCGGAGCTTCCCCCGGAGGGCCTGCCGGTGCTGACCCTGCTGCACGGCATGGGCGACGATTACACGATGTGGCTGCGCAGGACGGGCGTGGAGCGCTATGCCCTGGAGCGCGGCATTGCGGTGGTGATGCCCGACGGCGGCCTGAGCTGCTATCACAACATGGTGCACGGCGGGCGCTACCGGGACTACATCCTGGACGAGCTGCCCGGACTTCTGCGCGGCATGCTTCCCCTGAGCGCCCGGCGGGAGGACAACCTCATCGCGGGCTGCTCCATGGGCGGCTTCGGCGCTCTGAAGCTGGGGCTTTCCCGACCGGAGCAGTACGCCGCCATCGGCTGCTTCTCCGCCGCCCACATGGAGTACCGCCCGGATCACCCCCGCAACAAGGCGATGCTCTCGCGTGTGTACGGCGAGACCCTCGACGCATGCGACGCGCAGATCGAGCGGGACATTCAAGCCGTCAACGCGGGTTCCCGGAGCATGCGCGTCTGGCACGCCTGCGGAGATCAGGATGTGCTGCGTGAGAACGCGCTGAAGTCCCGCGACTTCTTCGAGGCCCTGCCGCCGGGGGCCATCGATTACAGCTTTGAGACGCTGCCCGGAAAGCACGACTGGGCGCTGTGGGACAGGATGCTGGAAGAATTCATGCTTTTGCTGCCCGCAGCGGAGGGGAGATTCATGTGAACGAGCATCATCAGATCATTGAAGGAATTGTGGTGCAGGGCAAGCAGCTGGGCCGCACCATCGGCTTTCCCACCGCCAACATCCGCCCGGAGAGCTGGGAGGGTCACGGCCCCAACGGCGTATATGCGGCCTGGTGCAGCGTGGACGGCGCGCGCCACCCCGGCATGCTGAACATCGGCCTGCACCCCACCGTGCCCGAGGGTGCGCCCACGGTGGAGATCAACCTGTTCGACTTCCACGACGACATTTACGGCATGCGGGCCGTGGTGGAGACGGTCGCCTATCTGCGGGGCGAGGTGCGCTTTGGCTCGGTGGAGGAGCTGCGCAGTCAGCTCAAGCGCGACCGGCGGCTCTCCATGGAGATTCTGAAAGGGGAGGACTGAATCCCCCGCATGCTTCACACGCATCCGGCATAGAATGAACTGCCGGGCAGAGCTGCCAAGGCGCTTCCCGGCGGAGGACCATTCCCGCCGGGAGGTGTTTTTTTGATTCATTCCAAGCGCAAGCCGATCAACGCCGCAGTCGGGGGGATGGGCACCATACGCGTGCGCCGCAGCCGTCCCAGCCCCATCGCACTGGCGCTGGCGCTGATGCTGACCATGTTCTTCGTATACGCAATCTCCCTGTCCGGGCCGGGCGACGCGGACGACGCGTCCGCGCAGGTTCCCTCCACCGCCGAGCTGCGCATGGAGGGCATGGAGCTGTCCTTCCTCTGCGCCGAGCGCGTATCCGACCCGCTGGAGGCCCGGATCCGCGCGTCCTACTGCGACCAGCAGGGCGGCGCGGGGCTGATCCTGCCGGACGGAGACGAATATGCGATCATTCTGGAGGCGGCGTCCGATCCCGACGCGGCGGGCGGCATACGGCGCAGTGCGGAGGGGCTTACGCTGAAGCTGAAGGGCGACGCAGCGGAGATCGCGGCGATCTCCGGGGCGGTGAGCTTTCTGCGCGCACAGGCGACGGAGACCGGCGCGCTGGCATCGGCGCTGGAGATGGGCGGCAGCGACGCGGCCTCGGTGCGGGCGCTGCTGGAGGTGTACCGAACCCAGGGCGAGAAGGTGCAAGCAGCGCTTGCGGACTGCGGGGAGAGCTCCTCCGGCGCAATCAGCCTGTTCTGCGCGGCGGTGGACGGCTGCGTGGAGCGCCTGAACGCATCCATTACCGACACCGACCCGGCCAGCCTGCGGCTGATCCACGCCGCCGCCTGCGCCCAGTGGCTCCAGCTGCTCACGGAGCTTCCCGGTACGTAAAATCACTTCGGGCATAAAAAGCGGAGGGCATGCGTCCTCCGCCTTATTTTGAGCTGGGAGCTTGCTCCCCCTCCACATATTTACATCAATTTCCTGGCAATCTTCCGGGCGCGGCTCTCCAGCGCGTCCAGCTCGGCCTCGGCCTGATCGATGCGCTGGCGGGTGCGGGCGACGCCCTCCTGGAAGCGGGCAAACTCCCCGCGCAATTCGTCAAAGAGCTGCAAGACCTCGCCGCTGCGCTTCTCCAGCGCGCTGGTGCGCAGGCCCATCTGCAAACTGGTGAGCAGCGCGCACAGCGTGCCCGGCCCGGCGATGAGCACCCGGTACTTCACCTGCACCTTTTCGATCAGCCCGGGCATGCGCGCGGCCTCGGCGTACAGTCCCTCCACCGGCAGGAACATCACGGCAAAGTCCGCCGTCTGCGGCGGGCGGATGTACTTCTCCGAGATCGTCTTTGCCTGCTCCAGCAGCGCGCGCTCCAGCATGCGGGCGCACTTCTCCCGCAGCGGCGCATCTCCCGCGGCCTCCGCATCCCGCAGGCGCACATAGTCCTCCTGGGGGAACTTGGAGTCGATGGGCAGCAGCATGTCGTCTCCGTCCCGGCAGGGAATCCGCAGCGCGAACTCCACCCGCTGCTGGGAGCCCTCCGGGATCGCGGCGTTGGCCACGTACTGCTCCGGCGCAAACAGCTCCTCCAGCAGGTTCTTGAGCAGCACTTCGCCCCACACGCCGCGGGTCTTGACGTTGCCCAGCACCTTCTTGAGGTCGGTGACGTTGGCGGCGAGCTCGCGCATCTCGCCGATGCCCTTGTGCACGTCCGCCAGCTGGCTGTTCACCACACGGAAGGACTCGCTGAGCCGCCCGTCCAGCTTCTCGCCCACCATGCGGCGCATCTCGGTGAGCTTCTCGTCGCTCTGCCGGGTCAGGGCCTCCATGCGCGCGTCCAGCACGCCGCCCAGCTCCGCCACCTGCCGCAGGGATTCGCCCACCGCCGCATTCAGCCGCTCCACGCTTCTCGCCTGGCCCTCGCTCTCGCGGCGCAGCTGGGTGAGCATGCGCTCCTGATCACGCCGCGCGCGCCTGTTCTGGCTGGACAGCACGAGGGCCACTGCGATCAGCAGCGCCGCCGCCACAATCGCCACGGCGATCAGCGCCGCGATTCCCGGATTCCGATTCAGATATTCCAGCATGGGTTCTCCTTATAAAACCGGAGCTGTCTCAAAGCAATCTTCCCGTTTCGAGACAGCTCCACCATTGCTATGCGGCGGGGTGAGTGCGCCCCGCCCTATGGTTTTTTACATGCGTTCCGGCGCTTCCAGGCCGATCAGGTCCAGCGCCTTGGCGATGGTCTGCTTCACGGCGCGGGTCAGATGGATGCGTGCGCTGCGCGCGCCGAGGTCGTCTACCATGACCTTGTGCTCGTAGTAGAACTTGTTGAAGCTCTGGGCCAGGTCCACGCTGTAGCGGGTGATCATGGACGGCTCGCTCTTGTTGAGCGCGGCCTTGAGCACCTCGGGGAACTGCTCCAGCATGCGCACCACGTCCTGGGCCTCGGGATCGGACAGCGCGGCGTAGTCCGGCGCAGCGTCGCATTCCCCGGCCTTGCGCAGCACGGAGCATGCGCGGGCGTGGGTGTACATCACGTAGGGGCCGGTCTCGCCGTCGAAGTTCAGCGCGCGATCCCAGTAGAAGTCGATGTCCTTAATGCGGTTGTTGTACAGTGCGAAGAACACCACCGCGCCCACGCCCACCTGACGCGCGACCTCGTCCTTGTTCGTAAGGTCGGGGCTCTTCTCGTCGATGATGGCGCGGGCCTTCTGAATGGAGGTGTTCAGCAGATCCTCCAGGTACACCACGCGGCCCTCGCGGGTGGAGAGGGTCTGGCCCTCGAAGGACACCATGCCGAAGGACACGTGCTCGCAGTTTTTGTACCAGTCGTAGCCCATCAGCTCCAGCACCTTGAACAGCTGGCGGAAGTGCAGATCCTGCTGGTAGGCCACCACGTAGAGGGACTTGTCGAAGTCGTAGGTGTCCTTGCGGTACTTGGCGGCGGCCAGGTCGCGGGTAATGTAGAGCGTGGCCCCGTCGGAGCGCAGGATCAGCGCCGGGGGCATGCCGTAGGGCTCCAGATCCACGATCTGCGCGCCCTGATCCTCCTTGAGCAGGTTCTTTTCCCGCAGCTCGTCGATGACGGGCTGCATCTTGTCGTTGTAGAAGGACTCGCCGGCGTAGGAGTCGAACTTCACGCCCAGCAGGTCGTACACGCGCTCCGCGTCCTTCAGGGTCACGGATTTGAACCAGTTGAAGATCTCCAGCGCCTCCGCATCTCCGTCCTCGATCTTCTTGAACCAGGCGCGGCCCTCGTCGTTGAGCGCCTCGTTGTCCTTGGCCTCGGTGTTGAAGCGCACGTAGAGCTTCACCATCTCGTCCACGCCGCCATTCGCCACGGTGTCATGGTCGCCCCAGCGCTTGTAGGCGGCGATCATCTTGCCGAACTGGGTGCCCCAGTCGCCCAGATGGTTCACGCCCACCGCGTTCCAGCCGAAGAACCTGTGGAGCTTGTACAGGGCGTTGCCGATCATCGTGGTGGACAGATGGCCGATGTGGAAGCGCTTGGCGATGTTGATGGAGGAATAGTCCAGCACCACGGTCTTGCCTGCGCCGGAGTTGTCGGAGCCGTAGGTATCGCCCTGCGCGAGCACCGCCTCCACCACCTTCTCGGCGTAGGTGGCGCGATCGATGAAGAAGTTCAGATAGCCCTTGACCGATTCCACCCGGCCCAGATAGTCCGCCTGGATGTTGGCGGCGAGGGCGTCGGAGATCATCATCGGGCTCTTGCGCAGGGCCTTGGACAGCTTGAAGCAGGGGAAGGCGTAGTCGCCCATGTCGGTGCTCGGCGGAATCTCCAGCGCCGCGGCGACGTCCGCGGGCTGCAGGCCGGTCTCGCCAAAGGCGCGCTCCGCTGCGGAAAGAATTTCATTTGCAATGGAAAGCTTGAAGTCCATGTGTCGTTTCACTCCTGTTTGCTTTTGCTTGTCTTCTTTCTATTATAGCAGATATTTCGGGCGCGAACAGCAAGCGGCGGGTTAATTATTTTTGCGGACGGGGGAGCCTGTGTGAAAGCATCTCCCCGTTTGCACCAATATGGTTGATTTTTTGCACAAAACGGGGTATCATGGAGGTGGAATCCCAGGGGGATTATTCAAGTACATGCAATGCAACAATCTGCATCCGAATGGAGGGATCACGATGGCATTTTTCAACGATTTCAAGGAGATGTTTACCAACGCGGCGCAGTCCGTGACGAACAAGACCAAGGACAGCGTGGAGATCACCCGCCTGTCCAGCGAGAGCCGCAGCATCGCCGGGGAGATCGAGGATCTGTACCGGGAAATCGGCCGCGTCTATGTGGACTCCCAGGGCACGGACGGCGTGACCCTCGCGCCGCTGTGCGCAAAGGTCGCCGAGCTGCGCGACCGCCTGGAAGCTCTGGAGCGCCAGAAAATGCAATTGCGCAACCAGAACCGCTGCCCCTCCTGCGGCACAGTGATGGGCAAGGGCGCGCGCTTCTGCTCCAGCTGCGGTCGGCGCATGCCGGAGCCCGCGCCCGAGACCGAGCCCGCGCCCACTGCGGATGACGTGGACTACTGCCCCGAGTGCGGCGCGATGCGCAAGGATCAGGACGAATTCTGCGCGGTCTGCGGCCACAGCTTCAGCGCGCCCGCCGAGGAGGCGGTGAAGCCCGCGCCCGCGCGTGAGGCCCCCGCTGCGGAGGACAGCTCCGACGAGGCCCCAACCGACTACGACGCGGAATAAGCGCCGCCGCGCATAAGGAGCACGATCCATGGATAAGCAACGCAATTCCTACAACGGCCGCTTCGGCGAAACCGCGTCCGGCAGCCGGAGGCCCACGGGCAGCTACCGCTCCCAGCCCTCTGGCGGCTACAAGTCCCGCCCGGACTATGAGGGCTACAGCCGACCGGGCAGCCGAACCGCGCCTGGCGACAGCTACACCCGCAGGCCCGCGCCCCGTCCGCAGCCGAACCGCGCGCCGTCCGCCCAGAGCAGGGAGCGCAAGCGCCGCCGCAGGCTCAAAAAGCTGCGCATCGCGGCTGTGCTTCTGCTGCTGGTCCTGATCGTCGCGGGCATAATTTTCGCCATCTGTGCAAAGAAAAATCAGGTAGTGCACCAGATGCCCACCGTGCAGCGCACCGCCGAATTTGAGAACGTCACCATCACGGAGGAATCATGAAGCTGACACTGCACGCCCACGCGAAGATCAACTGGTCGCTGTCCATCTGCGGCGAGCGCCCGGACGGCTATCACAGCCTGGATATGCTGATGCAGAGCATCGAGCTCTGCGATGTGCTCAGCTTTGAGTCCGCGCGCTTTCTGACGCTGACGGTGGACGGCCAGACGCTGCCCACCGGCAACCGGAACCTGGTGATTCGCGCCGCCAGCGCCCTGAATGAGGCGCTGGGACAGCACAACGGCGCGCGCATCACGCTGAAAAAGAGCATTCCCACCCGGGCCGGACTGGGCGGCGGCAGCGCCGACTGCGCGACCACGCTCATCGCCCTGAACCGGCTGTGGAACCTGCGCCTGCCGCTGCGCACGCTGCAGCAGATCGGCCTGAAGCTGGGCGCGGACGTGCCCTTCTGCCTGCAGCAGGGACTTGCCCGGGCCGAGGGCGTGGGGGAGATCCTGACGCCCATTTTCGATCCGCCCCGGATCCCGCTGGTGATGGTCACGCCCGGCGGCGGGCTCTCCACCCCGGCGGTGTTCAAGGCCTGGAGCGACGGCGGCGATCCCATGACGCAGATCGACAACCTGGCCCTGGCCGAAGCCCTGAAAATGGGCGACTTTGCCCGGGCGCAGGCGCTCTCCCACAACGATCTGGAGGCCCCCGCCATACGCCTGATGCCCCGGATCGGGGAGCTGATGGAGCACTTCCGCAGCCTGGGCGCGGACTTCGTGCGCATGACCGGCAGCGGATCGACCGTGTTCGCCGCCTTTGCCGACGAGGAGGCCGCACGCCGTGCCGCCCAGCGCACCCCCGGCGCAATCCTCACCCGCACCTGCGCCGCGCCGCTCTGATTTCAAAGCTTTTTGCGTAAAAAGTGCTTGACTTTTGTCCGGCTCATGGGTATAATATAAATGTTCTTGCGGTCGTGGCGGAATAGGCATACGCGCACGTTTGAGGGGCGTGTGGGAGACCGTACGGGTTCAAGTCCCGTCGACCGCACCATGATCACCCTGTCTAAATTCAGGCCGGGTGGTTTTTTTTTCGAAAAACAGCTGGAATCCCGCATCGGGACTCCAGCTGTTTTCTGTTCCCAGCCTTTACTTCACATCATACATCCCGTCGCTGCGCACCAGCAGGTCGCCGTAAAACTCAAAGGATGCGAGAGGCAGGCCATCTTGATCATAGCAGGTGTAGATCGTGGTATTGCCCGTGGCGCCCATGCTGCTGGCCTTGCCGGTGACCATGCCGCTGACGAACCAGGCAGGCGCAGCGTCCAGCGGAACTGCCTCGCCCAGCCCGGCCTCGCAGTCCAGCTCCGCGCGCGTCCAGCGTCCGTCGTCGAAATCCGTGCCCCAGTAGCCGCAGAACACCGGCACGGAGACCGCCTGAAAGCCCTTCGGCGACATGCCCTTTTCGCCCCAGTAGCTCTTCACGCCGGGGAAGCACTCGCGCAGCATCAGATACAGTGTCTGGGCGCTGGGATCGGTATTTTCGCACCAGTCGTCGCCCGAGCCGCCCAGCAGGATCGCCGCGCCGTCGCGCAGGGCGTAGCTCTCCTCGGTGCCCGCGTCGCAGGCGGCAGCCTGCCATGAAGGTCTTCCGTCGGGCAGGCTCAGAATCAGTCCCTTCAGATTGGCCAGCGCCTCGTCGCTCAGCCTGCCCAGGCTCTTCGCGTCCGTGCGCGACAGCATCCACGCAGTCTTCTCATCGCGCGCGTCGGGCCAGTCGGTCTCGCCGGCATGGCCCTCCCAGAGCCACATCCCGCCCTCGGAATCCACCCAGCCGACCTGCAGCGCGTCGCCCCAGCCCAGCTGCTCGTAGTCCGTGTACAGAAGGATCGTGCGCTCCGTCCCGGCAAGAGCCGGGGCCGTCAGCAGCAGCGCCATCAGCATCACCAACAAGCGTTTCATCAAAGGCACCTCCCGGGTTTTCATCTCTGTTATTGAGACGTAAAATGAAGGGATTCTGTTTCCAATCTCTGCCATATTTTTCTTCTCCCGTTAAAAATCCATGCAAGAATTGACGAAACTGCGCGGCAGTGCTAAAATGATCCTCAGAGCGTCGATGGAGACCGACGCCGCACCCGCCAATCCCCAGAGAGGGCGCCGCCTGCTGCGAGGCGTCCGTTTGGCCGCGGCCGAGACCGCTCCGGAGCAGCGACGCGAGACAAGCGCCGCCGGTTTGCCCCCGTTACAGGGCCCACGAGCCAAAGTCAAGGTGGAACCGTGCCTCTTGAATCAACAATTCAATGCACCCTTGGAACACAACGTCCGGGGGTGCGTTTTTTCGCCCCTGAATGCAAAAAAGGAGAGGGAAACATGAAGATCATCTACAAGGACGGAACCGTCGCAGAGTGCCCCGAGGAGGAGAAGCTGCACGTCATCCGCCACACCGCCGCCCACATCATGGCCCAGGCCATCCAGCGCCTCTATCCCCACGCGGACTTCGCCTACGGCCCCGCGACCGACAACGGCTTCTACTATGACGTCGATCTGGGCGAGACCAAGCTCACCGACGAGGATCTGGCCAAAATCGAAGCCGAGATGAAGAAGATCGTGAAGGAGAACCTGCCCATCAAGCCCTTCATTCTGCCCCGTGCGGAGGCGAAGGCGCTGATGGAGGAGCGTCACGAGAAGTACAAGCTGGAGCACATCGACGATCTGCCCGAGGACGCGGAGATTTCCTTCTTCAAGCAGGGCGACTACGTGGACATGTGCATCGGACCGCACCTGACCTACACCAAGGCTCTCAAGGCCTTCAAGATCACCCAGCAGTCGGGCGCATACTGGAAGGGCGACAAGAACAACAAGATGCTCACCCGCATCAACGGCATCGCCTTTGCCACCCAGGAGGAGCTGGATGCGCACCTGAAGCTGATGGAGGAGGCCGCCCGCCGCGACCACCGCAAGATCGGCAAGGAAATGAAGCTGTTCATGATGCGCGACGAGGCCATCGGCTTCCCCTTCTTCCTGCCCAACGGTATGATTCTGAAGAACACGCTGATCGAGTACTGGCGCGAGCTGCACCGTGAAAACGGCTATGTGGAGGTTTCCACGCCCCTGATCATGAACCGCAAGCTGTGGGAGACCAGCGGCCACTGGGATCACTACAAGGACAACATGTACTCCACCATGATCGACGACGAGATCAACTGCGTCAAGCCCATGAACTGCCCCGGCGGCGTGCTGATCTACGGCAGCGAGCCCCACTCCTACCGCGAGCTGCCGCTGCGCGTGGGCGAGCTGGGCCTGGTGCACCGCCACGAGCTGCGCGGCGCGCTGCACGGCCTGTTCCGCGTGCGCTGCTTCACCCAGGACGATGCGCACATCTTCATGCGCCCCGACCAGATCACCGACGAGATCTCGAACGTTGTGCACCTGATCAACCAGGTCTACACCAAGTTCGGCTTCAAGTACTTCATCGAGCTGTCCACCCGTCCCGAGGACTCCATGGGCTCCGACGAGGACTGGGAGGCCGCGACCAACGGCCTGAAGGGCGCGCTGGAGAAGCTGGGCCTGGAGTACACCATCAACGAGGGCGACGGCGCGTTCTACGGCCCGAAGATCGACTTCCACCTCCAGGACAGCATCGGACGCACTTGGCAGTGCGGCACCATCCAGCTCGACTTCCAGATGCCGCTGAACTTCCACCTGGAGTACACCGCCGAGAACGGTCAGAAGGAGCGCCCGATCATGATCCATCGCGTGTGCTTCGGCTCCATCGAGCGCTTCATCGGCATCCTCACCGAGCACTACGCCGGCAAGTTCCCCACCTGGCTCGCGCCCGAGCAGGTGCGCGTCATGTCCGTCTCCGACAAGAGCGAGGATTACGCCCGCGAGGTCTATGAGAAGCTCTTCGCCGCCGGCATCCGCGTCACCCTCGACGACCGCAGCGACAAGATCGGCTACAAGATTCGTGAGGCCCGCCAGGTCATGCGCGTACCCTACATGCTCATCATCGGCGCCAAGGAGGTCGAGAACGGCAACGTCTCCGTCCGCGACCGCGACACCGACGAGACCACCGCCATGACCGTCGACGAGCTCATCGCCAAGCTCCGTGAGGAGATTTCCGAGCGCCGGAGCTGAGGGGAACGTTGAGGGCTCCGCCCTCAACCTCCCGCTTAAGGGCATGATGCCCTTAAGAATCCTCAATATGGCGCGCACCGTGCGCCAGAAAGAATAATAATTATGGCTCCCTGTTCTCTTGTATCGGAGGCAGGGAGCCGTTATAGAATCAAAGGAGAACCAAGCATGGACGAGCGATACTACATCATCCGCCGCATCGACGGCGACTACGCCCATCTGGAGCGCACGGACGCGCACGAGGACGAGCTACTCCTCGTCGCGCGGGCGCTGCTGCCCGAAGCCGCCGACGAGGGCACCCGGCTGAGGTGGGCCTTTCTGCAGTACGAGATCATCGAGTGAGGGTATCAGCTTATCAAAAACTCCCGGAGAGCGCGAGAGGGCCGCAGCCCTTTCGCGTTTTATCGTCCCCGGCATCGCAGGTGCGCCTCAGCCTTTATTTACCCGCCCACAAAAGTCCTTGACATCCCCCTATCCTGCCCTTATAATTTAGAATGTAATATTGGGTGAAGCAGGGGCTGCGGCGCAAAACTTTTCGCCGGAGCCTGCACGGAGGTAAGCATGGGCAATGAACTGATTCGGATTGAGCGCCTGAGCAAGGTGTTCAACGGCGCGGCCGGGCGCATCGTGGCGCTGGACGACATCAACCTCTCCATCGATTCCGGCGACATCTTCGGCATCATCGGCCTGTCGGGCGCGGGCAAGTCCACGCTGGTGCGCTGCATGAATCTGCTGGAGACGCCCACCGAGGGTAGCGTGATCTTCGACGGCCGGAATCTGATGCAGATGAATCAGAAGGAGCTGCTGGCCACGCGCCAGTCCATCGGCATGATCTTTCAGGACTTCAACCTGATGGCCCAGCGCAACGCCATCCGCAACGTGTGCTATCCGATGGAGGTTGCCCGGGTGCCCCGGCGCGACGCGGAGAAGCGCGCGAAGGAGCTGCTCGAACTGGTGGGCCTGAGCGACCGCATGAAGTCCTATCCCAGCCAGCTCTCCGGCGGCCAGAAGCAGCGCGTGGCCATTGCCCGCGCGCTGGCGATGAATCCGAAGGTGCTGCTGTGCGACGAGGCCACCTCCGCGCTGGATCCCAACACCACACGCCAGATTCTGGAGCTGCTCAAGAAGATCAACCAGGAGCTGGGCGTGACCATCGTGGTGATCACCCACGAGATGAAGGTCATCGAGACGATCTGCAACCGCGTGGCGGTGCTGGATCAGAGCCATGTCGTAGAAGAAGGCATGGTGCGCGACGTGTTCATCCACCCCCAGAGCCGCATCGCCCGGCAGCTGATTATGCCCACGCAGGAGAATCCCACGGCGATGTCCGACAGCAACTGCCTGCGCATCGTGTTCGACGGCTATTCCGCCTACGAGCCGGTGATTTCCAACCTGGCGCTGGAGTGCCGCGCGGCGGTGAACATCCTGTTCGCCAACACCCGCGTGGTGGACGGCAAGACCATCGGCCAGATGCTCTTGCAACTGCCCCAGGACGAGACCACCGTGCTGCGCGTGAAGCAGTGGCTCACCGACCGCAACATCACCTTCAAGGAGGAGACGCTCAATGTTTACGGCACGAATGATTAACGAGATGCTCAGCGGCATCGGGCAGACCCTCTACATGACCCTGTTTTCCACCTTCCTGGCCTATGTGCTGGGCCTGCCCATCGGCGTGGCCCTGTACGTGACCGACAAGAACGGCCTGAAGCCCTGCAAGCCGGTCAACGCCGTGCTGGGCGCAATCGTGAACATCGTGCGCTCGGTGCCGTTCATCATCCTGCTGATCACCGTGCTGCCCTTCACCATGTGGCTGCTGGGCACCACCCTGGGCCCCACGGCCACCGTGGTCCCGCTGGTCATCAGCGCCGCACCCTTCATCGGGCGTATGGTGGAGTCCTCCCTGAAGGAGGTTCCCTACGGCGTGATCGAGGCCGCCAAGGCCATGGGCACGCCCACCTTCCGCATCATCGTCAAGACCCTGATCCCCGAGGCCAAGCCCTCGCTCATCAGCGGCTGCACCATCACCGTCACCACCATCCTGGGCTACACCGCCATGGCGGGTTATGTGGGCGGCGGCGGACTGGGCGCGATCGCCATCAATTACGGCTACTATCGCTACAACACCCCGGTGATGCTGGTCACCGTCGCCCTGATGGTCGTCATTGTGCAGCTCTTCCAGACCATCGGCTCCTTCATCGAAAAGAAAACCGACAAGCGCATCCGGTGATGTGGCATCACGGCCACATACTGCCGTGTTTCTGCAAACGCACCCCTATCCCCATAGATCCGAGGGATAGGGGTGCTGCGTTTCGTTCCGGATGGGAGGTCAGTGGAATGCACGAAATCCGGCTCGGCAGGAATGAGCCGGATTTCTCACGTATGGTTTTTTGGGAATTGTCGGTGGTGATTGAATTCACGAAATTCGCTCCGAGGGAGAAGGACTGGATTTCTTACGTGCGGTTTCCTGTGATGTGCGCACAGCCCATTCGCAAATCGACAGATTCTGTGAATTCCAAACAATAATTTGTGCATATTGTAAATCTTTCGGATTGTACTTGACAAACTGCGCGTCGCTCTTTATAATAACCGTAAATCCAAGAGCGACACGGATTCGGAAAGGAGGAGCCGCAATGAAGTACGCACCCATCTCTGAGAACATGATGATGGATATGTGCATGTGCTGGATGTGCATGCGCCCGCTTCGCTGTGCTCTGAAATCTGAACCGTTTTCCGCACCGGAGGAGTAATTCGATCCCGGTGAATCAAGAGGGGCAGGAAACGATTCAAGGTTTCCGGCCCCTTTTGTTTGGACCTTCAGAGCGCTTGCATGCACATCCGTTTTCCAGCGAAGAAGGATGTTCACAAGATAACCCCCAACGATTTCAATTTCTGGAAGGAGAAAATGATTATGAAGAAGCTGCTCGTCATCGCCCTTGCCCTGGTTCTCGCACTGGGCTGCACCTCTGCCCTGGCTGAATCCGTGAAGATCCGCGTCGGCGCGACCCCCGCACCCCACGCCGAAATCCTCGAGGTTGTGAAGCCCATCCTGGCGGAGCAGGGCATCGAACTGGAAATTGTTGAATTCAACGACTACATCATCCCCAACACCGCCGTGGAATCCGGCGAGCTCGACGCGAACTACTTCCAGCACGTGCTGTATCTGAACGACTTCAACGCGCAGAACGGCACCCATCTGGTGATCGTGGACAAGATCCACTACGAGCCCTTCGGCATCTACGCCGGCAAGACCGCTTCCCTGGAGGAGCTGAAGGACGGCGCGAAGATCGCGGTTCCCAACGACGGCACCAACGAGGCCCGCGCGCTGCTGCTGCTGGAGGCCCAGGGCCTGATCAAGCTGAAGGAGGGCGTTGGCCTGACCGCCACCAAGCTGGACATCGAGGAGAACCCCCGCAACTTTGACATCCAGGAGATCGAAGCCGCGCAGCTGCCCCGCTCCCTGGGCTCCGTGGACGTTGCGGTCATCAACGGCAACTACGCCATCGACGCTGGTCTGAAGGCTTCCGACGCTCTGGCCGTTGAGGACGGCGCATCCGAGGTCATCCAGCAGAACTACGCCAACGTTCTGGCCGCCAAGGAGGGCAACGAGAACAACGAGGCCCTGCTGGCCCTGGCCGCAGCGCTGAAGAGCGACGCCGTCAAGACCTTCATCGAGGAGACCTACGAAGGCGCGGTCGTTCCGCTGTTCTGATCCGATTCAAGGCGACAAGGCGCTGACCGCCGTGCCCCATCGGCTGTCCGCTGCCTGCATCCAACGCTCCATCCCGCAAAGGATGGAGCGTTCAATTTTGTCCGCCCATTGTGCGCAAGTCTTAACATATTTCCCGCTTGACTTATACCCCCCATGGGTATATAATTGCAGGCGAAAGGGAGGCGATGAGATGGAAGAAAACCAGTGCTGTTGCTGTCACAAGACGAAGGAGCGCTCCGAGGAGGAGTTTCGCGGTCTGATGAACCGCCTGAAGCGCATCGAGGGTCAGATCCGGGGTCTGGAGGGCATGCTGGAGAAGAACGCCTACTGCGCGGACATCCTGACCCAGGCTGCCGCCGCCAATGCGGCGCTGAACGCCTTCTGCCGGGAGCTGCTGGCGAACCACATCCGGACCTGCGTGGCGCGGGACATCCGCGAGGGCAACGATGAAACAATTGACGAGCTTCTGGGCATCCTGCAGAAGATGATGAAGTAAACCGAACCCAAATGAACCGATTCCCGGGGGGAATAAATATGAAGCAATACAACGTCACGGGCATGAGCTGCGCGGCCTGCAGCGCCCGGGTGGAAAAGGCCGTATCGAAGGTTGAAGGCGTGACGGGCTGCTCGGTGAGTCTGCTGACCAACTCCATGGGCGTGGAGGGCAGCGCGAAGGATTCCGAGATCATCGCGGCGGTGGAGGCTGCGGGCTACGGCGCGTCGGTCAAGGGCGCGGAGAGCGCGCAGGCGACCTCTTCCGGCGAGGACGCGCTGGAGGATCGGGCCACGCCGGCGCTGAAGCGGCGGCTGTGGTGGTCGCTGGGCTTCCTGGTCGTGCTGATGTACTTCTCCATGGGCCACATGATGTGGGGCTGGCCGCTGCCGCCCTACTTTGACGGCAACCACGTGGCCATGGGTCTTGTGCAGCTGCTGCTGACCGCCATCATCATGGTCATCAACCAGAAGTTCTTTATAAGCGGATTCAGGGGACTGATCCACCGCGCGCCGAACATGGACACGCTGGTGGCGCTGGGCGCGGGCGCGGCCTTCGTGTACAGCACCTACGCGCTGTTTGCGATGACCACCGCCCAGGTGGCGGGCGATGCGGACGCGGTGATGGCCTACATGCACGAGTTCTACTTTGAGTCCGCGGGCATGATCCTGACGCTGATCACCGTGGGCAAGATGCTGGAGGCGCGCTCCAAGGGCAGGACCACCGACGCGTTGAAGAGCCTGATGAAGCTGGCCCCCAAGACGGCCACAGTCGTGCGCGACGGACAGGAACAAGTCGTTCCCATCGCCCAGGTGAAGAAGGGCGACGTGTTCGTGGTGCGCCCGGGCGAAAACATCCCGGTGGACGGCGTGGTGCTGGAGGGCCAGACTGCGGTCAACGAGGCCGCGCTCACCGGCGAAAGCATCCCGGTGGACAAGGAGATCGGCGACCGCATCTCTGCGGCAACCATCAACCAGTCGGGCTTCATCAAGTGCGAAGCCACCCGCGTGGGCGAGGACACCACCCTCTCCCAGATCATCAAGATGGTCAGCGACGCGGCGGCCACCAAGGCCCCCATCGCCAAGGTCGCCGACAAGGTTTCCGGCGTGTTCGTACCGGCGGTCATCAGCATCGCCGTCGTCAGCTTCATCGTGTGGATGCTGGTGGGCCAGACCGTGGGCTACGCGCTTGCCCGGGCGATCTCCGTGCTGGTGATCTCCTGCCCCTGCGCGCTGGGCCTTGCGACCCCGGTGGCGATCATGGTGGGCAACGGCGTTGGCGCAAAGCACGGCGTGCTGTTCAAGACGGCCGTCTCCCTGGAGGAGGCGGGCAAGACCCAGATCGTGGCGCTGGACAAGACCGGAACCATCACCAGCGGCGAGCCGAAGGTGACGGACGTGCTGCCCGCAAAGGGCGTGACGGAAGCCGAGCTGCTGCGCGCGGCGGCGGCGCTGGAACAGAAAAGCGAACACCCGCTGGCCAAGGCTGTGCTGGAGTACGCCCGGGAGCAGCGCACGGACATCCCCGAGGTGGAGAACTTCCATGCCCTGCCGGGCAGCGGCCTGGCGGCGACGCTGGATGGCGCGGAGCTCTCCGGCGGCAATCTGAAGTTCATCGGCAATCAGGCAGAAATCACCGATGAGATGCGCTCCGCCTCCGAGGCCCTGGCCGAGCAGGGCAAGACCCCGCTGTTCTTCTGCCGGGGCGGCAGGCTGATCGGCGTGATCGCCGTGGCGGACGTGATCAAGGCGGACAGCCCGCAGGCCGTGAAGGAATTGCAGAACATGGGCGTCCGCGTGGTGATGCTCACCGGCGACAACGAGCGCACCGCCCGGTCCATCGGCAGGCAGGCGGGCGTGGACGAGGTCATCGCGGGCGTGCTGCCCGATGGCAAGGAGAGCGTGATCCGGAGCCTCAAGCAGCAGGGCAAGGTGGCCATGGTGGGCGACGGCATCAACGACGCCCCGGCGCTGACCAGCGCAGACGTGGGCATTGCCATCGGCGCCGGCACCGACGTGGCCATCGACGCGGCGGACGTGGTGCTGATGAAGAGCCGCCTGAGCGACGTGCCCGCGGCCATCCGCCTGAGCCGCGCGACGCTCAAAAACATCCACGAGAACCTGTTCTGGGCGTTCATCTACAACACCCTGGGCATTCCGCTGGCGGCGGGCGCGTTCATCCACCTGTTCGGCTGGCAGCTGAACCCGATGTTCGGCGCGGCGGCCATGAGCCTGTCCAGCTTCTGCGTGGTGACCAACGCGCTGCGTTTGAACCTGTTCGACATCCACAGCAGCAGGCATGACAGAAAAATCAAAACCAGGCGACATCAAAAGGAGGAAAAAAAGATGGAAAAGACCATGAAGATCGAAGGCATGATGTGCGGCCACTGCGAGGCACGCGTGAAGAAGACCCTGGAGGGCATCGAGGGCGTGACTGAGGCCAAGGTGAGCCACAAGGACGGCACCGCCATCGTCACCCTGAGCGCACCCGTCGCCGACGAGGTGCTCAGGAAGGCCGTGGAGGATCAGGACTACAAGGTGCTCTCCATCGGCTGAGACAACATCAGGACAGAAAATGCCCGCTCCGGGTTTCCGGGGCGGGCATAACTTATTCCACAATCTCGTCCGACAGGGTGAGCGTCACCGCGATTCCTGCGTTGCACTCCATCTCTCTGAAATCCTGCGTAATATCCAGAACCTCCATCTGATTGGAAGCCGTTCCGACCTTCACCCAGATAGGAAGCTCCCGGTTCAGTTCGATCGGCGTCTCTCCATCAATTTTCGTTCCGGCAATTCCCAGCGATTCCTCAAACGGCGTGTCCAGCGTCGGATAGCTGCATTTTTAGCGGCCGGTTTCGGAGATGTTGTACAGATCAATGCTGGTCTCGGTCTGTCGGATCGCAATCCTCCGGCCCAGGGTGTCGCTGCCGCCGTACATCTTTCCATCCTCAAACCATTCGCCGTCGCGATAGACCCAGAGGGAGATTGCGAATGATTTCACAGACGCATCCAGCGACAGATCGTAGAACTGAATGTCATCCCCCAGCAGCTCCAGCACGTCCATCGTCTCCTCCGAAAATGCCGTCGGCGCGATGGACATCCCAGCCTGCACATCTCGCGCACATGCACACAGGGAGAGCGCAAGCATGCCCGCCAGCAGCGCACAAATGATCTTCTTCATAGCTACACCCTCCAACAGCGCGCATATTCCTTCGTTCCCGGTTCATATTTCCGACAAGTATACCACAGAAACACAGCCGGGTCAACCAGCGGCAGAAAAAGCGCCCGAGCACAAACGGTTCAGGCGCCTTTGGCAGGATTCTGTTTTGCGACTGGAATCCCTTCTTATTTCATCAGGCTGAGCATCTTCTGATACGCCGCCTCCCATTCGGGGGTGCGCGCCCAGCGCCATGGCCTGGGCCAGCAGGTTGCCGATGGCCGCGCCCTCCACGGGGCCGGTGATCACGGGACGATCCAGCGAATCCGCCGCCATCTGGTTGAGCAGCTTGTTCTGAATGCCGCCGCCCACGATGTTCAGCGTGTCGATGCGCGCTCCCTTGATCTCCTCCAGGCGCTCCAGCGCCCAGCGATACTTCAGCGCCAGGGATTCATAGATGCAGCGCGCCACCTGACCCACGGTGGTGGGCACGCTCTGGCCCGTGCGCTCGCAGAAGGCCTGAATCTTCTTCTCCATGTCGCCGCCGGCGAAGAACTCGCCGTAGTCGGGATCGATGATGCTGCGGAAGGGCTCGGCCTTCTGCGCCTCGATCACAATCTCGTTCCAGGAGTAGTTCTTGCCCTGCTTGATCCAATCGCGGCGGCACTCCTGAATCAGCCACAGGCCCATGATGTTCTTCAGGGGACGGAAGCCGCCCTGGATGGTGCCCTCGTTGGAGAAGTTGGAATCGCGCACCTCAGGGGTGAGGATGGGCTTGTCAGTCTCCACGCCGAAGAGGGACCAGGTGCCGCTGGAGCAGAAGGCGAAGCTGCCGCTGCCGGGGATGGCGGCCACGGCGGAGGCAGTGTCGTGGGTGCCGACGGCTGCGAAGTTGGCCGCGTTGATGCCCAGCTCCCGGATGGTCTCCCAATCCCAGTCGCGGGTGGTGGGGTTGTAGAGCATGGAGGTGGTGACCTCGGTGTACTCGCTCTTCTTCTCGCCGGTCAGGAAGTAGCCCAGCAGGTCGGGCAGCAGCAGCAGGGTCTCCGCGTTCTCCAGCGCCACGTCGCCCTCGGCCTTGCGGCGGTAGAGCTGATAGATGGTGTTGAAGTTCATGGTGGCGATGCCGGTGCGCTCAAAGAGCGTCTTGTGCGGCACGGTCTCCCACACGCGGCTCATGTCCTCGTCCACGCCCATGCGGTAGGAGCGGGGATTGCCCAGCAGGTGGCCGTTGCGGTCGAGCAGGCCGTAGTCCACGCCCCAGGTGTCGATGCCGCAGCAGTCCAGATCGCCGTAGCCGCCGTTCTTGAAGGCCAGCAGGCCCTGTTTGAGCTGGTTGTAGAGGTACGGCAGGTCCCAGTAGAACACGCCGTTCATTTCGATGTAATGGTTCTCGAAGCGGTGCAGCTCCTTCATCTCGAGCTTGTCGCCGTCAAACTGACCCAGGATCGCGCGGCCGTTGCTTGCGCCCAGGTCAAAGGCCAGAAGATTCAGCTTCTTCATGTTCCACCTCCGTCAGCGCTTGGAGAGCACGTCGGCCTCGTACTGCTTCACCTGCTTGTACCAGTCCATGCCCACGGGGATATTGTTCTGCAGGCAGTAGTAATCCCACACCGCTCCGGCGGGCATGCTCTTGCGTTCCTCCAGCATGGCGAGGCGCTTGGTGTAATCGCCCTCGGTTTCGGCGGTCTGCATGGTCTTGTAATCGGCCAGACAGGCGTTGAGCAGCGCCTTGCGGGCGTTGCGCATGCCGATGGCCCAGCAGGCGATGCGGTTGATGGACGCGTCGAAGTAGTCCAGGCCGATGAAGGTGCGGTCCTGATAATCGTTGAAGATGATTTCATCCATGATCTTCTGCAGCTCGTCGTCCAGGGCCACAACGTGGTCGCTGTCCCAGCGCACGGGGCGGGAGACGTGCAGGATGGTCTGATCCACGAAGCTCATCACGGCGCTCATCTTGGCGGAGATGACCTCGGTGGGGTGGAAGTGGCCGGCGTCCAGGGTGTAGCACAGGCCGTTCTTGATGGCGTAGCCCAGGGAGAATTCGTGGCTGGCCACGGTGAAGCTCTCCACGCCGATGCCGAACAGCTTGCTCTCCAGGCCGCAGGGCACGTCCTTCTGGCTGATGGACTTGTCGGCGAAGATTTCATCCAGCGAAGCGATCATGCGCTCGCGGAAGGCGCGGGTGCCCACGCAGGTATCCTTCATGCCGTCGGGCATCCAGTAGTTGATGGCGCAGGGCTTGCCCAGCTGCTTGGCAAATTCATTGCCGATCTCGCGGCAGCGCTTGCCGTGCTCGATCCAGAACCGGCGGACATTCTCCTTCGGGCTGGACAGGGACAGATCGCCGTCCATCATGGGATGGGCAAAATAGGTGGGGTTGAAATCCAGGCCAATCCCGTTCGCCTTGGCCCAGTCCACCCAGTTCTGGAACTCGGCGATGGTGTATGCATCGCGGTCGATCTTCTTGCCGTTCTTTTCGGCATAGGAGGCGTGCAGATTCAGCTTGGTGGCGCCGGGGATCATGGTGCGGGCGAAGTCGATGTCCGCGCGCAGTTCCTCGGCGTTGCGGGCGCGGCCCGGATAGTTGCCGGTGGTCTGGATGCCGCCAGTCAGGCTGTCGGAGCCGTCGAAGCCGATCACGTCGTCGCCCTGCCAGCAGTGCATGGACACCGGCACGGCGTCGGCGCGCTTCATTGCGGCCTCAACGTCCACGCCGATGGCGGCGTAGGCTTCCCTGGCATATTCATAACCCTGAAGAATGTTCTTTTCGTTCATGTGTGATCCTCCCATAGCATAATTTGTTGATTCTATTATATGATTTTTACTTTCATCCGTCAATCACCCGGCAGGAACCTTGGCAAGATAACGTAATTTCTCCCCAATTGAACGTAAGGATCGCCCATTTTCCAGTCCTTTTCCCGGCGGCATTTTGAGCACAAGAAAAAGGAGCTGCCGAAGCAGCCCCCGCATTTCGTTCTGTTACAGTTCCGTTTCCTCGCGGCTGGAGATTTCCTTGATGGCGCTCTCGATCAGTGCCGCCGCGCCGTCGGTGCCCAGCTTGCCGGTGTCGAGCACCAGGGTGTAGTTCCCGGCGCTGCCCCACACGCGGTTGGTGTGGGCGTTGTAATACTTGGCGCGAATCTTGTCCGTCTTCTGGATCAGCTTGCGCGCATCCGACTCGCTCAGGCCGTAGAGCCGCATGGCGCGGCGCACGCGCTTGTCCAGGTCGGCGCGGATGAACACGTTCACGACCTCGACGACGTGGGAGCACTCTCCCAGCACGTAATCCGCGCAGCGGCCAACGATCACGCAGGGGCCCTTGCCCGCCATGTGGCGGATCGCGTCGCACTGGGCCTCGTAGATGCGGGCGTGCACCGGCAGCACCAGCGAGGGATCGTCGCGGTACCAATAGCCGCCGTACTGATAGCCCGCCCAGAAGGACATGGGGGTCTCCTCGTGTGTCTCCACGATTTCCCGGCTGAGGTTGGTATTTTCCACCACATGATCGATGAGATCCCTGTCATAGTAGGGCACGTTCATGCGCTCCGCCAGCTTGTGCGCCACTTCCGCGCCTCCGCTGCAAAATTCCCGGCCAATGGTTACGATCCATTCCTTCTTCATTTGCCGAACCTCCCTTCAACCGTATCCGTTAAACCCGTGCCTTCCATAGATTTTATGCGGCGCTGCGTAGAAATAAACCGCCGGTCTGTCGATTGCCGGCGGTGATGCTTCATTCTATTCGATTGTGATTCCGGCATCTGCTTTGCCCGGATGCAATGCACTTTCCAGTAACCGGGATACATTCGCTTCCAGCCGACGCCCACGCGATTCTTCTATTCGCTCAGCGCGGTCACCGGGGAATCAGATCGCTCATCTATCTCAAACATTGATCGGGGCAAAGCAGTTATACCGTTCTGTGACGTCTGTGTGGTACAATGGTATCGCCCCTTTCTCCTTAGAATTTGCCTGGGATGGTTTCGGGTCTCCGTTTTTTTATTTCGGTCTCGCGAACCGGCTTTCCGGTTTACCGAAATTTGAAAGCGTCTCTGCGCTCGGCTTCCTCTTTGAATTTCCATCTTCCTTGGCTCACCTGTATAATACCATATTTCGCCCGGCATGTCAAGCGTTTTATATAATTTTTCTTCAAAATATATGCATATGTCCCAGAATACAATTGTTATCTCCGGCGCAAATGTCGTAAATGTGTATAAACACAGCGTGCTGAATGTTTACATCTTCTCCGCCGTCCATACGCTGCGGAGCCTTCCCACGGCGATATAGCGCGCGTCTTTGAAGGCGTAGGCGCAGGTGGAGAGCGTGACCAGCCGGTCGCCGGGCCGGATTTCCACGCCGCTTGCGAAGTCGGATCGCTCCTTTAGCTCCTCCGCGAGCGCAAGCAGGTCATCTTCATCGCTGAGGGCGACCTCGTAGCAGGGATCCCGCTTCGAGGTGGTACAGCCCGCGAACATCTCCAGTACGGCGATCTCCCGGACGGATGCGACCAGCATGAAGGGATGGGCATCGTACCAGGCCTGATCATTATAGTAAGCGATTGATTTGAACATGCTGCCGTTTCGCATGTGGTGGCCGTAGATCAGCGTGTTGGGATCCTGAAAGTCCGCAAGATTGCGGCAGTCGATGAACAGCGTGCCGCAGGCGTTGCTTTCTCCGTTGAACAGGCGGTGCAGGTAGGCGGAGTTGTCCGCGCCCTGCACCACGGGGTAGTCGATGGGGCTGTCCGGGCAGTACAGCCAGCAGGCGTAGTCCGGATTGATCTTTTCGAGCGCGGCATGGTCGATCTCCGCAAGCCAGCTCTGACAGGCCCGCATGGTTCCCTCCATGCACATCTGCGCGCCGGCAAAGCCAAATTCTTCCAGCAGCTCCAGATAGGCGCGGCCCGCTTCGCAGGCCTGCATCGCTGCATGGCCCTCCGACAGCAGACGCATATCCGGCGCCTCCGCCCCGAAGGCCGCGCACAGCCAGGGCAGGGTCTTTGCGCGGTAGTCCATAAGCTCCGCGCTGCGCTCCAGGCATTCCTCCCCGGAAAGCTCCGCGCGCAGGTTCTGCTCCGCATCGAAGCTGGTTCCCGCCGCTGCGGCGAACAGCGCCTCCACCACCTCCCGCGCCGCAGCTCCGTCGGGGTTCTCCGCTTCGCCGCAGGCTCCGATTCCCGTCAGCAGGCACAGCGCGACGATGCGCGCAAGCCATGTTTTCAGAATTCTTTCCATATTATATGCATTCCGCGCAGGCTGTCGTAGTAGGCCGAGCCCGCCGCGTATTCGCGCAGCCGCAGGGCGATGACCGCCGCCGTCAGCACCAGCAGCAGAAGCAGCACGCCCAGCAGCACCCTTCTCCATCTCATGATCTCTCCATGCGCCACCGCCACATCAGCAGTAGCGCGATGCAGCCCAGCAGCAGCGCCGCCGCGCCGCACCACAGCGCCGGGCGGAACCAGTCGCCGGTCTCCGGGGACTCGTCCGCAGCGATCTCCTCCGTCAGAAAGACCCAGGGCACCGTGCCGACGCGGCCCATGTATTCGTTGCCCAGATCGATGGGAACCTCCAGGTTCACCGTCAGGCTGGTTCCTCCGCCCTGCCTGAAGCTCCCCAGCAGCGTGTTTTCCGCAAGTCCGTCCTGCACGCACGCTGCTGCGTCGAAGATCTCCTTCGATCCCGCCGTCACCGTCAGGCGCAGTTGGTTCAGAAAGTCCGCATCCTCGGGATTCACCGGATCGGCCCGCAGGTAGATGCGCACGGGCGCGCCGCTGTCGTTCTGCACGCGGATGGTCTGGCGGATTGTGTCGCCGGGCAGCACGCCCTTGAAGCCCTCGAACAGGTCGGTGTCGCTGTAAGCGCTGCCGGGCAGGAACACGAAGTCCTCCGCGCCGCCCTCGTAGGTCACCGACGCGGCCAGCGCGCTTGAGAACACAAGCACGATTGCCAGCATCAGGCAGATTTTCAGCTTTCTCATTCCGTTGCACCTCCTCCGCTTCCGGGCACGAAGCCCCAGGCTTCCCGCACCGCGTCGATTGGTTCCGCCTGAACGGCCTCGGAGAAGATCTCCACGTGCAGCGCATAGCCCTCCGCGGGCGCGGCTCCCAGCGGACTGCAATTGGTGAACAGCACGCCAGTCTCGCTGCCGGGGGCGACGGGCGCGGTACAATAGCAGTAGCTGCCGTTCCTGACCCATCCGTTCAGCGTCCAGCTGACGCTGTAATCCCTACCCGCGACCGGACGCTGGGCGTGGATATGGCCCGCCGCATCCTGCCAGGTCACGACCACCGCCGCGCGGATCCAGGCCGGAACCCCTCCGGTGTTGGCGATCCGCACACTGTTCTTCACCTCCCCGTCGAAGCTCTCCCGAATTTCGGTTTCGAGCTTCGGGGCCGCGAAGGTATTGGTGACGGGCGGGGTGGAGGCGACCAGATAGGCCGCCGTTCCTCCCACCGCCGTGCACAGAATCGCCGCCATCGCGGCCAGCAGCACCGCCGTCCTCCTGATGTTTCTCATGATTGCGCACCTCCCGCATTCGTGACAGCGCTGAATTTGTTCTCGCTGTACGCATTGTCGTCGAGCCAGTTCTCCGTTGCGTGCGTGTTGTTGATCGTCACTGTGCTGCCGCCGGGCTCCAGCGTGACGCTGTGGCCGGAGGTATCCAGCGCATAGCGCCAGTTGCCGGAGATTTCGCGCACGGTGTAGGTCTCTCCGACGCTCAGGCCGTCGATGGTCGCCGCGCCGCTTCCCTTGATGAGCACATCCAGATCGATCCCGCCTCCGCTGACGTGGAACAGGAAGCATGCGTCGCTCTCCACCGCGCCGCGGATCGACTTGCGAATCGTGAGCGACGCCAGCTGTATGCGCGCGTAATAGAAGGTAATGCGGTTCAGCTTCGCCTCGGTCGCCGACTGCTCGATCCGGACGGTCAGCGTCTGGCTCGTGGGCGCAAGGGCCTCGTACCCCGGAATCTCCGGCGCGTCCTCGGAGACCACGCTCTGGTACAGCGCGCTGCCCATCTTCGGCTCCGCCAGCTGCCTGAGCGTGCCGGATTCGAGGTAGCGCACCTCGTAGGGATAGGCGTTGCGGGTGTAGTACAGCTTCAGCTCCAGTCCGCCGGCGCTGAGTTCGCCGCTTGTCTTGGTTCCGCTCACGGTATCGTCGAAGGAGAAGCCGGGGATGGTCATCGGACTTGCGCTGTAAATCTCTCCGATGGTTCCCATCGCCTGGGAGCTTGCGTGCTCCTGCCAGTTCGCGCCGTTGACGGTCTGTATGTAGTGGGTGATCTTGTAGTAGGCGTGCACTTCGTCCCGCGTGTAGTAGAACACGATCAGGTTGCCCTCGGCGTCGGGATTGCCATTTTCGTCCACGCGCACCACCAGGCGCTTCTGGTACGCGTCGGGCAGCATGCCGCTGACCGGGACGAAGCTCTCCGTGACCACCGCCTGACGGTTGTCGGAGACGGTCTTCTCCGCCGCGACGGGCTCGCCGGTGTCCGCGTCCAGATACCGCACCGTGTAGGGCACCGCATCCCTCTCCACATACCAGAAGGTGTAGCTGTTGCTTGCGTCATTTTCGACGTCCAGCGTGATGGAGTGGCTGCGGACGGTGGGGAAGTAGCCGCTCCGGTAGGCCGGATACAGCGCATCGCCGCCCTTCGCCGCGAAGGTTCGGGTACTTCCTGCGAGGGCGCTGCCCAGGGTGGGATCGGCCACATCGGTATCCGTGCCTTGAAGCCTGTAATGGACGGAGTAGCGCTTCAGCGTGTTGGAACTCCACTTGCCGTAGATCTCCAGATCGCCGGTGACGGGCATATTTTCGGGATCGAAGGCCTTCTCCGCGCCGCCGTCCATGAAGAACCAGCCCACAAAGACGTAGTCGCCGTTCGCGGGAGGCTCCACCTCGCCCAGCAGCGCGCCATGGAGCACGCTGCTGGGTTCGTAGCCCTCGAGCTGTTCGCCCGCCTCCCAGGCTTCCCGGTTCAGATAGAAGGAAACCGTATGCGTGACCGGCCTCCACCGGGCGTAGAGCAGCAGGTTGCCCAGCGGCATGGTGTGCGCACCCAGCACATATTCCTCGCCATTGCACTCGGGATTCAGATACCAGCCTCCGAAGCTGACCGAACCGGATTCATACGCGGCGGGAACCTCGGGCATGTAATCGCTGTACGCGCCCAGCGGAGCCTGATACTGAACCGTCTCCGAACGCACATTCTCAAATCCGTCGTTGAAAGTCAGGACGTAGTCGTTGCGCAGATAGTACAGCTCGAGCGCATTGTTGGAGAAATTCTTCTGATTGTCGTTGTTAAAGCCCGCGACCTTGGCGGGGTAGCGCGTGAAGCCGTCGATCTCGTGATACTCCTCCTCGTAGGTGGCATAGTTGAAGTACGTCTGAACGGTCTTGAGGAGCGTGAAGCCCGCCGCGCCGGTCGGCCAGCTGTCCTCCGGGACGTTCGCGCCGACGTTCTCCACGTAGTAGTAGATCGTCTTGAGCGTTTCACTGGACTGATTGTACAGCACAAACGTCGCGTCAAACTGTGGCATCCTGTCCAGCGTCTGAAGGGCGTAGCCATACTTGGAGCTCTCCGTGCACTCCCACGCGCGGCCATTGTACGTCGTGCTGAAGGGCGGCTTGTTGAACTCGCCGGAGATGTCCGCGCCCCATTTTTCCGTGATCGTCGCAACGGTCCGATCGTTCGCCCTGAAGGTCAGCGTGAAGCTGGTGCGGTCATAGTAAACATTCACGACGCTGGAACCGTCCGGAGCAACCGTGACGGTTTCGGAGCGAACGAAGGTCCACAGATTGGAATCCAGGCCCGCGCCGTTCATGTAGCAAGCCGAAGTGTGGAGATGCTCTGCCTTGCCGCAGATCAGATGATAGCAGCCGTTTTCCACGCTGTGGACGTGCTCCGTTTTGCCGCATCCCAGGCACGCATCGCTGTGCACATGGGCATTTTCCTCCATGCCGCAGGTGACTGGCGCAATGCTTCCGCCCTCGCTTGCGCCGGTATAGCCATACCATGCGCCCCCGATGTAAATGTACTTCCTTCCTCGGTTGCCCTCATAGACCTGGCCGCTTGCCGGATCTCCGGGAGCGCCGTTCGGCGGACTGTTCCGCCTGTATCCCACGCCCACATAGCAGCCGGTATCGTGGGTGTGGCTCGTTATTCCGCAGGCATAGCATTCCTCGGAATGGGCATGCTCCTGCTGCGCACAGCTCAGCGCATAGCAAGCGCTGAGGCTGTGCGCGTGCGCCTCCAGCACGCAGACCAGCGCGCCTCCCTCGTCGTAGGTGAACTCCGTCTCGGGCTGGACGTAGACCTCGGAGGATTTAATGTAACTGTATTCCTCGTCGTCCGCATTCTCGCCCCAGAAGACCACGGTAAGCCTTGCGGCGTCATTTACCTTCCAGATTGCCGCATAGCTGCGGTTCTCCGCGGGCATGGTGGCAGGCAGCGCCGTCGCCGCGCCGTTCAGCGACCAGCCCTCGAAGCTGTAGCCCGCCCGGGTGGGTTCGCCCACGTCCCCGATGGGTGCTCCATAGCGGGCGTAGATGGGCTCCACGCCGTAGCCGCCGCCCAGATTGAAGTTCATCAGGTAATAGCAGCGGTCGTAGTAGACCTCCACTACGGTGGAGCCGTCCGCCGCGATGGCGGGGCGGTCGTACAGCAGGGCGTAGAAGCCGGCGTAGGACTTCGCCGCGTCCGGCACGCTGGAGCCGGTCAGGCCCTGCTTCGTCTCGCGCTCGTACTCGGCGTAGCTGTCGTCGCCCAGGTTCTGCCGGTAGTGGATGACGGTGTAATCCACGTTGGTCGGAAGGTAGACGACGGTGTGGGTCACGTCCGCCTGGATGTTCGTGATGTTCAATTGAACGCTGGCGGCGCTCTCCGTCGCGCCGTCCACGTAGGGCAGGTAGCCCAGGATGGTGGGATTGGGCACCTCAGCGGAGAAATCCGAGCCCACCGCGAGGGTCGCGGTGTAGGGCTCCGCCACGATCTCGCCGCTGGCAAACACGTAATTGATGACGGCGGTGTAGGTCGGGGTCGGTTCCTCCGACGCGTACGCCACAGGCGCGCTGCGCTGCAGGCCCATCACCGCAGGGACAGCGGCAGCAGCGTCCGTCTCCGCCGCGCCGTAGCTCACGGCGACGCGCGCGGTGGCGCTGTACGCGGCGGAAGCCCCGCTTCCAAAGGCGCAGCGCAGACGCACCGTGCCGCCGGACAGCAGGCTGCGCACCTTCGCATAGGTCAGGCTCAGGGTGGGGGAGGTCTCCCCGGCCACGTCGACCCAGACCTGCGCGCCGGGCAGCAGAATCTGCCACTGGGCGCTGCCGGAGCCGCTGGCGCTGAGCTCCAGCCTGCCGAACTGGGGCAGGGTCGCGTCCTGCACGCTGTCCGCGTTGCCATCGAGCCGCAGCGAAGCGGTGGATTCGTAGAGCTGCCTTTCGACGGGCACGAAGCTGCTGGGTTCCACCAGCACGGTTCCGCCCGCGTCGATCACCGGGGCCGGGGTGGTGTCAGGCGCGGTGCTGGGTGCCGGAGTCGGGGTTATGTCAGGCTCCGCGCTGGTTGCCGGAGTCGGGGTGGCATCAATTTCCTCCGCTTCCTCTCCGAGAACACCCGCCTGGCGCATCAGTTCGGCGGTGTCACCGTAGCCCAGGATGTCCCTGTCGCGCAGGGAATAGCTCTGCGCGCGCACCTGGTTGGCGGAGTTGCCCTCGATGGTGCGCACCGTGGAGCCGTTCGCGCCCGTCACAACGCCCATGTGCCCCGCGCCGTTGCCGTCCGCGTCCCGGAAGAAGATCAGGTCGCCGGGCTGCGGATCGTGCTCGTCCGCGCGCACGTACGCGCCCCGGGAGCGCAGGTTCCCCCGGAAGCGTTCGCAGCTTGCGTCCCAGGGAACCTCACTCCGGGAGATACCCGCATAGTGCAGGCAGAAGGCCACGAACATCGCGCACCAGTCGTCGTAGTCCGCGCCGTACCAGTCGCCGTAGCGGGTGTAGCCCTTCGCATTGCCCTCCGCATCGATGATGAAATCGCAGTCACTCTCGCGATAGCCCAGCTGGGTGCGCGCGACAGCCGGCACATCCTCCCGCCAGTCGCCGCTCAGCTGCACGCCCCGGACGCTGGTCTCCCACTGGGCGCGGGTCTCGGACGCGTGCCGGGCGACCCTGGTCTGCGCGCTGCCGGAGACTTCGCCGCCCAGCGCATCGGTGACGGTCGCCGTGAAGCACGCCGTGCCGTAGACCGCCGCCGCACAGATGGACGCGCTGCCCCCGGCTTCAAGCGCAATCGTCTGCTCCGCAAGCACGTTTTCGCCGGTCTCCACCGTGAGCTGTACGCTGTACGGCGCAAGTCCGCCGCTGACAAATGCGCACGCGCCGATCTCCTCGCCCTCGAAGGCCCCGGCGGCGTTCGCCCGCACATCCACGCGCAGCTCGGAAAGCACCTCCGGCACGGGGGTGGGATCCGGTGTCGGTTCGGGCGTGGGTTCGGGCGTGGGTTCGGGTGTGGGTTCAGGGGTCGGCTCCGGCGTAGATTCCGGGGTGGATTCGGGAGTTGGTTCCGGGGTCGGCTCAGGGGTGGGTTCGAGTGTGGGTTCCGGGGTCGGCTCCGGCGTAGATTCCGGGGTGGATTCGGGAGTTGGTTCCGGGGTCGGCTCAGGGGTGGGTTCGAGTGTGGGTTCCGGGGTC
>SFNY01000089.1 GCA_004554085.1 Clostridiales bacterium | reverse complement strand
AATAGACAAAGTCCGGGACGCGTACAGGAAGGCTTTGGAGACGCCCGCTGATGAGAACATGTTCCGCCAGCTGCGTCTCAACCAGTGGGTCAAGCAGTCTGTTCGCTGGATGCCCATGGATAAATGGGATGAATGCGGATGGACTGTGGACCCGTATTGGCTGGAAGGCCGTGCCTGTTATGCAGGACTCGATCTTTCCAGCACCTCTGACCTTACGGCGCTGGTGCTGGTATTCCCGCCGACCTCCGAGGAGGAGCCTTATTGGGTTCTTCCTTATTTCTGGCTTCCGGAGGACACGCTGTCCCTGCGCGTGCGACGCGATCACGTGCCGTATGACCAGTGGGCACGGATGGGCTTTATCAAGACCACCGAGGGCAACGTCGTGCATTACGGCTTCATCGAGCAGTTCATCTGCCAGCTGGGTGAACGGTACAACATCCGTGAAATTGCCCACGACAGATGGAACGCGACCATGATGGTTCAGACGCTGGAGGATGATGGCTTTACGATGGTTCCCTTCGGACAGGGCTTCAAGGACATGTCTCCTCCGACCAAGGAACTGATGCGCATTGTGCTGGAACACAAGCTGGCACACGGCGGGCATCCTGTTCTGCGATGGAATATGGATAATGCATACGTTCGCACAGACCCCGCCGGCAATCTGAAGCTGGATAAGGAGAAATCCACCGAAAAGGTTGACGGCGCGGTTGCCCTCGTTATGGCGCTTGACCGGGCTATGAAGAACCTGAACACAGGAGATTCCATCTACAACCATCGCGGACTGCTGGTATTGTGAGGTGATTTCGTGCCCAGAAAACCGAAGCGCCCCTGCAGGCATCCCGGCTGTCCGAATCTGTCCGACGGCACATACTGCGAAGTTCATCGCAAGCTGTACGCCCGGGAGAATGCTTATGAGAGGGGCTATGACAGCAAATGGCGGTCTGCCCGGGCGCAGTTTCTCAAAAAGAATCCGCTCTGCGCAAAATGCAGAGAAAACGGCAAGCTGACGCCTGCCACGGTTGTTGACCACATCATTCCGCACCGGGGTGATCCCGTTCTGTTTTGGGATCGCTCCAACTGGCAGCCGCTTTGCAAGGACTGCCACGATCACAAGACAGGATGCGGCCTGTGAAAAGGAAGTGAGAACCGTGAAGAATCCATTTGCCCGTATGTTCCGTGCGCGGGACAAGCCCCAGGATGCGGTATCCTCCGCACCGACCTTCTATTTCGGCGCCAGCGCATCCGGCAAGGCTGTCAATCCATCTTCGGCCATTCAGGTATCCGCCGTATACGCCTGTGTCCGTGTCATCTCGGAAACCATCGCCAGCCTTCCGTTTCATGTGTACGAATCGACGGAAAACGGAAGTCGAAAAGCGACCGAGCATCCGCTGTACCGGCTGATCCACGATGAGCCGAACAAGGAAATGACCTCATTCATCCTGCGGGAAACAATGATGGCGCATCTTCTGCTGTACGGCAATGCCTACTGCCAGATCATCCGTACAGGCAGGGACAAGATCGACAGCATCTATCCGCTTCTGCCGGATAAAATGGAGGTTGATCGCGATGCCGGAGGTCTGCTAACCTACACATACACCACCAGCGACGGCAAGCGATGGCTGCTCGACCAGAGGGATGTGCTGCACATTCCGGGTCTGGGCTTTGACGGTGTGATGGGCTACAGCCCCATTGCGCTTGAAAAATCCGCCATCGGTCTGGGGATTGCAGCCGAGGAATACGGCAGCAAGTTCTTCTCCAATGGCGCACGCCCCAGCGGTATCCTGACGCATCCGAACACGGTCAGAGACCCGGCTGCACTCAGAGCCAGTTGGAACGCCGCCTACGGAGGTTCCTCCAACGCCAGCCGTGTCGCTGTGCTGGAAGAAGGCATGACCTTTGTACCTCTGAGCCTGCCGAACAATGAAGCACAGTTTCTGGAGACGCGGAAGTTTCAGGTCAGCGAGATCTGCCGTATCTTCCGTGTACCTCCGCATATGATCGGGGATCTGGATCGGGCGACCTTCTCCAATATCGAGCATCAGTCCATCGACTTTGCCGTCCATACCATCCGCCCATGGCTGGTTCGTATCGAACAGGCCATCAACCGCGCTCTTTTCTCCGAAAAGGAGAAGGGGCGCTTTTATGTGCAGTTCAATATGGACGGTCTGATGCGCGGCGACTACAAGAGTCGTATGGAGGGCTATGCCATTGCAAGGCAGAACGGATGGATGAGCGCCAACGACATCCGGGAGCTGGAGAACATGAACCCCATGTCGGACGAAGAAGGCGGCAACACCTATCTGGTCAACGGCAATATGATCCCGGTCAATCTGGCTGGCATCACAGCATTCCTTGCTGCAGCATCCGCTGTGCAGACGGAAGAAGAAACACCGGAGCAAGAAGAAGCGCCTACTGCTGAGAACAGCACACCCCGGAAGCGGCAGAAAACGAAAGGAGTAAGCGCACCTTGAACCAACTGACATTGGGCAGTCTTTTTGACGGCATCGGCGGTTTTCCACTGGCCGGTATTCAGGCGGGCATCATTCCCGTCTGGGCCTCCGAGATTGAGCCGTTTCCTGTGCGCGTCACGCAGAAACGACTGCCCGACATGAAGCATTACGGCGATGTGAGCAAGCTGAACGGAGGCGATCTGGAGCCGGTAGACATCATCACCTTCGGTTCCCCCTGTCAGGATCTGTCCATCGCCGGCAAGCGCAGCGGACTGGACGGCGCGCGTTCCGGCCTGTTCCGCGAAGCAATCCGAATCATCACAGAAATGAGGTGCAAGACCAATGGGAGATACCCGCGCTGGGCTGTCTGGGAAAACGTGCCGGGCGCCCTGTCCTCGGCAGATGGGCGCGATTTCCGGGAAGTCCTCGAAAGCCTCATCCGCATCAAGGACGAATCGGCAGATGTTCCTATGCCTGAAAGCTCCCGATGGCTGCCTGCCGGCGAGATCATGGGAGACGATTATTCTCTCGCCTGGAGAGTCCTCGATGCCTCGAAGGGTTGGGGAGTCGCACAAAGACGGAAACGCATATTTGCTGTCCTCGATCTTGATGGACAATGTGCCGGAAAGGTACTCTTTGAGTCCGAAGGCCTGTCAGGGTATACTCCGCCGGGCGAAGAAGCGCGGCAAGGAGCTGCCCGAGGTGCTGCGGAGGGCTTTGGAGAGACAAGCGCTTCTGAGGGAGGGGCGATAGCCCCGACTAGGACGAGCGTTCCGCAGGATAAGCCGTCCGTGCCTGCGACCCGCCTTCAGGCGAGGGGGCAGGCGATATGTCTGAACGATCAGGGCGGCAGTCGCATGGATGTCACCCATGAGATGACTTCCACCCTCCGGGCAGAAGCCCATCATCCGCCCTGCATCATGGGCGCATCCGGCTTCTGTACCGAGCACAGCGCAGACAGCCGAAGCATCGGCTACCGTGAGGAAGAAAGCCCTACGCTCCGTGCCGGAGTCACGCCCGGTGTGGCCATTGAGTTCAATCCTACGGACAGTCGCATCAGGGTCAGGGATGACGGGATCTGCCAGACGCTCTGTTCCCGGATGGGAACGGGCGGCAACAATGTGCCGCTGGTCTTTGGCATGTCAGCCGATCAGAGCAACGCCATGCTGTCCGACAATCCGCACAGCGGCATCTATGAAGCCGAAACCAGCCGCACCCTTGACTGCAACGGCGGTTCTCCCTGCTGCAATCAGGGCGGCATGATGGTTGTCACTCCCGTACAGGATGCATCCTTCACGTCCAACACCATCGACCGCCACGCTGTCTGCGCCATGAATGTGGGCTTTTTTGTTTCGACCGAAGAAATGACGCCTGCACTTCTGGCGAGGGACTGGAAGGATCCGCCCGTCGTTGGCAGACCTGCCGGAGAGTATCTGGTCAGGCGGCTCACACCGGACGAATGCTGCCGACTGCAGGGCTACCCGGACGGCTGGTGCAAGGATCTGGAAAACCATGATCCTTCAGAGGAGGAAATCCTCCTATGGACGGAGATCTTCCGCGAATGGGACGCCGTAAACGGCAAGCCCGACAGGGTGCGCAGTCGGAAGGCAATAGTCAAATGGTTATCCGCGCCCGGCTCCGATGCAGCCGAGTATAAGGCATACGGAAACAGCGTTGCTGTGCCGTGTGTCTTTTTTGTTCTTGCGGGCATCGTCTGGGCGCAAAGCGAGGAGGTGAAATCTTGAGAGTTATCAACCTGAACGGCTACATCGATGAGGACGTCTGGTACGGTGACGAGATCACCCCGGACATGCTCCACGAGCAGCTGTTCGCAGAGGATGAGGATCATCAGCAGCCCGTCCGTATCATTCTCAACAGCTACGGCGGCTCCTGCAATGCGGCTGTGCGGATGTACGACGATGTGCGCGCCTATCCGGGCGATGTGCACATCATCATCTCCGGCACAGCCGCTTCTGCTGCCACCGTGCTGGCGACGGCGGCGGACAGGCTGGAGATGACGCCCGGCTCCATGTGGATGATCCACGATCCCAGCGTCTTTGCATGCGGCAATGAGCGCGACCTGATGGATGCCATCGAGCAGCTCCGGGCGTGCAAGGAGAGCATTTTGAATGTCTACTGCCGCCGCTGTCGCAGGAGCCGCGACGACGTGTCCGCCATGATGTCCAAGACCACGTGGATGGATTCCCATCAGGCCTGCGCAGACGGCTTCGTGGACGGCATCGTCGACGTGGGGAGCGGCGTCATCGACGCAGCGGCAGACCGCACGGTCGTGCTGAAGGATGCTGAAGCTCGGGTGAAGATGTGGTTCGACCGATCCCGGGCAAGGCTGGAGCGACACGACAAAAGCGCCGGTGCGCTTGCTGCCGTTGCCGCTGCGCCCGAGGATGCATCCGAAGCACCTGCGACCGAAGTCATCCCCGAGGAACCTGTTGTCCAGCCGGTTGATCCCGGCGTACCCGTTGCACAGCTCCATAAACGACTGGAGCTGATCAAATCCCGACATTAAAAGGAGGAATTTCTGTATGAGTAAGATTGCTGAAATGAGACAGAAGCGCGGCGAGCTGTGGGACAGGGCGAAGGCCTTTCTGAACGAGCACGCAGATGAAAACGGCATGATGTCTGCCGAGGATACTGCCACCTACGAGCGCATGGAACAGGAACTCGACAATTTTGGCGCGGCCATCGACCGTCAGGAGCGCGTAGATCGCCTGGAGCGTGAGCTGAACGCCCCCACCAGCGAGGCACTGACCTCCCGTCCCGAGAAGAACGTTCCGGGCAAGCAGGGCCGCGCGTCCGACGAGTACCGGGATGCATTCTGGAGGATGGTGCGCGACCGCAGTGCCAGCTACACCGTCTACAATGCGCTTCAGATCGGCACCGACAGCGAGGGCGGCTACCTCTGCCCGGACGAATACGAGCACACGCTGATCCAGGCGCTGGAGGAAGAGAACAAGCTGCGCTCCCTGTGCAAGGTGATCCGCACTTCCTCCGGTGACCGCAAGATCCCGCTGGTCGCCTCCCACGGTACTGCCAGCTGGGTCGATGAGGAGGGCGTCATCCCCGAGAGCGACGACAGCTTCGGCCAGATCACCCTTGGCGCGCACAAGGTGGCCTCCATCATCAAGGTCTCCGATGAGCTGCTGCAGGACAGTGTGTTCGATGTGGAGAGCTACATCGCCACCGAATTTGCCCGCCGCGTGGGCGATGCCGAGGAAGCCGCCTTCATTACCGGCGACGGTGCAGGCAAGCCCATCGGCATGCTGCACGAAAGCAACGGCGCAGCCACCGGCGTGACCGCCGCCAGCGCCACCGCAATCACTGCCGACGAGCTGATCGATCTCGTCTACTCCCTGAAGGCTCCCTACCGCAAGCGTGCCATCTTCCTGTTCAACGACCAGACCATCAAGGCCATCCGCAAGCTGAAGGACGGCAACGGCCAGTTCCTCTGGCAGCCCGGCCTGCAGATGGGTCAG
>SFNY01000088.1 GCA_004554085.1 Clostridiales bacterium | reverse complement strand
GCCGAAGCCCACCAGCCAGAACATCGGCGTGCCGATGCAGAAGTCCATCAGGTTTTTCATCAGGATGTTTCCGGTATTCTTCGCCCGGGTGAAGCCGGCCTCACACATGGAGAAGCCCGCCTGCATGAAGAACACCAGTGCAGCTCCCAGCAGTACCCAAATCGTGTTGACAGAACTGTACGTCATAATATCCCATCCTTCCCTCAGTTCCGATCTATATCAGAAAAAGGGGGCCTTGACCGCCTTTCGGCTTTGTCAAGACTCCCTTGTCCTGCCTCTGTGAAGTTGTGTCAGCCCATCAGATCCGCGTCGATCTCCTCCGCGGCGGCCTTGCCGTCCGCGATGGCGCGCACCACCAGCGACTGACCCGTGCGCATGTCTCCGGCGGCGTACAGTCCGGGCGCGATGCGGTGGCCCCGCTCGGTCTCCGGCACGCCCCGGGGCGTGAGCTTCAGCGAGAAGGCCTCTGCCGCCTTCGTTTCGCAGCCCAGGAAGCCCGCCGCGATCAGCAGCAGCTCGCAGGGCAGCTCGCGCTCGCTGCCGGGCTCCGGAACAAACCGGCCCTCGGCGTTGCGCTGCATGTGGGCGACGATTACGCCGCGAATGGCGCCCGCGTCATCCGTCAGCACGCGCTGCACGCTGGTCTCGAAGATTCGGGGATCGCCGCCCTGCTTTTCGGCGGCCTCCAGCTGGCCGTAGTCGGTGCGCAGCGTGCGCGGCCACTCGGGCCAGGGGTTGTTCTTCAGGCGCTCCACCGGTGCGGCGGGCATCAGCTCCAGCTCGGTGACCGATGCGCAGCCCTGGCGCAGGCAGGTGCCCACGCAGTCGTTGCCCGTGTCGCCGCCGCCCACGACGATGACGTGCTTTCCTTCGGCGGTGATCCCCGGCTTCCTGCCGTCCATCAGCGCCTTGGTGGCTTCGGTGAGGTAATCCACCGCGAAGTGCACGCCCTGCGCGTTCTCGCCCGCTGCGCCCAGTCCCCTGGGACGGCGCGCGCCGCCGCAGAGCACAACCGCGTCGTAGCCCGCGATGACCTGCGCGTCCGCCTCGGTGTTCAGCAGGAAGCTCACGCCCTCCGCCTCCATCAGTCGGATCCTGCGCGCCACGACCTCCTTGGGCAACTTCATGTTCGGGATGCCGTACTGCAACAGTCCGCCAAGACGATCCGCCCGCTCGATGACGGTGACGCTGTGTCCACGGCGATTCAGGACGTCCGCCGCCGCCAGGCCAGAGGGGCCGGAGCCCACCACCGCCACGCGCTTTCCTGTGCGCACGGCGGGGATGCGGGGCTGAATCAGTCCCCGGCGGAAGCCCTCTTCAATCAGATAGAGCTCGTCGTCGCGGGTAGTGACGGAGCCGTGGTCGGCCAGCATGCACGCCTTTTCGCACAGCGCCGGGCACACGCGACCCGTGAATTCGGGGAAGCTGGCCGTCTTGGTCAGGCGGCGGATGGCCTCCTCGATCTCCCCGCGGTAGAGCAGATCGTTCCACTCCGGGATCAGGTTGTGCAGCGGACAGCCGTAGTTCGACTGGCAGTAGGGCACGCCGCAGTTCATGCAGCGGGCCGCCTGCTCGCGGCGCTGTTCGTCCGTGCAAAGGGTGTGCAGGAATTCAAAGTCCTGCATGCGCTCCGCCTCCGGTCGGAAGGGATTTTCAAAGCGCTCGTATTCCAGAAAACCTGTCGCCTTTCCCATGCGCTCACCTTCCTTCCAGCAGCTTCTTGTATTCGGTGGGGATAATCAGCCTGAATTTGCTCAGGCACGCCTCGAAGTCATCGAGAATCGCCCTCGCCTTCGGGGAGCCAGTCCACTTCAGGTGGTTCTCCAGGATGCCGCGCAGCTCCTGCGCACCCTCGCCGGAGACCGCCTCCACGCCGACCATCGTCCGGTTGAGCCGTCCCTCCAGCTCGCCGGTCTCGTCGAGCACATAGGCCAGTCCGCCGGACATACCCGCCGCGAAGTTGTCACCCACGCTGCCCAGAATCACCGCGCGTCCACCGGTCATGTACTCGCAGCCGTGGTCGCCCACGCCCTCCGCGACGGCGGTTGCGCCGGAATTGCGCACGCAGAAGCGCTCGCCCGCGGTGCCCGCGATGTAGACCTCGCCCTTCGTCGCGCCGTAGAGCGCCACGTTGCCGATCAGCGCGTCGCCGCTGTTCCAACTGCCGTCATCCGGCGGACAGACGGCGATGGTGCCGCCCGAGAGGCCCTTGCCCAGATAGTCGTTGGCTTCGCCGGTGAGCCGCAGCGCCAGATTCTGCGGCAGGAATGCGCCGAAGGATTGTCCGCCACAGCCCTGCACGTCCAGCGTCCGCTGCTGACCATGGGGCTGCGCCTTCAGCATGGCCGCGCCCAGCAGGGTGCCGAAGCTGCGGTCGGTGTTGCGCAGCACGGCGTGATCCTGCGGAAGGGATGCATCCGCGCGGCTGTCCAGCTTGAAATCGAAGGCCTTCTGCTTGATGCAGTGGCGGTTCTCGGAGAATGCAGTAAGTTCCGTCAGATCCAGCGGGCTCTCGTCCTTGATCTTTAGCAGATCGGCGCGGCCCACCAGCTCGTCCACGCTGCGCGCGCCTAAGCCTGCCATGATGCTCCGCAGCTGCTCGGCCACGAAGAACATGAAGCGTTCCACGTACTCCGGCTTGCCGATGAAGCGCTTGCGCAGCTCCGGATTCTGGGTGGCGATGCCGAAGGGGCAGCTGTCCAGACTGCAGACGCGCATCATGCGGCAGCCCATGGTCACCAGCGGCGCAGTTGCGAAGGCGAATTCCTCCGCGCCCAGCAGCATGGCCACGGCCACGTCGCGTCCGGTCATCAGCTTGCCGTCGGTCTCCAGCGCGACCATCTCGCGCAAGCCGTTCTTGCACAGCACCTGATGCGCCTCCGCAAGACCCAGCTCCCAGGGAAGTCCCGCGCCGTGGATGGAGGTCAGCGGTGCAGCGCCCGTGCCGCCCTCGCCGCCGGAGATCAGGATCACCTGCGCGCCGGCCTTGGCGACGCCCGAGGCCACCGTGCCCACGCCGGTCTCTGAGACCAGCTTCACGGAGATGCGCGCGTCCCGGTTGGCGCACTTGAGATCGTAGATCAGCTGCGCCAGGTCCTCGATGGAGTAGATGTCGTGGTGCGGCGGCGGGGAGATCAGCGAGATTCCCGGCGTGGAGCAGCGCGTGCGCGCAACCCACGGCTTCACCTTTGCACCCGGCAGATGGCCGCCCTCGCCGGGCTTTGCGCCCTGGGCCATCTTGATCTGGATTTCGTTTGCGGAGAGCAGGTACTCCTCCGTCACGCCGAAGCGTCCCGAGGCCACCTGCTTGATGGCGGAATTGAGCTTCGTGCCGAAGCGCTCCGGCAGCTCGCCGCCCTCGCCGGTGTTGGACTTGCCGCCGATGTGGTTCATGGCCTCCGCCATGCATTCGTGCGCCTCCTGCGAGAGGGAACCGTAGGACATCGCGCCGGTCTTGAAGCGGTGCACGATCTCACTCGCGGGCTCCACCTCATCCAACGGAATCTCCGCGCAGTCCTCGAAGCGGAAGTCCAGCAGCGAACGGATGGTTCGGGAGCCGTCCTTCAGGATGAGGTCGCTGTAGCGTTCAAACAGCGCGTAATCGTCGTTCCACACGGCCTGCTGCAGCGTGTGCACCACCTCCGGCGTGTAGAGGTGCTCCTCCGCCAGCTTGCCGGTGCGCAGTCGGTGCAGGCCCACGCTGTCCAGCGTCGGGTCGAGGTCCGCGCCGTCGGTCACGAAGGCGTGATCGTGGTGCCAGCGCACGGCCTCCTCCAGATGCGCAAGATTCACGCCGCTCAGGCGGCAGGGGGTATTGGTGAAGTACTTGTCCACCAGATCGTGATCCAGGCCGATGCACTCGAAGAGCTGCGCGCTCTGATAGGCCTGAATGGTGGAAACGCCCATCTTGGAGGCGATGTGCAGGATGCCTGCGGTCAGGGCCTTGTTGTAATTGGCGATGGCCGCGTCCGCGTCCAGCTTCAGCGCACCCTTCGCACACAGGTCGGCGATGCAGGCCTGAGAAAGGTAGGGGTTCACCGCCCGCGCGCCGTAACCGATCAATGCGGCCAGCTGGTGGGTGTCCCTGGGTTCGCCGCTCTCCAGAATCACGGACACCGCCGTGCGGCGCTTGCTGCGGATCAGGTGCTGCTCCAGTGCGGACACCGCCAGCAGCGAGGGAATCGCCATGTGCTCCCTGTCCACGCCACGATCCGAGAGGATCACCACGTTCGCGCCGCCCTCGTAGGCCGCGTCACAGGCATTGAACATGCCCTCCACCGCGTCCTCCAGCGAGGTTTTGCGGTCGTAAAGTAGCGAGACGGTCTCCACCTGGAAGCCCGGCAGCTCCATCTCACGAATCTGCTCCAGCTCCGCACAGGTGAGAATCGGGGTCTCCAGCTCCAGCACGCGGCAGTTCTCCGCCGTGGGCTCCAGCAGGTTGCCGTCGTCGCCCACGTAGACGGAGCAGTCCGTCTTGAGCTTCTCGCGCAGCGCGTCGATAGGCGGGTTGGTCACCTGCGCAAAGCGCTGCTTAAAGTAGGAGGACAGCGGCGGGTGCCTGCGGGACAGCGCCGCGATGGGCTCGTCCGCACCCATGGACGCGATGGGTTCGCCGCCCTTTTCCGCCATGGCCATCAGCACGTCCCGCACGTCCTCGTGGGTAAATCCGAAGGCCTTGCACAGCTGCGTGCGCTCCGAATCCGAATATTCCTTCGCCCGCCGGGCGGGCTGCTTCAGATCGCCCAGGGTGTGCACGCCCCTGCGAAGCCAATCTCCGTAGGGAAGCACCCCGGCGAACTCTTTCTTAATTTCCTCCGCCCCGGCAAAGCGTCCGGAGCGCAGATCCGCCATCAGCAGATCGCCTGCGCGCAGCCGCCAGCGGCGCACGATGTTCTCGTTCTCCTCGTACAGCACGCCCGCCTCGGAGGACAGGATCAGGCGATTGTCCCTCGTCAGCGTGCAGCGCATGGGGCGCAGGCCGTTGCGGTCCAGCGACGCGCACACCACGTCGCCGTCGGAGTAGAGCACCGCGGCGGGGCCGTCCCAGGGCTCCATCATGGTGGCATAGTAGCGGTACAGATCCTTCCAGGGCGTGTCATAGGACTTGCCCTGCCAGGGCTCCGGCAGCAGCACCATACCCGCCAGCGGCAACGGCATGCCGTTCATCGTCAGGAACTCCATGGTGTTGTCCAGCATCATGGAATCCGAGCCGCCCACCTGCACCACGGGATAGACCTTCTCCATGCACTTCTCCAGAGCATCGGAGTGCATGGTCTCTTCGCGGGCCAGCATGCGGTCGGCGTTTCCGCGAATGGTGTTGATCTCGCCGTTGTGCAGCAGCATCCGGTGAGGATGGGCCTTGGGCCAGCTGGGCTCGGTGTTGGTGGAGAAGCGGGAGTGCACCATCGCCAGCGCAGAGGTGTAGTCCGCGTTGCGCAGATCATCGTAGAAGGTGCGCAGCTGAGTCACCAGCATCATTCCCTTGTAGACGATGGTGCGGCTGGACAGGGAGCACACATATGCCCCCGTGCTCTTCTTTTCAAAGCTGCGGCGCAGCACGTACAGCCTGCGATCGAAGGGCAGGCCCTGTTGGACATCCTCGGGACGCTCGACAAAGCACTGCGCGATGGCCGGCATCGTGCCCCTCGCGCCCTCGCCCAGGATCTCCGGGCGGCAGGGCACGTCGCGCCAGCAGATCAGGCGCAGTCCCTCCTGCGCGGCGGCAGCTTCCATCGCCGCACGAACCTGTTCCATTTCCAGGTTTTCGGGAACAAAGAGCATGCCAACGCCATAATCGCCGACATCCCCCAGCTTCCAACCGTTCTCTGCGGCCCAGGCGGCGAACAGAGCGTGGGGAAGCTGCGTCAGCACGCCCACGCCGTCGCCCGTGGTTCCCAGGGCATCGCAGCCGGCGCGGTGTGCCAGGCGCTCCACGATCGTCAGCGCGTCCGAAACCGTCTTATGACTCCTTTGTCCGGACAGATCCACCACGGCGCCAACGCCGCAGGATTCATGTTCCATTTGCGCATCGTAGAGTGGGTACTGTTTCATGACAAGCTCTCTCCATTCAATATGCGGCGGGCACTTTCCGTCATTTTGATGCCCAGGCGCATGCTCATGCGCTG
>SFNY01000087.1 GCA_004554085.1 Clostridiales bacterium | reverse complement strand
CATCTTCACTCAGGGCATCATACTCTTCCTGCGTGAGGCGGTCTCCGCTCATGAGCAGAGCGTCGGAGGAATCCTGAGACAGCTTGCCGCCTGCAACGGTGACCATGATGGTGGTGCCGACGCCCGCACCGGCGCTGGCTGCCGTGGAGCCCGCGTAGCTGAGCACATCCCGTTTCGCATCGGCCAGAACGTTCACGGTGCCATGGATATTGACATCGTTCTTTCCCGCCTCGCCGCCGATCATACCGGCGGTAACGGTGTTGTGCAGCACACTGACAACTGCCGTCACGCCCACCGCTGCGGTGCCGCTGAATGCCCCGGTAGCCGCAATTGCGAGGATCTGGGAATCATCCAGCGCGGAGATATCCAGCTTTTTCGCGGTAATGGACACGTTCTTCTGCGCCTGGGCACGGGTGACCTGATCGGAGATGAGGATATCCACCGTTCCGGAGACCGATGCCGCGCCGCTGACGCTGACGCCCGCCGCGTCGGAAGTGATAAATTCCTCGGAATCCGCCGCCAGGGTCACATTGCCGCCTGCCCGGATCACCGCGCCTTCGGCAAATTCCGCCACGGTGCTGCCGTCAAACCAGGTGACCACCGCCACAGGGGTGACCGCCGCGGTGCCGCTGCCCGCAATGGCTGCCGCCACGTTGAACAGATCGGTGCTGCTCTTCGCGGTCACGTCCACATTCCCGGCAGCAGTCACGCTTCCGCCGAGGGTGGCAAGCAGATCGTTCTCAAAGGCCAGGGCGCTTGCGCCCACGCTCACGGCCGCGGTGCCGCCGCCCGCGAAGCTGAGCGCCAGCAGGTACACATCGTCGGTGGACTTCGCCGCTGCCCTGACGCTGCCGCTTGCGCGCAGCTGTCCGCCGATACCCACGCTTGCCTCCATGGTCTTGTCATAAACCATGGTCACAACCGTGGTGCCTACACCCGCGCTGCCGCCGGCAGAGATTCCGCCCGCAAGGTTATATATGTCTGTTTCGTCGGAGCTTTCTATGGCAGCCTCCGCATCGTCGCCGGATGCTTCCTCGGAATCCTCCTCACAGAAGCCTGCCTCTATGACACCGTTGTCGCCTACAGTGGCCTTGACGATGTTTTTGAGTACCAACGTATTGACAACGCCGCTGACTCCGGCGGTTCCGATACCCGCAGCGCCGCTGACGGATGCCATCAGCACCTGGGTGTCCGCGTTGGCGCTGACAATTACGCCTCTGCGTTTCTCGCCGCGGTTGGGAAGCCGCACGCCGCCATTGCCCACAGCGGCCGCTCTCAGGGTCACGTTGTTTCCAATGGTGGCGCGAACCTCGTTCTGCACAACCACAGTGGAAACCGTTGCGCCCACGCCCACGCTGCCGCCGCCGAACGCTATGTTGCCCGCTGCGTTATACATACCAATCTGCGCATCGCTGGCAATGGCAATGCTGTCACCGGCATAGACCACACTGTCGTCACCGATCTCGGTGATGAACTTGGACTGAGAGATCACAACGGGGATAGTACCCGCAATCGCGGAGCCGCCGGCCGCGGAGCCTGCCACAGTCACCAGAATGGTCTGGTTTTTCCCGCTGGCAAGCACATTGACATTGCTTCCCGCCGCAAGGCCGGAGGCTTTCAGCGTTACACCGTTTCCGACTCTTGCGGCCACGGTCTGCTCAAACACGCCCACGTTGATCGTCGCGCCCACCGCGGGGCTGCTTCCGCTGGCTGCAAGGCCCGCCATGGCGACAATTTGCTTGACATCGCCCTGGGCAAGCACGTTGACCGCGCCGACCTTCGCTTCGATGACGGAACCATTGCCCACGGTTGCCTCGGTATCGCTCTGGCTGACCAGAACACCGATAACGCCCGCCGCGCTTGCCTTGGTGCCCGAGCCGGAGGCGGAGGCCAGAATGTTGATCAGGTTTTCTTCGCTTTCCGCCTGGATCGTCACGTCCTTTGCCGCCGTGATGACCGTATCCGCTCCCGCTTTGGCAAAAGCGGTGTTTCCGGAGACGATGGCCGCAACGGTGCCGCCTGCCGCAGGTCCATTGCCCGCCACATCCACGGAGGTGGAGACGAGGATCAGATCGGAAAGGTTCTTGGCGAGAATGCTGACGCTGCCATTTGTGGAGGTAAGGCTTGCGCCGTCACCCACGGACGCGCTTACTTCATTCCCGGTGACGATCACGTCCATCGTGCCGCCGATGGCTCCGGACTCCGAACTGACACCCGCGCCGCTGAGGACGCCGGCCACGGTGACCGCGAGAACATCGTTCTTTGCCTCGGCGCTGACGCTGATGTCATCGGAGGCAGTGATCGCCGAACCGCTGCCCACGCTTGCGTTGACCTTGCTCCTGTCGTCAAAGCCTGCAATGTTCACGCCCACGCCTGCAGCGCTGGAGCCGGTGAGCGCGCCGCCGATCATACGGCTGTTCACGCCGCTTACCGCTTCCACCGTTGCCTTGCCGCCGTCAAGGATAATGACTGCGCCATCGGCGATTCGGGCGGTGGTATCACTTCCGGCAAAGAGCATGGAGAACGCGCCTGCCGCCGCTGCCTTCGTATTCGTTCCCACGGAAACAGCGCCCGCAATGGACTCCATATAATAGTTCACGGATGCCAGATAGTTCAGCATATCCACGGCACGCATGACCATCTCGGTGCTGAGATTCACCTCAATGCTGTTGTTCTCCTCGTTGCCGTTGGTATCCTTCTTGCCGTCGCTGATATTGAGATGGATGAGGCCCTTGTTGTCGGGGCTGGTCTGATCCATGCTTCCGTCAGAAACGGTAAAGAGATTCTTGAGGTCGAAGGGGAACTGGTAGTCATCAGCGGTAACCGGCTGCTTTTCCGCCGTGACTTCCAGGCTGCCGGCGGTGACGGTTGCGCCCTCGCCGATTTCGGCAAGATTGACGTTCTCGTCATAGATCAGCGCGAAGGAAGCGCCGATGCCCACGCTGGAGCTGCCGGAGGTGATGCCGCCGGCTCTGACCGCGATTTTGGACTTTTCCACGGCGCCCACCACCACGTCGCCGCCGTTCACCACGGAGCCGTCGAGAATCCGGGCGCTGCTCTTTCCGTAGGTCTTGACCACGGACACGGCGCCCGCAAGGCCCACGGCATTTCCCTTGCTGCCCACTGCGCCTGCCAGAGACTGGGCTGCCAGAAGGCCCGCGAACTTGCCGTCCAGATTCTGTCTGAGAATAGCATTGGCCGCGACGCCGCTTTCGGAGCTGAGATTGCCGGAAAGCGCAGCGTCCGCCTCATTGTGGTTGACACTGACGGCCACGCCCATGGAGAGCACATTGGCATTGACCAGGGGGTTGAGAGACTTCGCAACGCTTGCACCGGTAGCATAGGCGCGGTAGTTCGCGCTGTTTTCCGCCCTGGCGTCAATGTTCTCCGCGAGGAAGCTGCCGCTGATCAGGGCCTTGGCCTTATGGGCAGTAACATTGACACCCACAGCCGCGGCAATATTCACCGTGGTGCTGGGGAACCGGGGCGCATTCTGAGCGGCAGCACCGGCTTCCTGCAGCGCCTGGTTTGCGGTGTTGTTGGTCACAGCGGGACTGGCGGGAAGATTCAGGCCCAGCACGCTCATCACCATGGTCATCAGGGGGCTGCTGCCAATGCCGTTTGCAACCGTACCATAGCGAGATGCGGAGATTTGGTTGAACTTCCCCATAACCATGCTGTTTACGATGCCGGTAGAGGGGTTATCGGTGAAGTTCGCGATGCTGAGAGCCGTTCTGACTTTCTCGAAATAGCGGTCAAGGCTTGCGCCGTAGGACAGGGCAAATGCCTGGGCCTCATCCTCATTCAGAGTTTCCGCATCAACAATAATACGGCCTCGTATCTCTCCCTCCCCGTCAAGCTCCGCATTCACATCGGAAGTGGAGAGATTGACGGCAACGGATCCTCCCACCGAGACAGTATCGCCGGTGGCAAAGCCGGAGGAGGTAGCGTAGGTCTGACCGCGCTGACGGGCGCGCAGGTAAAGGTTCGCCTGCTCATAGACATTTTCGCCCTTTTCGTTTGTGGTAACTCTTGCGGTGCTGATGATATTCCCGCCGCTGAGCGTCAGGCACGCGCCCTGATTGACCGCGGCAGTGACCGTGTTGTTCACAAGATTGAGGGCCACGGAGGCATCCACAGCGATGTCCTTGGTGCTGGTCTGGTTCGCGGGCAGAGCCTCTCCGACGGCAGGAGTCTGATAGTCGGGGAAAGACTGCTGTCTGCCGATGGGATCCTGACCGGCAACGGAAACCGTGTCAATGTCGTTGTGAACAATGGACTCGGCGCTGAGCGCGCTGGCGGTAACGATTCTGTTCTCACCAACGCTCGCCTCTGCCGCTGCGTCCACATTGGCCATAGCAAAGGACGCGCCCACGCCTACACGCTTGCCGAACATCTGACTGCCAATCTTGTTCTTGACGGGAAGGCCGTTGTTGGCGGCGGAGGAGGAAGCGGTGGTATAGACCTTGTTGGCGGACTGGGCATACAGCTCCAGAATACCGCTCAGCTCCACCTTGTCCTGGGCATCGGGAGCTTCCAGGCCGGAGAGGATGGCCTGCGCGTCCGCGTTGAGGAACGTCAGAGCAAGGCTGCCTGCCACGCCCACGTTGGCTGCGCCTGTACCGGAGACGGCGGAGGTGCTGATTCGGTTACCAATATTTTCCAGCTCGCTGGGATTGCCGTATTTGACGGTAAGCTCGGTAACGGCGGCTTCCAGAAGCAGATCCAAACTGACCGTGGCCACCATCTTCTTTTCTTCCAGTTCCTGACGGATTCTGGAAACGGCGGCCTGATCCTTCAGCAGAGCCTCTACAAGGAAGCTGGGGTCAAAGAGCAGGTCGGCCAGATCCTGGAGCAGACTGTCTGCCAGAGCCACTGCTCCGGAGGAGACGGTGCCCAGAGGATCGCCCTTCAGATCGGAGAGCATGATCTCAAAGATCATATCCTCCACGATGCTGTCCTTTTTGTCCTGAAGCTCCTTCAGCTCCGCGTCGGTAAGCTGTTTCTCTTCGCTGAGTCTGTTGACATACTCCTCAAAGAGCTGGTTCCGCTCCTCTTCGGTGAAGTAGTCCAGCAGGGAGTCTTTGCCCTCCTTCTCATTGAGAAGAGCCTGAACAAGAATGTCTCTGCCGGTGTTGGTATCCGCGAGGTAGCGCAGAAGCTCCGCGATGACCTCGTCCACGCTGCGGCGGTTTTCCGCTTCCAGGACGTCCGCGCGGATAATGAGATTGTCAGCCTTGATGGACTTCGCGCCCACATAGGCTCTGTTCTCATACTCCACGTAGTTGACAGCCGCTGCCGCGCCCACACCGATGGTGCTGTTGCAGGCGGTGGAGTCTGCGAAGATGACGGCGTCGGTATCCTCGAGGCTGGTGACGCGCACATCGCCTGTGGCCTCAATGGTCACACCGTCGGCGATGCTGGCCAGGGCCTTATTGGAATGAACATTGGCCGCGATGGAGGCCGCCATCTGCACGCTGCCCTCGAGGGTCTGCATACTGGGCATCTTACTTGCCAGGCCGGAGGCACGGTCGGAGGTCATGGTGCCGTTTTTGCCGGACATGCTGTTTACGGTGCCCGCCGTATTGCTCAGTGCTGCGGCGTTATTCTTGTTGATGTTCTCCGCGGCGCTGTCCTGGTTCATGGACGCGCTTGGCGTTGCGTAAGCGGGATCGCCGGTGCCGCCAATCAGATTCGTGAAGTCCTGGATCTTGATATCGGAAGGAGCGGCGGTGCTGATCACCGGAGACGGAGCCGCGCCCTGAGCGCTGGCGTAGACATTCTGGCTTATACGGCTGATGGACTGTGCCGCCACGCCCACGCTCTGCGCCTTAACACTGCGGTTAAGCTCCGCAACGGCGGAGTCGTCCAGAATGGAAAGACCCACTGCAGCGCCTACGCCTGCCCGACTGCCCACTGCCTTCGCGTCGGAGATGAGCTTGCGGACAGCCTCGGTGTTTGCGGTGACAACCACATCACCGGACATCTCGGTCACGGCGCCATCCAGCTTGCCCACAATCGCCTTGGTATTTACAGAGCTTAAGCTCAGCGCCATGACCGGTGCGACGGAGACACCGCCGGTGGAACCGGCCGCGGCCTGAATATAGAAGCTTGCCTTATAGTCCGCCTCTGCCTTCAGAGAGCCAAGTCCGGTTTCGCCGAAGCTGATACCGTCTTCAATCCGGGCGATGGCATCGATGTTAATCACTTCCACCGCGATGCCCGCGCCCACGCCCGCGGAGTGTGCGGTCATCTGGAAAGCGGGAACCACGGGGATGCTTA
>SFNY01000037.1 GCA_004554085.1 Clostridiales bacterium | reverse complement strand
GTTGTCAGACCTTTCGATGCCCTCTTTAGAGGCCTACCACAAGAGTTTAGCCCTTATAGGGCTTGGTCAAACCTCCCGTTCAACGGGTGGTTATGACTTAGGCGCCCTCGATCTGAGCCTGGGCCTCTCCGGCCTGGGGCAGCTCCAGGGGCGTGCGCACCAGCTGGGGCTTCTCCTTGCCAAGCACGGCGGCCTCGGTGATGATGCACTTGCTCACGCCCTCGATGCTGGGCAGATCGAACATGGTGTCGGTCATCACGCCCTCGATGATCGCGCGCAGGCCGCGCGCGCCGCTCTTGCGCTCCAGCGCCAGGCGGGCGATGGTCTTGAGCGCCTCGGGGGTGAACTCCAGCTCCACGTTGTCGAAGCTCAGCAGCTTGGAATACTGGCGCACCAGCGCGTTCTTCGGCTCGGTGAGGATCTTCACCAGCGCGGTCTCGTCCAGCTGGTTCAGCGTCACCAGCACCGGCAGTCTGCCCACGAACTCGGGGATCAGGCCGAACTTCAGCAGATCCTCCGGGCGCACCTGGGACATGATCTCCTCGCCGGCGCGCTCGGTCTTGGAGTGCAGCTCCGCGCCGAAGCCCATGGTCTTCTTGCCGATGCGGTTTTCGACGATCTTCTCGATGCCGTCGAAGGCGCCGCCGCAGATGAAGAGGATGTTGGTGGTGTCGATCTGGATGAACTCCTGGTGGGGGTGCTTGCGGCCGCCCTGCGGGGGAACCGAAGCCACGGTGCCCTCCAGAATCTTCAGAAGCGCCTGCTGCACGCCCTCGCCGCTCACGTCGCGGGTGATGGAGGGGTTCTCGCTCTTGCGGGCGATCTTGTCGATCTCATCGATATAGATGATGCCGCGCTGGGCCAGCTCGATGTCGTAATCCGCGTTCTGGATCAGGCGCAGCAGGATGTTCTCCACGTCCTCGCCCACGTAGCCGGCCTCGGTCAGGCTGGTGGCGTCGCCGATGGCGAAGGGCACGTTGAGGATCTTGGCCAGGGTCTGGGCCAGGTAGGTCTTGCCGCAGCCGGTGGGGCCGAGCATGACGATGTTGGACTTCTGAAGCTCCACATCGTTTTTCTTGTTGCCCATGAAGCGGATGCGCTTGTAGTGGTTGTACACGGCGACGGCAAGCGCCTTCTTGGCGGCCTCCTGGCCCACCACGTACTGATCGAGCACCTCCTTGATCTCCTGGGGGGTCTTGATCTCGATCTCGCCGGAGGCGTTCACGCTGTCCACGTCGTCGGACACGATCTCCTGGCACAGCAGGATGCACTCGTTGCAGATGTAGGCGTTGGGCCCGGCCACCAGTCTGCGCACCTGATCCTGCGTCTTGCCGCAGAAGGAGCAGCGGATCGTTCCGCCGTTGTTAAAGTCATCTCGATTTGCCATGGATGTTTTATCTCCTCGGAGCAATGATTTCGTCGATCAGGCCGTATGCCAGAGCTTCCTCGGCGCTGAGGTAGTGATCGCGCTCCACGTCCTTTTCGATGGTCTTGAGGGGCTTGCCGGTGTTCTGGGCCAGCAGCTCGTTCATGGTCTTTTTGATCTTCAGGATCTGTTCCGCCTGAATCTGAATGTCCGTGGCCTGACCCTTCGCGCCGCCGAGGGGCTGGTGGATCATGATCTCGGCGTGGGGCAGCGCGCGGCGCTTGCCCTTTGCACCCGCAGCCAGCAAAAACGCGCCCATGGACGCGGCCAGGCCGATGCAGACCGTGGAGACCTCGCACTTGAGGTAGCGCATGGTGTCGTAGATGGCCATGCCGGCGGATACCGAGCCGCCCGGGCTGTTGATATAGAGCATGATGTCGGCGTCCGGATCCTCCATCTCGAGGAAGAGCATCTGGGCAACCACAACATTGGCGACGTCGTCATCGATCTCGCCGCCGAGGAAGATGATGCGATCCTTCAGCAGGCGGGAGTAGATGTCGTAGCTGCGCTCGCCGCGGTTGGTCTGTTCGATGACATAGGGTACCGTAAACATAGGCACACCTCCCGTAAATTGATTTCACCGGAAGCGGCGCTTATAAGCGGAAGCGCTGCGCTCCGGCGTGGATGAATTCCGCCCGGAGAGCGCCGGCCCCTTTCCCGGGGCGGCGGTTCGCGTGGGGACTTCGCGCCCGACGCGTCATGACTATATAGTATGTCACATCGGGCGCTGAATATGAGAAACCCGCAGCGCAAGGTCTATGAAAATGCAGCTGCGGGCCTCAGATGGCTTCATTCAGTTGCGCCGGTTCAAGCGCGCCCTTGCGGTTTTCTCTTGAACCCTGCGTGGTGATGCTTATTCCGCGTGATCCTTCAGGAAGGCGATGGTCTTCTGGAGGGAAGCGATCTCGGAGAAGTACTCCTTGTCGCCGTCGGTCAGCATGGCCTTGAACTCGTCCATGGACTTCTTGTTCTGCTCGGCATACTTGGCGATCTCGGCGTCGATCTCGGCTTCATCGGCCTTGATCTCCTCGGCCTTCATGACGGCGGCCACGACCAGCTGGGTCTTGACGCGCTCCTCGGCGGGCGCCTTGTACATCTCGCGCACCTGCTCGCGGGTCTGGCCGGTGTACTTGAAGTAGTCGTCCAGCTTCATGCCCTGATACATCATGCGCATCTCCATGTCGCGCAGCATGTTGTCGATCTGCTCCTCGATCATGGCTTCGGGGATGTCCACCTCGGCGTTTTCGACGACCTTCTCGATCACCTCGTTCTCAAAGGCAGTCTCGGCGCGGTTCTCGGCCTGGCTCTCCAGACGCTCGCGGATCTCGGCCTTGTACTCGTCGACGGTGTTGGCGGTCTCGGAGACTTCCTTCACGAAGTCCTCGTCCAGCTCGGGCATCTCCTTCTCACGGATGCTGTTGACGTGCACGTGGAACACCACGGCCTTGCCGGCCAGCTCCTCGGAGTGGTACTGCTCGGGGAAGGTGACGTTGACGTCCACGTCCGCGCCGATCTCAGCGCCCACCAGCTGATCCTCGAAGCCGGGGATGAACGCGCCGGAGCCCAGGATCAGGTCGTGGTTCTCGGCGGTGCCGCCCGCAAACTGCTCCTCGCCCAGGAAGCCGGCGTAGTTGATGTTGACCTGGTCGTCCAGCTTGGCGGCGCGGTCGGTGACCTCGATCCAGCGGGAGGCGCGGTCGCGTGCGCGCTCGATCTCGGCCTTCACGTCGTCCTCAGCAACCTCGTCAACGGTCTTGACGATGCCCAGGTTCTTATACTCGCCCAGGGTCACGTCGGGGCGGACGAACACTTCAACGGAGAACTTCAGCTCCTTGCCGCGGCCGATCTGCTGCACATCCAGCTCGGGACGGTCGACGACGTCCACGTTGTGCTCGGTCAGGGCGGCCTGATAGAGCTCGGGGAAGATCGCGTCGAAGGCATCCTCATAGAAAACGCTCTCGCCGTAGTGGGCCTCGATGACCTTCATCGGAGCCTTGCCTCTGCGGAAGCCGGGAATATTGATCTTTTTGACCATCTTCTGATAGGCCTTCTTGACGCCCTCTTCAAACTTCTCGGGCTCGACGGTAAAGTTCAGCTTGACCTTATTGGAAGACAGTTTTTCGAAAGTGCTGGTCATTGGAATTCTCCTCCTGCATTGATAAACAGTTTGACAGTTTCAATCTTTTGCAGTTTAGCACATGTTTTTCCATTTTGCAAGAAGCGCGTGTAAAATAGAAGGGGAATGAATCGGAAACTGCGTTAATATTCGGTGAAGTTTGATTCCGGGCGGTCGGGGAAAGTCTCTGAAAAGCCCTGCGGCAGCGCGATAGTGGGCAGAAGGTTAAATGTAGATGCGCCCTTGACAGGGAGAATGGATTCTGCTATAATAATCGCTGGATTTGAAAGGCTCTGTGCCATAGACAGCGAGTGCAGCAATGCGTAAGATCGGTTCCGGTCGCTCGCCGAGGCGCAATGGATCGGTTGCATTTACACCGCCCTTGCGTCTTGCGCAAGGGTTTTTCTTTGTCCAAGATTCTGGACGGGAATGTGAGGTGTTTGAATATGTCCAATGTGAAGATTCTTGAATCGAAGAAGAACATCGTCGCCGGTATCAAAGAGAAGTTTGAGAAGGCCCAGACGGTGGTTCTGGTAGACTATCGCGGCCTGACCGTCGCGGAGGATACCGAGCTTCGCAACCAGCTCCGTCAGGCGGGCGTTGAGTACTGCGTTCTGAAGAACACGATGATCAACCTGGCCACCAAGGAGATGGGTTACGAGGGTCTGGCGGCACATCTGGAGGGCCCGACGGCGGTTGCTTTCGGCTACGAGGATATGATCGCCCCCGCAAAGATCCTGAGCGAGTTCTCCAAGAAGGCCAAGAAGATGACCATCAAGTGCGGCATCTGCGACGGCGACTTCCTGGATGAGGCTGGCGTTCAGGCTCTGGCAAATCTGCCGAGCAAGGAAGTTCTCATCGCAAAGATCATGGGCAGCATGATGAGCTCTGTGTCCAAGTTCGTGTACTGCGTGGAGGCTCTGCGCAAGAAGCAGGCTGGCGAGGAATAATCGCCGCATAATCAATTTCTGAATACTACAATATATATGGAGGATATAACCATGACGAATGCAGAAATCATCTCCGCAATCGAGAGCATGACCATCCTTGAGCTGGCCGACCTGGTCAAGGAAATGGAAGAGAAGTTCGGCGTTTCCGCAGCGGCTCCCGTCGTTGCCGGTGGCGCAGTTGCCGGCGCAGCCGCCGAGGCCGCCGAAGAGAAGACCGAGTTCGACGTCATCCTGAAGGAAGCTGGCGCCAAGAAGCTCAACGTCATCAAGATCGTCCGCGAAGTCAAGCCCGGCCTGGGCCTGAAGGAAGCCAAGGAACTGGTCGACGGCGCTCCGTCCACTCTGGCCGAGGGCGTCGCCAAGGAAGCCGCCGAGGAAATGAAGAAGAAGTTCGAAGAAGCCGGCGCTGTGATCGAGATCAAGTAATCGGTTATTCGATGGGAGGTTGCGGCAGGTGTCGCAGCCTCCTTTTCGTAAGAATGCCGCCACAGGAATGTAAAATTTGCTATGAAGCTGTGGAAGTGCTTGCAATTTGGGGGAAGCTATTTTATAATTTAGTAGTCTGCCCCGGTTGTGGGCTGCTGTTTTTGTTGCAAAAAACTGTGACGGATTTTGACGGCGGCCGCGATACCCGCGGGAGCCGCATCAATTATATGGGAGGTGTCGAAATTGGCATCGGATAAGCGCATCAAGGTTACGCTGGCATGCTCCGAGTGCAAGCAGCGCAATTACAATACCATGAAGAACAAGAAGAACGATCCTGATCGTCTCGAGATGAACAAGTACTGCCGCTTCTGCAAGAAGCACACCAGCCACAAGGAAACCAAGTAAGCTCCCGGCCGAAGTAAGACAAGGATGTGAAATCATGGCAAACGCAGTGGAGAAGAAGGACAAGCCCAATTTCTTCCAGCGCATTGGCAATTTCTTCAAGCGCATCGGCCGCTACTTCAAGAACATGTGGCACGAGCTCAAGAAGGTTACCTGGCCCTCGAAGAAGGACGTTCTCAACTACTCTCTGGTCGTATTCGCGTTCATGGTGATCATGGGCGTCATCATTGGCGTGATCGATTTCGGCTCCGGCGCCCTGATCGATTGGATCATCAAGCTCTGATTCTGAGGAACGGAATATGTCAGAGAACTCTGAGATCAAGTGGTATGTGGTTCATACCTACTCCGGATATGAAAACAAGGTGAAGGTCAACCTGGAAAAGTCCGTTGAAAACAACGGCCTTCAGGACAAGATCGTCGAGGTTTGCATTCCGGTGGAAGAAGCCGTAGAAATCAAGAATAACAAGCGCCGCACGGTGCAGCACAAGCTGCTGCCGGGTTACGTTCTGGTCAAGATGCTGATGAACGAGGAAACCTGGTACATCGTGAGAAATACCCGCGGCGTGACCGGATTTGTGGGGGCCGGCAACAAGGCTACGCCCCTGTCCGAAACGGATTTCGCCTCCGTGTTTGAGTCCGTCCCCCAGACGCGGCTCGACATTCAGGTGGGCGACAATGTGCGCATCCTCTCGGGCCTGTTTGAGAACTTCAGCGGCAAGGTGACGCAGATCGATCTGGAGAACCAGAAGATCAAGGTCGTCGTGCCCATGCTCAAGCGGGAGACCGACGTGGAACTCAACTACGACGAGGTCGTGCGCGAGGACTGATCCGGTTCAAACAACTGTAAGCCCGCACCGCTCGGGTTTCAGGGAGTGGGAGGGACGCATCTTCCGTCCCGCATCACCACATCATAAAGAGGAGGATACCCAGTATGGCAAAGAAAGTTACTGCGCTTATCAAGCTGCAGGTTCCTGCCGCCAAGGCTACGCCCGCACCGCCGATCGGCCCGGCCCTCGGCCAGCACGGCGTGAACATCCCCGGATTCTGCAAGGAATTCAACGACCGCACTGCCAGTCAGGCGGGCCTGATCATCCCGGTCGTCATCACCGTGTATCAGGATCGTTCCTTCACGTTCATTACCAAGACGCCTCCGGCGGCCGTTCTGATCAAGAAGGCCTGCGGCATCGAGACCGCTTCCGGACGTCCGAACAAGGACAAGGTCGCCAACATCACCAAGGCTCAGGTCAAGGAAATTGCCGAGCTGAAGATGAAGGACCTGAACGCGGCTTCCATCGAAGCGGCAATGAGCATGATCGCCGGCACCGCACGCTCCATGGGCGTCGTCGTCGTCGACTAATCCGCAGCAGCGACTTATGTGGGAGGGCTTCTGCCCGTCTGACCACGAGGAGGATGTATAATGAGTAAGGGTAAGAAATATTCCGACAGCTTGAAGCTGATCGACCGCACCAAGCAGTACGATCCCGAAGAGGCGATCGAGCTGGTGAAGCAGACCGCCAAGGCCAAGTTCGACGAGACCATCGAAATCTCCGTTCGCCTGGGCGTTGACCCCCGCCATGCAGACCAGCAGGTCCGCGGCGCGGTTGTTCTCCCGCACGGCACCGGCAAGACCGTTCGCGTGCTTGCCTTCGTGAAGGAAAACCGCATCGAGGAAGCCAAGGCTGCCGGCGCGGATCTGATCGCGGATGACGAGATCATCAAGAAGATCCAGGGCGGCTGGTTCGAGTTCGACGCCTGCGTCGCGACTCCCGATATGATGGGCGTCGTCGGTCGTCTGGGCCGCATCCTGGGCCCCAAGGGCCTCATGCCGAACCCGAAGTCTGGCAGCGTGTCCCCTGACGTGACCCGCATGATCAGCGACATCAAGGCTGGTAAGGTTGAGTACCGCGTTGATAAGACCGCCATCATCCACTGCCCGGTCGGCAAGGCTTCCTTCGATTCCGTGAAGCTCACCGAGAACCTGCGCACCCTGATGGAAGCCATCATCAAGGCGAAGCCGGCAGCAGCGAAGGGCGCTTACATCAAGTCCGCCGTGCTGTCCTCCACCATGGGCCCTGGTATCAAGCTCAATTCCCTGAAATTCTGACTTTAGAATATATGGGAGGCTCCGGTTTTCCCGCATCTGCGGGCCGGAGCCCTTTCATGGATTGATTGTCAACCAAAATAGAAACAATGGTTGACAATGCTGCAAAAAACAAAGGGAGGCAAAACGATGAAAAGCAAGACCCTGTTCCTCACCCGCGCCGCGCTGCTGGCGGCGGTCATGTGCATTCTGGCCCCGATTTCCATCCCGATCGGCCCGGTGCCGATCACGCTGGGCGTGTTCGCGGTGATGCTGGCGGGCACGATCCTCAACTGGAAGGAGGCCGGCGCTGCGGTGCTGGTGTACCTGCTGCTGGGAATTATCGGACTACCGGTGTTCTCCTCGGGCAAGAGCGGCCCCGGCGTGCTTGTGGGTCCCACCGGCGGCTATCTGTGGACCTTCCTGTTCATGGCGGTCATCATCGCGCTGTTCAGCGGGAAGGATCGCGGAAATCGCGTGAAGGAGACCGTATTTGCCGGCATCGGCTGCCTGGTCGCACTGCTGGTGTGCTACTTCTTCGGTACCATGCAATTCATGCACGTGGCGAGCTACGATCTGAAGTCCGCGCTGGCCGTCTGCGTGTATCCCTTCGTCGCGGTGGACATTGCCAAGGCGGTCGTAGCTTCGGTGCTGGGCATCCAGATTCGCAGCCGCCTGCGCAAGGTCGGCATCGGCAAGTGATTCAGAGCAGTTCAAGCTGCTTCAGCTCCCGATCCAGCGCCGCATAGAAGCGCGAGATGTGCAGGCCGTCCACCAGCGCGTGGTGGCAGAGCAGCGTCAGCGGCAACATGCTGCGGCCGCCCCGGGTCTCCGCCTTTCCCCAGGTGATGCGGGGATTGCTGTCTGCGGGAACCGGCGCGGGCTGGATCAATGAGGTGTAGCGCATCCATGGGAGGGTGCTGATGAAAAAACAGGGGAGCGCATCCTCATTTTCCTCGATATTGCCGTCCATCCGGGCGGCATTTTTACGCTCCTCGGCGTAGGGAAGGAATTCAGGAAGCGGAAGGTCGGTGCGCACCTGACAGTAGGCGTAGGTCTCGTCGTCCTTGGCCACGATGAAGGAGCTGGGGCAGACGTCGAACTCCCAGATCTCGCCGTCCACGATGCGCTGGCGCAGCTGGGGCACCGAATTGGCGGCCTTTGCGACGCAGTGCAGCAGCGTGAGGAAGAAGGGACTGCCGCTGCGCGCGCGGTAGTCGGTCAGCGGCGTGACGTCCACCTCGGCGGTCAAGCCCACGTAGGGGTAGGCCATGGCGGAAAAGTAGGCGAAGTGGTCGCGTCGGGGATAGGCGGCGAGGTCGATTCTGTGCGCGCCGGGGATGGTTTTCATGGAATTGATCTCCTTTGACGTGGTGTGGATAGATAAAGCGGCCCGATGCGCAATTGCACCGGGCCGCGTGTATGGGGCTTAATCCCTGGACAGGATGGTCTTTTCGGTGTCGTGATCGAAGAAGTGGAGGCGGTTGACGTCAAAGCCGACGCGGATGCGGTCGCCGCCGCGGCTGTTGGTGCGGGGATCGACGCGGGCGATGAAGGATCCCTCCTTGCCGCTGGTGGACAAGTACAGGTAGGTTTCGCTGCCCATCAGCTCCACCATGTCCACGTTTACGTCAATGCACGCGTCTGGGTAGGCGCTGATGAAGGCCTGCTCGTCGTGGATGTTCTCCGGGCGGACGCCCATGTACACCGTCTTGCCGATGTAGTCGCCGGTCATGCGCTGGATCTTGCCCGCCGGAACCTTGATGGCGTTGTCGCCGAAGACCGCGTACACGCCGTCGCCGCGCTTTTCCAGGGTAACCTCGAACACGTTCATCTGCGGCGTGCCGATGAAGCAGCCCACGAACAGGTTCGCCGGGTAGTCGTACAGGTTCTGGGGGGTGTCCTGCTGCTGCATGAAGCCGTCCTTCATGACCACGATCCGGCTGCCCATGGTCATGGCCTCCGTCTGGTCGTGGGTCACGTAGATGAAGGTGGTCTGCAAGCGCTGATGCAGCTTGGTGATCTCGCTGCGGGTCTGCACGCGCAGCTTCGCGTCCAGATTGGACAGCGGCTCGTCCATCAAAAACACCTTCGGCTCGCGCACGATGGCGCGGCCCAGTGCAACGCGCTGACGCTGGCCGCCGGAGAGCGCCGCGGGCTTGCGGTTGAGCAGCTTCTCAATGCCCAGAATCTGCGCGGCTTCCTTCACGCGGCGGTCGATCTCGTCCTTGGGCATCTTGCGCAGCTTCAGGCCGAAGGCCATGTTGTTGTAGACGGTCATGTGGGGGTACAGGGCGTAGCTCTGGAACACCATTGCGATGTCGCGATCCTTGGGCGGCACGTTGTTGACCAGCTTGTCGTCGATGTACAGTTCGCCCTTGGAGATGTCCTCCAGGCCCGCGACCATGCGCAGGGTGGTGGACTTTCCGCAGCCCGACGGGCCGACCAGCACGATGAATTCCTTGTCCTCGATCTCCAGATTGAAGTCGCTGACCGCCGTCACGTCGCCCGGATAGATTTTATAGATGTGTCGCAATGATAAACTTGCCATAGAACCCGCCTCCTAAAACTTTCTCCATTGAACACATTATAACAAAAAATCAACGATTTGGGTATTGTTTGAATCCACAAAAATAATGTTCGTCTTTTGACGAATTGCAGCAGGGCGCGGGAAGGCGCGACGCGCCGTGGTGAAGCAGGGACGATAATTGGACGCGAATTTGACAAGCCTGCGTTTTTTTCAGAATTCACAGAAAATGATTTGGCGTTTCCCGGGATTTGTATTATAATAAGAGGGGAAAGACGCATTACGGCATGATTCCGATTTCTGGAGGTGGACGATTTGTTGCAGATGCAGGCGATACTGAACCATTTGGGGAACCTGTTTACCAACCTGTTTGTCCACCCGGACTGGCGGAACATCCTGGATATTGCTCTGCTGACGGTGCTGATCTACAACCTGCTGAAGCTGGTCAGCTACACCCGGGCGAGTTCGCTGTTCAAGGGCATCGTGTTCGTACTGGCGATGGCGCTGATTTCCGACGCGCTGGAGATGAACGCCGTGAGCTGGGTGTTGCAGCAGATCATCAGCGTCGGCGCGGTCGTGGTGGTGATCGTGTTCCAGCCGGAGCTGCGGCGGGTGCTGGAGCAGCTGGGAAGATCCAAGCTGGCGCGGCAGCTGTTCGGCTCGCAGAAGCGGCAGCGAAACACCCAGATGGAGCAGCACGTCTCCGAAATCATCAAGGCCCTCAACGATATGTCCCGCAAGAAGATCGGCGCGCTGATCGTCATCGAGCGCTCCACCAAGCTGGGCGACGTGATCGAGTCCGGCACGGTGGTGGACGCGGAGATCTCCTCGCAGCTGATTGAAAACATCTTTGAACCCAACACGCCCCTGCACGACGGCGCGATGATCATCCGCGACGAGCGCATTGCTGCGGCGGCCTGCATTTTGCAGCTCTCCGACGACTACTCCATCTCCCGCGAACTGGGCACCCGCCACCGCGCCGCCATCGGCATCACCGAGACCACCGACGCTGTGTCGCTGATCGTCTCCGAGGAGACGGGCATCATCTCCATGGCCCGCGAGGGCAAGCTGACCCGCTATCTGGACACCAAGTCGCTGAACATACTTCTGCACGAGCTGTTTACCCCGGATCGCACGCTGTCGAGCTGGATCCTCCAGCCCGGCGGAAAGGAGCAGAAGGATGAAGCCTGAATTCCGTAAGCCCGATTGGAAGCAGATCGCCGCCTGGTGCCGCACGGCGCTCAGGCGCTTCTGGACGGTCTTCACCCGGAGGCTCTGGATGAAGCTGCTTTCGCTGCTGCTGGCGGTTCTTCTGTGGAACTACGTTATCTCCAGCAACCATGCCATCACACGCAGCAAGACCGTGACCGGCCTGAACGGCTACGTGACCAGCCAGTCCACGCTGGCCACCTACGGTCTGGCGCTGCTGGACGATCCCACCAGTGCCCTGACCAACGTGACCGTGAAGCTGGAGGTTGCCCAGTCCGACTATGCGCTGGCCTCCCCGGACAACGTGCAGGTCATGCTGGATCTCTCCAGCGTGCGCACGGCGGGCGCGCAGGAGGTGCCGCTGAAGGCCACAAGCACCTACGGCAAGGTCACCAGCATCCTGCCCGAGTCCGTCACGCTGACCTTCGAGACGCTGGACTCCCGCTCCGTGCCGGTGAGCGTGGAGCTGACCGGCGAGAAGAACGCGGACTGCTGGTACAGCGTCAGCCGCACCAACCCCTCGGTGATCACCATAAGCGGCGCGGCCTCCGTCGTGCGCAGCATCTCTCAGGCCCGGGTATATTCGGACGTGTCGGGCGTGAGCGAATCCTACATGCGCGCGGAGCCCTACGTGCTGCTGGACGGCGAGGGCAATGAGATTACCCAGTCCATGCTGACGCGCACCTCGTCCTCCATCACCGTGGTGACGGACGTGTATCCCACGAAGGAAATCCCCATCTCCACCGACATCGCCGACGTGGTCACCGGCCGCGTGGCGGAGGGCTACGAGGTCAAGGAGATCGTCATTCAGCCCGAGAGCATTACCGTGGCCGCGGAGCAGGAGCTGCTGGAGGGCATCTCCGAGCTGCTGATCGAGCCGGTCTCCGTGGAGGGCCTGAGCCAGAGCTTCTCCGCGAGGGCCATGATCTCGCTGCTGAGCGACTTCAGGAACGTCTCCACCGAGCAGGTGTACGTGAACGTGACCATCGGCGAGGAGAGCGTGAGCGAGTGGGTGGACAACGTCACCCTCAGCTTCGTGGGCAAGGCGGAGAATCTCCAGCTGGAGTGGCAGAGCGCCGACATCCAGGTGTACGTGACCGGGCCGCGCAGCGCCGTGGAGGCGCTCAAGCAGGACGGCATCCCCGTGACGGTGGATCTGACGGGCCTGACGGCGGGCAGCTACTCCTGCGCGCTGCGCTTCCCCACGGAGAACTATCCGGACGTGAGCTTCGAGCCGGAGACGCCTGCGCTGACCGTCACGCTGAGTCAGGCGACGGCGGAATAGTACGCTTGAACAATAGGAGGATACCCCTTTCATGACGCAGACAGGATATGCCAATGCGATCGTCAACGCGATGCTGGGCTGGCTCAAGGGTCTGGCCAGCTGGGTTCTGCGCCTGTTTAACCTGTCCGGCGGGTTTTCGCCACTGAAATTTCTGGCGGATAACTGGCTGAAGCTGCTGATCGTACTGCTGGTGGTGGGCGTGGCGCTGGATCTGCTCGTGTGGCTGATCCGCTGGAGGCCGCACTGGGTCTGGTTCCGCAAAAAGCGGGTCATCATCAACGACAAAAACTTCTTCGCCGACGAAAAGTACATTGATTCCCCGGAGGATCTGAAGCGCAGGAGCGCGCCGCGCAGGCGACCGGCTCCTGTGGAGAAGCCCCGACGCAACTGGGAGGACAGCGACTTCGTCGTGCGCAGCGCTGCGTCCCGCAGGCGTGCGGCGCAGGGCCAGAGAACCGGCGCGGGCGCGCGCGGCTCCCATGTGAAGTCCATGCAGCTGGGCCATCGCCCGCAGTCGGAGAGCCGGGACGTGTTTCAGGACGATCTGTTCAATGTGAACGCGAAGCAGAAGTTCTCGGACAAGTATGAAGACGAGGTGTTCAACGTCTCCAACCTGCCCCGACCGGCGAAAAGGCCGCGTCCGGAGGCGGCAGTGGAGCGCAGAACGGAGGAGGGCGCACCCCAGGGCGGCGCACAGAGGACGAATCGAAGGCGCTGACCGCGAAGGCCGGCGCCTTTCATTGCAATGGAATCCATCAGAACCGGGAGGAGATAAATATGAAGGACTTTTGCTATTGCCTGCCCACGCGCTTTGTGTTCGGACGCGGCGCGGAGCAGAAGGCTGGCGCGGAGCTGGCGGCGATGGGCGCGACGCGGGTGCTGATCCACTACGGCGGCGGCTCGGCGGTGCGCAGCGGTCTGATCGACCGCGTGGAGAGCGACCTGCGCGCGCACGGCATGGAGGTTTTCCGGCTGGGTGGCGCGATGCCCAATCCCCGGGACGACAAGGTGTACGAGGGCATCAAGCTGGTGCGCCGGGAGAAGATCGACTTTTTGCTGGCGGTGGGCGGCGGCTCGGCCATCGATTCCACCAAGGCCATCGCCCACGGCGCGTGCTACGACGGCGACTTCTGGGACTTCTTCTGCGGCAAGGCGGCGGTGCAGAAAACCATGCCCTTCGGCGTAGTGCTGACTACCTCGGCGGCGGGCAGCGAATCCAGCGCCAGCAGCGTCATCATGCAGGAGAGCACCAAGATCAAGCGCGGCCTGAACACGGAGTTCAACCGCCCGAGGATCGCGTTCATGAACCCGGAGCTGGCCATGACGGTGCCGAAGTACCAGATCGCCAGCGGCGCGACGGACATCCTGGCCCACATCATGGAGCGCTACTTCACCAGCGAGATGGAGGTGGATCTCACCGACCGGCTGTGCGAGGCAACCATGCAGGCGGTGATCCGCGCAACGCGCATCGCAGTGAAGGATCCCACGAACTACGACGCGCAGGCGCAGCTGATGTGGGGCGGCACCATCGCCCACAACGAGACGCTGGGCGTGGGTCGCGCGAGCGACTTCGGCTCCCATCAGATCGAGCACGAGCTGTCCGCGCTCTACGACGTGGCCCATGGCGCGGGCCTGGCCGTGGTGTTCCCGGCGTGGCTGCGCTTCCAGCTGCGCAAGCCGGAGCACGTGATGCGCATCGCCCAGTTCGGCAACCGGGTGTACGGCATCTCCATGAACTTTGAAAATCCGGCGGAGACGGCGCTGCGGGGTATCGAGGCCCACGAGAGCTTTCTGCGGGAGATCGGCATGCCGACTACGCTGAAGGAGCTGGGCGCGCGCAGCGAGGACATCCCTGCGCTGGCCGCAAAGACCAAGCGCAATCCGGGCACGGATACCACCGGACGCGCATGGCCCGTGACGGGAAAGGAGATCGAGGAGATCCTGCGCATCGCAGACAGGTGAAGATAAAAAACGGGGGAGCTGCCCAGCTACAGAGCAGCTCCCGCTTCTATTTCGAAGGAGAATTTTTACAGGCCGGCACATCGGGGAATGTGCCGGTCGTAAAAGGGGAAGGAGGGTATTTCCTCGGCATTTCCTGCCGACGCTGTTATTATAGGGGAGAGCTGTGAAGCGGGCGTGTCCGGTTTGTGAACAATTCCGGAACAATCCTTTCGTGGGTGGCGCTCAGTCCATCATCTGGGCGATCTCCGCGTCGCTCAGGCTGGGCTGGAGCGCCCGGTTGATACCCCCGGCGATGAGCGTGGCGCAGTCCTTGACGATTGCGTCGATGTCCCGGGGCGTGACGATGAGGTTGCCCAGCTCCGTGCCCAGCAGCTCGCGCTCCATGGAGGCGAGGGCCTCCTCGCCGGAGTCGCTCTCCGGGGTGGCGAGCAGCGCGAAGGCGTCCCGGGCCAGCGTGGCGGCGTAGACCACGGTGGGCACGCCCACGGCGATCACCTCCACGCCCAGCGAATCCTGCGTGAGCGCCTTTCTGTGGTTGCCCACGCCCGAACCCGGCTGGATGCCCGTGTTGGTGATCTGAACGGTGCAGCCGATGCGCCCGGAGTCCCGCGCGGCCAGGCTGTCGATGCACAGGATTGCCCGGGGGTGCAGCTTGTGGGCCAGACTCTCCACCATCTCCACCGTTTCCACGCCGGTCACGCCCAGCACGCCCGGCGCGATGGCGCACACGCTCTTCAGGCCGCTGCGGGCATAGTCGCCGGAGAGCATGTGGCGCGTGACCAGCGTCTTGTCGATGGTGGCGGGGCCCAGAGAATCCGGGGTCACGCCCCGATTGCCCAGGCCCACCACCAGCACCGGCGCCTCGTCGCTGGGGGCCAGCATGCGGGACAGCTCCTCGCCCAGCAGGTTCGCCATGGCCAGGCGCGCGTCGGGGTCGTGCTCGCAAAGCAGGCGGCACTCCAGCGTCAGGTAATTACCGCAGGGCTTGCCCAGCTGGCGGGCCGCGTCCTCCGTGCGGATCACCACCTCGCTCAGTTGAATGTCGCTCTCCTCCCAGCGGTGCACGTCCACCCCGGGGAAGGAGGAATTGCATCCCAGGTTTTCCATTGCCAGATCGGTGCGCACTGCGCCCATGGGATCACCTCGTCTCTCAAAATTTCGGAATTAGTTTACCCAAGTTTTTCAACAAAATGTGTCTTGCCCCTTGCATTTTGCCGGAGTCGGTGATATAATACTAGATGCAATTTGCGTAGGGAGGTGAACAATTTGCCGAATATCAAGTCTGCCATCAAGCGCGTGAAGGTGACCCAGAAGAAGAACCTGCGCAACCGCATGATCAAGTCCGCCATGAAGACTCAGATCAAGAAGTTCGACACCGCCGTATCCGCGAACGAGGCCGATGTCAAGCTCCTCAGCGCGACGCAGGGTGCGGTTGACAAGGCCGCGGCAAAGGGCGTTATTCATAAGAACGCTGCGAACCGCAAAAAGGCTCGCATGGCCAAGCGTCTTGCCAAAGCCGCTCAGTAAGGTCACCAAAGTGCAACAGAGGGAACGCGATTGTTTATTGCATTGCGTTCCCTTTGTGTTATACGGAAATTGCCAGATAAGGGAGGATCACCATGGAGGACCTGTTCTCCGCCAGCGCCCGCAGCATGGCCCCGCTGGCCGACCGCATGCGCCCGCGCACGCTGGATGATTTCATCGGTCAGACGCAGATCGTGGGCAAGGGCAAGCTGCTTCGCCGCGCCATCGAGGCCGACCGGCTCACCAGCTCCATCTTCTGGGGCCCGCCCGGCTGCGGAAAGACCACGCTGGCCTCCATCATCGCCGAGAGCACCCAGGCGGCCTTCGTCAAGCTCAACGCCGTCACCAGCGGCGTTGCCGACGTGCGCGAGGTGCTGCGCGCCGCCCAGGATCGCCTGAACCTTTACGGCCAGCCGACTTATCTTTTGCTGGACGAGTGCCACCGCTGGAGCAAGGCCCAGTCCGACTCCATCCTGCCCGCCATCGAGCAGGGCGTGATCCGCTTCATCGGCTCCACCACCGAAAACCCGATGATCGCCATGACCCCCGCAATCGTCAGCCGCTGCCGCCTGTTCCACTTTGAGCCGCTGTCTGCGGAGGAGGTCAAGTGCGCCGTGCTCAACGCCATCGCCGATCCGGTGAACGGCTACGGCGATCAGGAGGTGCAGATCGACGACGACGCGCTGGATCACATCGCCCTGGTGGCCAACGGCGATGTGCGCAGCGCCCTGAACGCGCTGGAGCTGGCGGTGCTCACCACGCCCATGGAGGCCGACGGTGCGATTCGCGTGACGCTGGAGGTGGCCGAGGAGTCCATCCAGAGCAAGGTGATTCAGATGGACGAATCCCTGTTCTACGACATGCTCTCCGCCTTCTGCAAGTCGCTGCGCGGCTCCGACAGCGACGCGGCGCTGGCATGGTTCGCCCGGATGAACCATGCGGGGGTGGATCCCAGGATCATTGTGCGGCGGATCATCGCCCACGCCAGCGAGGACGTGGGCCTTGCGAATCCCATGGCGATGCTGCAGGCGGTGGCGGCCATGCAGGCGCTGGAGGCCATCGGCATGCCGGAGGCCAAGCTGCCCATATCCCAGGCCATCATCGCCGTGTGCGAGAGCCCGAAGTCCAATTCGGTGGTGATGGCCATCGACCGCGCCATGGAGGACGCGGAGCGCGGCGGTTATCAGCCGGTTCCGGTGCATCTGCGCGACACCCACTACCGGGGCGCGGATCAACTGGGCTGCGGCGAGGGCTACAAGTATGCCCACGACTATCCGGGCCACTACGTGCGGCAGCAGTACGCGCCGCTGGAGGCCCGGGGCATGCCCTACTACGAGCCCAGCGAGCAGGGCTATGAAAATGAGATTCGCGAGATCCGGGAGAGGCGCGGCTTTGACGACGCGCCGGATCCCAACGCATAGAATGTGGATTTACGGGGCGGAGGTGTGATGAGCACCTCCGCCCTACGCATGCTTTGGGAAAAATGTGCCCATCGGCTGTCATGAGAAGTTAACGCAAAGGGGTTGATTGGGCCGAAGCCATTCCTTATAATGGGATTGTGTAAACTGCCCCAGGTGCATGCTGCGGGTTCGGGATTGGAATGTGTCCGGCATGCATCGGGTTATACTGGGAACATGGAGTGTTTTGGATTCATGAGCGGCGAACGCAGAGCGCGTGAACTGGCAAATTTTGAAATAGATACGCAGCCCCGGAAGCAGAGCGGAGGTCGCTCCGCCGGGGCGCGCAACGGCAGCGGAAGCGGCACGGGACGCGCTTCCGCGACTTCTGCTGCCCGGAATTCGGGTGCGAAGAAAAGCACAGGCGCAAAGACCTCCGGTGCAGGCGCGAAGAAGGCGACGGGTGCGCGGACTGCAAATGCGGGCGCAAAGCGGGCGACGAGCGCGACCGCGCGGACTGCAAATTCAGCTGCGAAGAAATCGGGCACATCTGCCCGTACTGTCACCGCAGGTGGAAGGAAGTCCACGGGCGCGACGGCGAATGCGGCTGCGAAGAAGAAGACATCTTCCGCGCCCGGAAAGCGCAATTCCCGGAATGCGGTGCAGGAAAATCCGCTGGCACGGCGCAGCTCCCAGAGCGCATACATGCAGGCGGAAGCGCCCCGGCGCGCACCCGCGCCGAGGATGGCCTACGATCCCTACGACAGCTACGACGACTTCGACGCGCCGCAGCGCAGACCCCGGCGCGAGGGCAATCGTCCGCCCCACGAGCCGCCGAGGAGGCCGCCGCATAAGAGGAAGCATGGGCGCAGTCCGGTGAACGGCATGACCTTCCTGCTGCTTCTTCTGATCGCGGGCATGGCCGGCGTGGGCGTGTGGCGGCAGCAGGCCTATGCGGAGTTCACGCAGATGAAGGCCGTGGTGGCGAAGCAGACCTTCTACGCCGGAACCACAGTGGAGGGCGTGGACGTGTCCGACATGACCCTTCCGCAGGCGCTGGAGCACTGGAATACGCAGATCGAGCCGAGCTACCGGCAGGTGGCTGCGGTGCTCAACGAGGGCGCGCAGGTCACCGCCGAGCAGATGGGCTACACCAGCGATTACGAGACGGTGCTCTCCAGCGCGTGGAACGCCGGGCGGCAGGGCTCGCTGGTGGAGCGCTACAACCGCATCGCGCTGCGCATGGAGTCGCCCTCGAGCTATACGGTCAGCCGCAGCATGTACACCGACGAGGTGGTGCGCGCCTTCGCGTCGCGTCTCGCCGAGCAGATCGATGCGGAGGCGCAGGATGCGCATCTGCTGTCCTTCGACTTCGGAAGTCAGACCTTCCAGTACGCGCAGGAACAGGAGGGGCGCGTGCTGAACCAGGAGGCGCTGGTTGCGTCCGTCGAGCAGGCGCTTCAGAGCGGCGGCGGACAGATCGCCATGGAGGTGACAGCGGTGCAGCCGCAGGTGACGCTGGAGAACGTGTCCGCGCAGTACGGTATGATCAGCTCCGCCGTGACCAACGCGTCCTCCTCCAGCTCCAACCGCCTGTCCAACATCTCGCTGGCAATTTCCCTCATCAACGGCACCTGCCTGGAGCCGGGGGAGACCTTCTCCTTCAACCAGACCGTGGGCGAGCGCACCACCGCCCGGGGCTTCAAGACCGCCCCGGCCTACTCCAGCGGCGAGGTGACGCAGGAGGTGGGCGGCGGCATCTGCCAGGTGTCCACCACGCTGTTCAACGCCGCCGTGAAGGCCAACCTCACCATCAACGAGCGCCACGCCCACTCCCTGACGGTGTCCTATGTGGACGCGGGCAAGGACGCGGCGGTGGACTGGGGCAACAAGGATCTGAAGTTCACCAACTCCACCGATGAGAACGTGTACATCTGCTGCTACCTCAGCGACGACAAGCGCGTGCACTTCGGCATTTTCGGAAAGCTCCTGAGCGACGGCATGACCATCACCCTGGAGAGCAAGAAGACCGGCGACATCGACTACGAGACGGAGTACCGCGTGAACTTCACCATGGCCTCCGGCAGCAGCAAGGTGGTGCAGAGCGGCAAGAAGGGTTCCTCCGCCGTGGCCTACAAGGTCTACTGGGACGCCAATGGCAACGAGATCAGCCGCGAACAGCTGTGCAAGAGCAGCTACAAGGCGACAAAGGAAATAATTGAGTACGGGCCGTGATTGAATTTTTAAGCGGGCTGTGCTATACTGACGAATAGAGAGAGGTGAAACGAATGGCAAAGCTCTATACCCGGGAGGAGGCCCGCCGCCGCAAGGTGAAGTTCCAGATCTTTGCGGGGATGTTCGATTTTATCGCCGTGCTGGCGGGCATACTGGTCATCATCGGCTGCGTCATTCTGCTCACCGCGCTGGTGCGCTGGGTCATCGCGGACGTTCCCGTGACCTTCAGGACGCTGTGGGAAATCTTCATGAAGGCAGTGGTCGTGCCCGAGGCGTGACGCGCTGCCGACAGATTCAGACGATAAAAAGCCCAGAGAAAACGCGAGAGGGTTGAAGACTTTTCACATTGAAATCGTACCCGGCGGCGTGTACGCCGGGTACGCAGCTGATTTTTATGCAGAGGAATTTATTCCTCGGAGTAAAAATCGCTTCCTTGCAGATTTTGCGGCCGGAATCCGAAGGATTCAAGCAAAATCTGGAAAGCAGTCGCGCTATTGCCTTTGGCAAGCGCGACCAGCCCGCCAGAATCCAATGGATTCTTGGCGGCGCTGCCGGAAACTCCGCTTTGCGGAGGTTCCGGTGCGTTGAGGGAGTGGCAGTGGCGGGGGAGATACTCCCCCGTCCACCAGCTTGTCAAAATTCTTTTTGACAAGCTGAAATCCGGCGTGCAACCGCCGGATTTGTGTATACATAGGACGAGAGCGCTGGGAGATGAGCTTATGAGGACATCCTGGGCACAGCTGGCGGAGGAGATAAGCGCCTGCCGCAAGTGCCGCCTGTGCGAGACGCGCACCAACGTGGTTCCCGGCGAGGGCGATCCCCACGCCACGCTGATGTTCATCGGCGAGGGCCCCGGTCACGACGAGGACATGCAGGGACGGCCCTTCGTGGGGCGCTCCGGCGAGCTGCTCACGCGGATGATTGCCGCCATCGGCCTGGAGCGCGAACAGGTGTACATCTGCAACGTGGTCAAGTGCCGCCCGCCGCAGAACCGCAACCCCGAGCCGGACGAGGCCCAGGCCTGTCTCAACTACTTGCGCGCCCAGGTGGCGCTGGTGCGGCCAAAGGTGGTGGTGCTGCTGGGCAAGGTGGCCTGCCGCTACACGCTCCAGCAGGAGATCTCCGTCATGCGTCAGCACGGTCAGTGGTTCGAGCGCAAGGGCGTGTGGTTCATGCCCACCTTCCATCCCTCGGCGCTGCTGCGCGATCCCTCCAAAAAGCGCGAGGCATGGGATGATTTTCAGAAGGTTCGGGCCAAACTAAGCGAAATTCAGGCGGAAGCCGGGGGCGCGGAGGCGGATAAGTGAGCGGCGAACTGGATAGAATGCGCGAGGAGCTGAACCGGCTCATCGCCGAGCTGTACGAGGGCGAGAAGAAGATCCTGGTGCACGGCGAGGGCGAGATCGGCGCGCGGGTGATGCTGGTGGGCGAGGCTCCGGGCGAGCAGGAGACCCTCCAGGGCCATCCCTTCGTGGGCAAGGCGGGGAGAAACCTTAATGAGTTTCTGGAGCTTGCCGGACTGGAGCGCAGTGCGCTGTACGTAACCAACGCCGTAAAGTTCCGCCCGACGAAGCGCTCCTCCGCCGGACGCACGGTGAACCGTCCTCCCACCCGGGAGGAGGTCAGCCTGTTTCTGCCCTGGCTGCGGCGGGAGATCGAGCTGGTCGCGCCCGAGGTGATCGTCACGCTGGGCAATGTGCCGCTGCGGGCGCTGACCGGGCCGAAGGCGGTGATCGGGGACGTGCACGGCGCGTTTCAGGATGCGGACGGCCTGCGGCTGTATCCCATGTACCACCCCGCGTCGCTGATCTATAATCCCGCGCTGCGGCCGGTCTATGCGGAGGACATCCACCGCCTTTCCGCGCATCTGCGCGCGGAGAATCCCGAAAAAAAGTGATTTTGCGCAAATACCCCTTGCGCTTTGGGGACATTTGTGTATAATAACATGGTGTATATGGAAGGAAATTTTTCCCGCAGAAGTCTTGTTGCAAGGCTGAAGCGAAAAACGCCGATGCTGGGAGGAAGAATTCATGGGTCTGATCAAATGCCCGCGCTGTGAACTGAATTACATGCTCGATACCGACAAGATGTGCTCCGTATGCAAGCGCGAGGTTCGCGGTGAGAGCGAGCAGGACGAGATGCTGGAGCTCTGCTCCGAGTGCGGAGAGAATCCGGTGGTGCCGGGCCAGGAGCTGTGCGCCTACTGCCTGAAGGAGCTGGCGCAGCGCGACAGCGATACGCAGAGCGAGGAGACCGTGGTCACGGATACCTCGACCATCGGAGGCATCGATTCCGTCAGCACGATGGACGAAATCGAGCTGGATCTCGACGAAGGCATGGACGACGAGTCCTTCGCGGAGGACGACGACGGCTTCTTCGGCGACGATGACGACGAGGATGATGAGGATGACATGTCCGGCGAGGATCGCTGAGCGTGGCGGTCTGGGCAATCTCGGATCTGCACCTGCCCGCCCGGCAGAAGCCGATGGACGTCTTCGGCCCCCAATGGACGAATCATTTTGAACGGATTCGCGCCGATTGGATCGAGCGGGTGCAGGCGCAGGACGTGGTGCTGCTGCCCGGAGACCTGAGCTGGGCCATGCATTTGGAGGAGGCGCAGGAGGATCTGGATCGCATCGGCGAGCTGCCGGGAACCAAGATTCTGCTGCGGGGCAACCACGACTACTGGTGGAGCTCCATCGGTCGCGTGCGCCGCATGCTCAGGGAAAACTGCTTTGCGCTTCAGAACGACAGCCTGTTTCTGGACGGTGTGCTCTTCGCCGGCTCCAGGGGCTGGCAGATTCCTGCGGAGGCGGCGGTGGACGGCGACGATATGCGCATCTACCTGCGGGAGCGCCAGCGGCTGGAGATGTCGCTGAAGAGCGCCCGCGCGCGCAGCGAGACCGCGCCGCTGATTGCCATGATGCACTATCCGCCGCGCACGGAGTCGGCGGAGGGCTTTTCGGATCTGCTGAAGCGCTACGGCGCGGAGGATGTGGTCTACGGCCACCTCCACGGCGCGGGCCTTGCCGGAGCCATACGCGGCGAGGTGGACGGCCTGCGCTACCACCAGGTTTCCTGCGACGGGCTGGATTTCCATCTCGCGCGGATCAGGGAATAGGGACTTGAACTGATTGATGCTGTCGGCTTGCGTTCGGCGGCATTTTTTCACCAATAAAACATTTTGGCAAGTTAACACAGCAACGCAATGGAGCCATAGCACAGGCCCCGCTGCGGCTGCGAGAATCAAGCTGCGTATTGGAGAGGGGTGCGATGCGTGAATAAGCGGCTTCTACTTTTGCTGAACCCTTGCGCGGGGCAAAAGCGCGCAAACCGTTTCCTGCCCGAGATCGTTCGCCTGTACAATGATCGGGACTATGAATGCGCGGTGTACGTCACCGCATGCAGCGGCGACGCCACGCCCTACGTGCGCGACCACGCCGCAGAGTACGAGCGCATCGTCTGCATCGGCGGCGACGGCACGCTCAACGAGACCATCGCCGGCCTGGTGGAGAGCGGCGTGGATCGCCCGGTGGGCTACATCGCCGCCGGAACCACCAACGACTACGCCAACAGCCTGGGCCTGTCCACAGACGTCATGCAGGCCGCGAAGGACGCGGTGGACGGCGAGGGCATCCGCTTCGACCTGGGCAGCTTCAACGG
>SFNY01000036.1 GCA_004554085.1 Clostridiales bacterium | reverse complement strand
CACCGAAAAGCTCTATGCGGGTGAAATCACAATTGATAGTGTGCCCGAAGCATGGCGCGAGGACGTGCAGGCGAACGTCGATGCTCTGAAAGCGGCGGACGAAGAAGCGGCGCAGCAGGGCATCAGCGGCGACGAGCTGCTGACCATGATCGAGGGGGTGCTCTAAATGACGCGAGAGGAAGCGCAGGCGATTGTGGACGCGCTCGTCACGCTCCGCGAAGCTGCAACGGATGAAACGGCGCTGACTGTGCCGACGATCTATCCCGCATGGCGCGAGGGCGTGACCTACACCACCGGGCAGCGTGTGCGGCATGACGGCACGCTGTACAAAATTTTGCAGGATCATACCTCGCAAGCCGACTGGGCCCCGAATGCGGCTCCTTCGCTGTTTGCAAAGGTGCTGATCCCTGACCCGGAAACCATCCCGGAGTGGGAGCAGCCTGACAGCACGAATCCGTATGCGAAGGGCGACAAGGTGACGCACAACGGCAAGACGTGGGTATCCGACATTGACGGCAACGTGTGGGAGCCGAGCGTGTACGGATGGAACGAAGTCACTGAATAACGATTGGGCCGCATCCGGGCGGCTTTTATAATGAAAAGGAGGAGAAACACATGGCAGTATTGATTGGTTCTGCAAGGAGTTCCTACGGCAACACAACCCCTGGCGACCAGAATGGGGGCAGGGAGGTCTCCACGGAAAACTGGTACCTGCACAGCAAGGGCTGGGTGGTGCTGCGCGCGAAGGATGCAACGGCGCGGGAGAGGATCGCAGTGGCGATGGAGCGCGCCTGCGCGAACAACGATATCGGATACAGCCAGGGCACGCGCTTGACGCTGTTCAACAATGTGAAGGACTTTGGCTTCGACCCGGCGCTGACGACCAAGAAGGTCAACACCGACTGCTCCGCGCTGGTGCGCGTGTGCGTGCACTATGCGGGCATCGAGGTGGACAACTTCATTACGTCCAATGAGGTATCGAAGCTCATGGCCACAGGAGCCTTTGACAAGTTCACCGACGACGCGCACTGCAAGAGCAGCGACCACCTGCTGCGCGGCGATATCCTCGACACGCGCACGAAGGGCCACACCGTGGTGGTGCTCAGCGACGGCGCAAAGGCCAGCGAGGAAATCGTCAGCATCGTCTACAAGCTGGGCGAGCGCATCCTGAAAAACGGCATGACCGGCGACGACGTGAAGGAGCTGCAGACCATGCTGATCTCGCTGGGCTACGACTGCGGCGTATGGGGCGCGGTCGGCGAGTTCAGCGACACGACGGAGCAGGCCGTGGAGCGCTTCCAGACAGCGCATGGCTGCCTGGTGGACGGTGAGGTCGGCCCCGAGACGCTGGCAGCGCTGGAAAAGGCGCTGGAGGAAGCGGAGGCCCCGGTAAAGGATGCGCGCTATGTGCAGATTGTGAACGGCAACTGCTACGTGCGGACTGCGCCGAATACCGACGGAAAGAAGCTGGGCGTGGCGCACCGGGGCGATATCCTGGACTACCAGGGCGTGCAGAGTGCAGACGGTTGGCATCTGGTGGTGTACAACGGCCAGAACGGCTGGGTTTCCGGCAAGTACAGCGAGCCAGTCGAGGCAACAAATGTTTTTGTTCCTTCGGAGGGTTGAGCCGGGAGATCGATCACAAGCTGGAGACGCGCAAAGCCATTCAGAATTTCCAGCATGCCTGCGGCTGCGCGGTGGACGACGAGGTCGGCGGGATGCCGTGGATTAGCCAAAAGGGAATCAAAAACCAATAATTCATGAATAGACTAGCGCCAGGCCATATTTCGTGTTATAATACATACGAAGTATGGTTTGGCCTTTTATTCTTCAGGGAGGTGCACATTTTTGAATAAGAGGCTGGACGAAGCCATGCGCGAGTGGCTTGTAAATTACAAAAGAAATACAGTAAAGGTATCTACATACGATCGCTTGGAAATCTCGTACAAGCTTATGCTCAGATATTCCATATCATCCGAACGACTCGACCGGCTGAATTCGGATGATATTCAGAGCTATCTGAACGCATTGGTGGATGACGGATATTCCTTATCGACGATCAAGAAGCAGTTAACCCTGCTGACATCGTATCTGAAATATGCTTACTCCAGATCTGACATCAAGCTTCCGATTTATATGGGCGTCAGACTTCCGGTTCGAGAAAAAGTAAAGAAGCCTGCCAAAGAAATCGAAGCGTACAATCCGATCGAGCAAAAGAAGCTGATGGGCGTTCTGACGACGCTGAGACACAGGCAATATTGTGCGATCGTGCTGATGATGGAAAATGGTCTTCGGGCTGGAGAAGCGCTTGCGCTCAAATGGAGCGATATAGATTGGGAACGAAGAGCGATTCGAATCAACAAGACCGTAGTTCGAATTGGAACGAAGAACAAATCGACATTCGTTCAGGATGGAGCGAAAAGCAAATCCAGCAATCGCAGAATTCCTTTGAGCAGCAGGGCGTATGATATTCTTCAGCGAACCGCGACAGAATTTGACAGGAAGAGTGAGTATATTTTTTACGATGAGAACGAACCTTCAAAACCTGCCACGTATGATCAACTCCGATGGCGATTGAAAAGTGTTTGTAAAAAAGCTGAAGTTCCCTATAAAGGGAACCATGCGCTCCGGCACACTTTCGCCACCAACTGCTACAACAGAGGTTGCGATGTTAAGATTTTGTCAAAACTGCTTGGGCACGCCGATGTATCCATAACGTACAACATTTACATCCATCTCTATGGCGATGCACTCGAAGAGATGCGGTCGGTCATCGGCTGAATGCATAAAAAAGTACGACCCGTTTGTGGCAGATCGTACTAAGAAAATGGCAGGGGCAGAAGGACTCGAACCCTCAACAAAGGTTTTGGAGACCCACGTGTTACCATTACACCATGCCCCTATGTTCTCTCGAACAGGGTTTATTATACAGGAAATCCACAGTTTTGTCAATACCCAAGTTTCCATTCTTCGACTTTTGTTTGCGTCGCCCGGGCGTACCCGCGCGATGGCCTGCGCTGCGCCTGCCGGGAGGCCGCTGACCGGGAGAATCGCGACATTTTAACTTATGCTCATGTTTTTGTCTCACAATTTAAAATCTGTTCAATTGTGCGATAGCGCGCGGCGCGGTATAATGCAGTCAGCAGGGGCCTCTGCCAATTCAACTTCAGGAGGAAAGAGCTATGTCCATGAATCAGGTGATTCAGCGGCGGCGCAGGGCGCTGGGCATGACCCAGGAGCAGGTGGCGCAGGCGCTGAACGTGACCGCACCGGCGGTGAACAAGTGGGAGAAGGGTGCGACCTGCCCGGACGTGAGCCTGCTGGCCCCGCTGGCGCGGCTGCTGAAGATCGATCTGAACGAGCTAATGTGCTTCCGGGAGGAGTTGACGGCGGAGGAGATTGCCCGCTTCTCCGGCGAGCTGGTGGAGACCGTCCGCAGAGACGGTCTTGAGGCGGGCCTTGCGCTGGCATCGGAGGAGCTTCGGCGGTATCCCCGCTGCGACACGCTGCTGTTCCAGTGCGCGGTTTCGCTGGAGGGCGCGGCGATGCTCTACGCCGACGGCGATGCGCGCAAAGCCTGCGACGCCCAACTGGACGAGTGGTACGAGCGCTGCGCCGTCTGCGAAGACGAAGACGTCCGCAGGCGGGCGATCTACATGCTGGCCGGGCGCTACCTTCGCCGGGACGACGCGGCAAACGCCCAGCGCATGCTGGATCTGCTGCCCGAGGAGCCGCCGATGGACAAGCGGCTGCTTCAGGCCCGGATCCACGTCCAGCAGAACCAAGTCGAGGAGGCGGGCAAGGTCGCCGCACAGGCGCTTCTGTCTTGCCTGAACGAGGCGCAAAGCTTTCTTTGGCAGCTCATCGACATCGAGCGCAGCAGCGGCAATTTTGATGATGCAGAGGAGATGGCACGGCTGTCGGCGGAGATGACCCGGCGCTTCGGCCTGTGGGACTACAACGCGGCGATCGCGCCGCTGAATTTGGCCCTGGAGCGCCGCGACGCAGCGGAGAGCCTGCGGCTGCTGCGGCAGCTGCTGGACGCAGCGGCAAAGCCCTGGCGACCGGGCGATACGCTGCTGTTCCGACGACTGGACGACGGCCGTCCGGGTGTGGACATGCAGGCGCTGCTGGGCGCGCTGCTGCGGAACCTGGAGGCCGATCCCGCCTACGATTTTCTGCGCGGTGAGCCGGGATTCCGGGCGCTGATCGCAGAGCGTCGGGAGCAGACCAAGCTGTGACATGTGAAGCGCCGCAGGCGAAATGCCTGCGGCGCTCTGTGTTTTCAATCCATCGAATAGCTTCCGTCCGCAGTCACGCGAAGCTCCGCGCGGTAAAAGGCGGTGAGTCCGCGCACCATGTGCTCCACATCCTGCGCACCGGCGGTCTCGTAGCTGGAGTGCATGGCCAGCTGGGCCAGGCCGACGTCCACCGACGGGATGGACACGTGCGCGCCGGAGATGTTGCCCAGCGTGGAGCCGCCCAGCATGTCCGAACGATTCGCGAAGTGCTGCACCGGCACGTCCGCACGGCGGCAGATCTCGCCGAAGATGGCCCGACTCACGCCGTCGGTGGTGTACTTCTGGTTGGCGCTCTGCTTGATTACAATGCCGCCGTTCATCAGCAGGCGGTTGGCTGCGTCGGACTTCTCCGGGTGGTTCGGATGCAGCGCGTGGGCGTTGTCGGCGGAGACCATGAAGCTGGAGGCCAATGCTGCATGCAGCGCCTCGCCATCCGCGCCCAGACCGCCCGCGATGCGCCCGATCACGTCCGAAAGGAAGGTGGAATCCGCACCCTGGCGCGTGCCGCTGCCCACCTCCTCGTTGTCAAAGACGCAGCAGAGGTTGATGTGGTCGCTCTCCCCCGCCTCCAGCAGCGCGCAAAGGCTGGTGTAGGCGCACTCCAGATCGTCCAGCCTCGGCGCCGAGATGTAGCAGTCCCCGGGGCCCCAGAGCCTGGGCTCCATGCGATTGTAGAGGTAGAGATCCCGCCCGAGCACGTCCTCCGGGGAAGCGCCTGCAATCTCCGCGACCTCGGCCTCGAAGCGGCCCTTCGCGGAGACGTCGCCGTAGAGGGGCAGCATGTCCACCTGCGCGTTGAGCTTGCAGTTCTCGTTCACGTCCCTCTGCATGTGGATGGCCAGATTGGGGATCAGCGCTGCGTCGCGCCCGAAGTCCACCAGACGGCTCTCCATGCCCCGGGGCATGCGCAGCAGCACCCGCCCGGCGATGCCCAGCGGGCGATCCAACCAGGTACTCATGATCATGCCGCCGTAGCGCTCGGTGTTGAGCTGCACGTAGCTGCCCTGCACCTCCACCTCGGCGCGCTCCTTGATGCGAAACACCGGGCTGTCGCTGTGGCTGGCCACAATCTGCATCGGCGCGAAGCCGCGCTCCGGCAGGGTGAAGGCGATCACGCTGGACTGGTTCCGCGTGACGAAGTAGCGGCCGCCGGGCGCAATGCTCCAGCGCGCGCACTCCTTTAGCTCCTGAAATCCGGCTCCGCGCAGCATCCCGCACAGCGCATCCACCGCATGAAAGGCGCTGACGGACTTCCTGAGAAAGTCCATCAGGCCGTCGATCCGATTCTCCATTTGTCTCTCCTCCGCTTTCATTGGAATTACTGCTTTCATTATAGAACCCCGCGCGTGCTTTTTCCAGAGCCCAATGTTAAAAATTCAGTTGACAGTTTGCAGGGCATTTTCTATAATATAGATGGAATGATTTGCGCACAAAGCGGCGCTTATGGAGGCTATAAATATGAAGAAATCCCAGGAATACGAGCTTCGCAAGAAGTGCAACAATGTGGACGCGCTCTGCGGCTTCAAGGATTACATCTACAACGACGGCCCGTCCCGGGGCCTGCGCGCCTTCGATCTGAAGAACGGCCGCAATCTCGAAATGACCCTGCTGGCGGATCGCGGCCTGGACATCCCCTGCCTCTCCTACAAGGGAATCAACATCGGCCTGACCAACAAGGTGGGCATCCGCTCACCCTATCTGTTCCAGGAGGACGGCGCCTCGGGCTTCCTGAAGCAGTTCAACGGCGGCATGCTGACCACCTGCGGCATCACCTACAGCGGCGCTGCGGGTGTGGACAACGGAAAGTCCCTGGGCCTGCACGGCCCGATGAGCAACATCCCCGCCGAGCAGGTGAGCGCGTCCATCGAATACGAGGGCGACGACCGGGTGATCCGCGTGCGCGGCCAGGTGCACGAGGCGGAGGTCTTTGGCACCGACATGCTGATGAAGCGCTGCTACACGCTGGAGACCGAGCGCGACATCGTGCACATCCACGACGTGGTGACCAACCAGAGCTTCGAGAAGCAGCCGGTGATGCTGATCTACCACATCAACTTCGGCTATCCCATGCTGGACGCGGGCGCGAAGGCCTACTTCAGCGCGGGCAAGGTTGCGCCCCGCACCGAGTTCGCCGCCGAGGGCATGGGCAACTATTTTGAAATGGAGGAGCCCGGCTGCGGCCGCGACGAGCAGTGCTACTACCACACCGAGCAACCCACCGAGGGCGAGGCCTTCGCCATGCTGCACAATGAGAAGCTGGGCGTCGCCGCCATTATCCGCTTCGACCAGAAGGTGTTCCCGCTGATGTGCCAGTGGAAGTGCATGCGCGCAGGCGAGTACGCCCTGGGTCTGGAGCCCACCACCAGCGGCGTGGTGAACCGCTCCGAGGCCCGCGAGCTGGGCAACCTGACCTACCTGGAGAACGGCGAATCCCGGGAATACAACGTATCCATCGAGCTGACCGAGGACGCCGCCGTCATCGAGCACTACAAGTCCATCGCACACAAGGAATAAGGGGGAAGCGCCATGTCCGGACCGGCAATCCTCATCTACAACATGGACAACCAGCGCAAGCTCAAGCTCATGTTCATCTGTTCCCAGCTGAAGCTGCGCATAATCAGCGTGCCGAAGGCCGATTACAACCAGCCCGTGGGCGCGCTGGTGGGAATGCACCGGCGCGTTCCCGGGGAATACACCGGCAACGGCTTCCCCGAGGAGATGCTGGTGATGGTCAACTTCTCCAACCCGCTTTTGAACGCCTTTCTGGGGGCGCTGCGGCAGAACCGCCTGCCGGGCATCGCACTGAAGGCGGTGCTCACGCCCAGCAATTCCGAGTGGGACTCCGTGAAGCTGCACGACGAGCTTCTTCAGGAGCACCTCCGCATGCACGGCGGTAAAAAGTAAGTTCGCGCGCCGTCCATCGAATCCGGTGGGCGGCGCGAATCTCTGATTCAAACCATGGGAGGACAGCCATGCGCGTCACAACCCTATGCTACATTGAACAAGACGGTGCATACCTGATGCTGCACCGCGTCAAGAAGGAGAACGACGCCAACCGCGACAAGTGGATCGGCATCGGCGGCGGCCTTGAGCCCGGCGAGACGGCGGAGATGTGCCTGCTGCGCGAGGTGCGGGAGGAGACGGGCCTGACCCTCACCCGCTACCGCTACCGCGCCGTGATCGACTTCCACTCCGATACCTGGGAGGACGAGCAGATGCACCTCTACACCGCCGACGGCTTCACGGGCGAGATGACCGACTGCGACGAGGGCGAGCTTCAGTGGGTGGACAAGTCGCAGCTGCTCAAGCTGCCCCACTGGGAGGGCGACCGCATCTTTCTGGAGCTTCTGCAAATGGACGCGCCCTTCTTCCATCTCACGCTGGAGTACCGGGGCGAGGCCCTTGCGCGCGCGGTGCTGAACGGAGAGGAGCTTGCGCGATGAAATCCATACGCGACATCTACAAGATCGGCCGGGGCCCCTCCAGCTCCCACACCATGGGGCCGGAGCGCGCCTGCCGCATCTTCCGGGCCAAACACCCCGATGCTGCGGGCTTTGAGGCGGTGCTGTACGGCTCGCTGGCCAAAACCGGCGCGGGCCACGGCACCGACCGGATCATCCGGGAGACCCTCGCTCCCCTGCCCTGCGCGGTGCGCTTCGATCCGGATGCGGCCGATCTGCCCCATCCCAACACCCTGGATCTGATCGCCCTGGATACGGATGGCACAGAATGCAGCCGCATGCGCGTGTATTCCGTGGGCGGCGGCGACATCAAGATCGAGGGCCGCGCCCTGCCCGAGATTCAGCCAGAGGTCTATCCCCACAGGAGCTTTCACGAGATTGCGGAGTACTGCATGGCCCGCAACCTGCGCCTGAGCGCTTACGTAGAGGAATTTGAAGGCCCGGAGATCTGGGATTTTCTGCTTCAAGTCTGGACGCAGATGTGCGAGAGCATCCGCGAGGGCCTGACCCATCGCGGCACGCTGCCCGGCGGGCTGAACGTGGAGCGCAAGGCCCAGTTCCTCTACAACCAGCGCCACATCGACGAGCGCCCGGAGACCCGGGAGAACCGCATCGTGTGCGCCTACGCCTTCGCCGTCAGCGAACAGAATGCCGGCGGCGGCACGGTGGTCACCGCGCCCACCTGCGGGGCCTGCGGCGTGGTTCCTGCGGTGCTGAAGTACATGCAGGAGGAGAAGAACCTGCCCGACCGCGCGGTGCTGCGCGCGCTGGCCGTGGCCGGACTGATCGGCAATCTGGTGAAGGAGAACGCCTCCATCAGCGGCGCGGAGTGCGGCTGTCAGGCGGAGATCGGCACGGCCTGCTCCATGGCCTCCGCCGCGCTGGCGGAGCTGTTCGAGATGGGCGTGGATCAGATCGAATACGCCGCCGAGGTTGCGCTGGAGCACCACCTGGGCCTGACCTGCGACCCCATCGGCGGGCTGGTGCAGATTCCCTGCATCGAGCGCAACGCCGTGGCCGCGATGCGCGCCATCAACAACCTGCGCATCTCCAACTTCCTCACCGCCACCCGCAAGATTTCCTTCGACATGGTGGTGGAGACCATGTACCAGACCGGGCGCGACCTGAACCACATCTACCGGGAGACCGCCGAGGGCGGCCTCGCCAAGCTCTATAAATAGGAGATGAAACCCAATGCGATGCAGTTGTCATGAGTGCGGCACCTACATGAACCAGTCCGAGGGGCTGGAGCTGGGCTGCGTGTGCCCGGAGTGCGGCTACCGCTGCAAGGCCTGTCTGGGCACCGACAGCGTGGTCAGCCGCGACAAACTCAAGAATCTTGCCAGCGACCCCGCGTTTCTGAACGAAATCTTCGGCGAGCCGGAGATTCCGGTGCGCCCGGGCCGCAGCGAAGTTGACGAATATCTGGATTGAACAGCATGAACAGAGACATTCACATCCGCGTCGCCCGGGAATTCGACGCAGCGGCGCTGCGGGACATCTACGCACCCTACGTAGAGCGCACCGCCGTGAGCTTTGAGTACGAAGCGCCTGACGCGGCGGCCTTTCTGGAGCGCATCCGCCACGTGCAGGAGAAGTACCCCTATCTGGTGGCGGAGTCCGACGGAGAGCTGCTGGGCTACGCCTATGCGGGCAGCTTCCACAGCCGCGAGGCCTACTCCTGGTCGGCGGAGGCGAGCATCTACCTGCGCATGGACTGCCGCCGCATGGGCATCGGCTCCGCGCTGTACCGCGCGCTGGAGGCCGCGCTCAGAGCGATGGGCGTGCGCAGGCTGTACGCCAGCATCGCCGTGCCCGACGAGGAGGACGAGCACCTGACGCTGGACAGCGTGTACTTCCATATCGCCATGGACTATCACATTGTGGGCGAATTCCGCCACTGCGGCTGGAAGTTCAATCGCTGGTACAACACGGTCTGGATGGAGAAGGTGCTCGACCCGGACACCTCCGCGCCATCGCCGCTGAAGCCCTTCCGGGAGCTGGATGCAGACACAATTCTGTAAAAATGACGGGCGGATCAAAAGCGATCCGTCCGTTCCATTTGCAATTATTCGTCTCCGCGCCTGCCGCGCAGGTTGCACAGCGCCATAACCCCGCCGAACAGCACGCCCGCCACCGGCCAGACGATCCAGCTGTGCTGCCAGTCCTCGGTGATGAAGCTCCAGGCGAGGTACACCGCCGTGGCGATGAGCCAGTAGGCGGCGCTCACGGCCTCCTTGAAGCGGTTCGCACTGCGATCCTCTGCGGAGAACTCGCCCTCCTGGAGCAGCCGCTGCATGGCAGCCCAGCGCACGCCCACCGAAATGAAGATCATCACGCCCACGCCCGCGATCAGCAGCGTCACGCACAGCATGGCCACCGTCAGGAAGTCGTCCCCGGAGAATGCGCCGACGAGCAGCGCCACCGGTGCGAGGATGCAGCAGCAGGTTCCCAGGATGTTACCGCGCGCATAGTCGCTGCGATACGCGCGCTGGTGCTCCCGCACCATGCCCTCCACGCCGTACTCCGTCTCGAAGGCTTCTTTCTCCAGGAATTCATAGGGCGCGTTCCGGGAGCCGCAGGCGATGAACATGGCCACCGCCGCCGCGACGACCAGCAGCAGCACGATGACCCCCGCGATGCCCGCCTGGTTCTCCGAGATCCCCCAGCCCTCCACCTGGGAGGCCGCGCTCAGAAGCAGCAGCGGGATCGGCGAGAGGATGCACAGGAAGGTCGCCACTGCGATGCGCAGCGACGCGCGTTCCCGCCACGCAAGGTAGGCGCTCGCCTCGTCCAGGCGCACCCGCCGCAAGTCGCTGTCCTTCCCGGAGCTCGGCTCCTCCGCCTCCATCTCGTCCTTGAGCAGGTAGTCGGTGGTCACGCCAAAGAGCGTGCTCATCTGCAAAATGCGGTCCAGATCGGGCACCGACTGCGCGCCCTCCCACTTGGAGACCGCCTGTCGGGACACATTCAGCTGCGCCGCAAGCTCCTCCTGCGACCAGCCGTTCTTCTTTCGCAGCTGAACAATCTTATCCGCCAGGATCATGTATGACACCTCATTTGATGAATTCGGGCGGGAAATCCCCGCGCCGTTGTGCCCATTCTAGCCGATTCTGCGGTTGCGCGCCACCAATTCGGCCCGTCAATTTGTCAACCGGCGGTTGCGCAGGGGATTTTTGCGCGTTTTTCAGGGCGGATCACTTCAGAAGGCAGGTATCCAGGAAGCGGATGCCCGCCTGCGTGCGGAAGAAGCTCTCCTTCGCCGCGAGAATCGCCTTCTGGCTGTGGTGGTTGAAGGCCGCGTTCACCAGATAGTCCGCCTCCAGCAGAATCCGGCAGTCGAGGCCGTCCACATCGGTGTAGGTGTGGTGGCGGCCCACCAGAACGCACACGCGCTCGATCAGCGCTTCGTCGCAGCCAATTTTTCCCAACAGCTTCCGCGCCTCGGCGGGGCCCAGCTCCTCCTGATAGGGGCCGGCGTCGCTGCCGTACTTCTCGATGGCCCTCGGGATGCCGATGTCGTGCACCACTGCGGCGATCTCCAGAATCTCCTGGGTGCGCGCGTCCAGGCCCTCCATCTCGCCGATGGCCTTGGCGTAGCCGTAGACCTTCAGCAGGTGCTCCACCTCGTGCAGGTTGCCGTTCAGATAGTCGATCATTGCGGAGATTGCGAGTCCGGTCTTCATGTCAATTCCTCCTGTTCTCGATTCACCGGGAACCTGCGCATCAGCACCAGGCAGCAGATCAGATGTACGCCGCCGGTGAGTACCCAGGACACCGGATAGGAATAGTAGAGCATTTCAAGGCTGGGGTACAGGGGCAGGATCACATAGATCCAGAAGATGCGAAAGACGCAGGCGCCCATGATGGACACAAACATGGGCACCATGGCCGCGCCCATGCCGCGCAGTATGCCGCAGAACACGTCCATCAGGCCGCAGAGGAAGTAGGTCCCGGCGATGATGCGCAGCCTGCGCATGCCCGCGGCGATAACCTCCGGCTCCGGCGAATAGATGCCCACCAGCGGCCGCATGAACAGCACCGCCAGGCCGCCCAACACTACGCCCACCAGCGTCACCAGCAGCGAGGTTGCCCCCAGCGACTTGCGGATGCGGCTGTTCTTGCCCGCGCCGATGTTGGTGCTGGCAAAGGTAATGGCCGCCTGGTGGAAGGCGTTCATGGAGGCGTAGATGAAGCCCTCCAGGTTCTGGGAGGCCGAGTTGCCCGCCACCACGACGTCACCGTAGCTGTTGACCGTGGACTGAATCAGCACGTTGGAGATGGAGAAGCACGCGCCCTGGAAGCCCGCCGGCAGGCCGATTTTCGCAATGGCCGCAAGCTTGTCAGCGTGCACGTGCAGCTTCTTCAGATCCAGGTGCACAAAGCCGTCGGTGCGGATCAGGCAGATGGTCACCAGCACCGCCGAGATCATCTGGGCGATGATCGTCGCCAGCGCAACGCCCGCGACGCCCATCCCAAACACGACCACAAACAGCAGGTTCAGCAGCACGTTCACGATGCCCGCGGCGGTCAGGAAGTACAGCGGACGGCGGGTATCGCCCACCGCGCGCAGCACCGCCGCACCGAAGTTGTAGAGCATGTTGAAGGGCATGCCGATAAAATAGATGCGGATGTACTGGGTGGCCAGCGGAAGCACGCTCTCCGGCGAACCCATCCATTCGAGGAAGGTTCCGCCGAAGATGAAGCCGAAGATGCCGATGGCCACGCCGCCGATCAGGCTGATGAAGATGGAGGTGTGCACGGCCTCCTGGGTGTCCCTGTAGTCGCCCGCGCCATAATAGCGCGCCGCCACCACGTTCGTGCCCACCGACAGCCCTAGAAATACATTCACGATCAGGTTGATCAGCGAAGCCGTGGAGCCCACCGCCGCCAGGGCCTCCTTGCCCGTGCAGCGCCCCACCACAATCACATCCGCCGCATTGTACAACAGCTGCAATATGCTCGTCATCATCAGCGGAACCGCAAATGCCGCCACCTTCGGAATCAGCTTCCCGTGGGTCATGTCCAGCTCATAGCTGCGGTTTGCTCTGTGCAGCACAAATCTCACCCCCAGTGATGTGCATCCATTATAGTGATCCAAGTTGGAATCTGTTCGCATATTTCCTTGGTTTCCTGTAAACAATTTGAAGATTTTCCATCTGCCGGAGTCCCTTCCCGCACATCCCGAGGCCCCTCCTCCGTGGTCGGCTTAAATTTACACAAACTTCATCAAAACTACGTCAGAATATGCTTTTAATTTACCATGCTAAAGTGTTAAACTATGCTCACAACGAACGGAGCATACGTCGCTCCGGAAAAGCAGAGATTCATACTGGAGGGTATTACCATGAAAAAGACGCTTGCAATGATTCTGGTTCTGATGTTTGTTCTGTCCGCTGCCTGCATGGCAGAGGGCGTGACCTTCAAGATGGGCTTCGACGCGGAGTATCCGCCCTACACCTACATGGGCGACGACGGCGAGTACACCGGCTTCGACATTGAGATGGCGAAGGGCGTTTGCGAGATCCTGGGCTGGGACATCGAGCTGGTTCCGATCAACTGGGACACCAAGCTGTTCTCCCTGGACGCCGGTGAGATCGACTGCATCTGGTCCGGCCTGACCATCGACGTGATCGACCCCGAGGCCTACACCCTGTCCATGGCCTACTCCGACAACTCCCAGATGATTCTGACCAAGGCCGACAGCGGCATCGCCACCATCGACGATCTGGCCGGCAAGGTTGTGGGCGTGCAGCTGGGCACCTCCGCGGACATCCTGCTCAGCGGCGATTGCGAGGATCTGGCAAAAACCTTCGGCGAGCTGATTCGCTTCGAGAATTACAACGTGTGCTTCACCGAGCTGATGGCCGGCTCCATCGACGCCATCGCGATCGACATCGGCGTTGCCGCCAACAAGATTGCCGAGTACGGCGACGAGTACGTGATGCTGGACGAATCCTGGGCCGCTGAGAAGTACGGCATCTGCTTCCGCAAGGACGACGCCGAGATGTGCGCACAGGTTGAGGAAGCCTTCATGCAGCTGGTTGCAGACGGCACCTACATCTCCCTGGCCGAGAAGTACGGTCTGGACACCAGCGCACTGTGCCTGAGCGCCGAATAAGCTTCGGACTTGTACGGAAATCCTGGCAAATCAACAAAATAACGGGCTGTGGGGTTATGGCGAAAGCGATAGCCCCAATGCCTGCGTAAAGGGGAAACAGAAATGACCATCACCGCCATGATCGCCAAGATGAGCGAGGGCTTGGGCAGAACCTGCACCATATTCGGCCTGACGCTGCTCTTCTCCCTGCCGCTGGGCCTGATCGTCGCCTTCTTGCGCATGAGCAAGATCAAGCCGGTCCGCTACTTCGCGCAGGTGTACATCTCCATCCTGCGCGGAACGCCGCTGATGCTGCAGCTGCTGGTGGTGGCCTACGGCCCCTTCTATCTGTTCGGCTTCGGTGTGGCGCGCAACAAGCTGATCCCCATCATCATCGCCTTCTCGCTGAACTACGCGGCCTACTTCGCGGAAATCTACCGCGGCGGCATCGAAGCCATGCCCGTTGGCCAGTACGAGGCCGCGGCGGTGCTGGGTTACAGCAAGTTCCAGACCTTCATGCGCATCATCCTGCCGCAGGTCATCAAGCACATCCTGCCCTCGGTCACAAACGAGGTCATCACGCTGGTCAAGGACACCTCGCTGGCCTTCACCCTGGCCTATCAGGAGATGTTCTCCATCGGCAAGCAGATCGCCAACTCCCAGACCAGCTTCATGCCCTTCGTGATCGCCGGCGTGTTCTACTACGTGTTCAACTCCATCGTCGCCTTCGTGATGAACCGGCTTGAAAACCGCCTGAACTACTATCGATGAAAGGAGCGCGCGCCATGAAAATTCTGGAAATCAACCACATGCGCAAGCACTTCGGGGAGCTGGAGGTGCTCAATGACATCTCCCTGTCGGTGGAGGAGGGTCAGGTGGTGTCCATCATCGGCCCGTCGGGCAGCGGCAAGAGCACGCTGCTGCGCTGCGCCACGCTGCTGGAGACCATGGACGGCGGCGACCTGGCCTACCTGGGCAAGTACGCCGCCCGGGAGGAGAACGGCAAGAGCGTCTACGCCAGCAAGGCCGAGCTGCGCAGCATCAAGTCCTCCTTCGGCCTGGTGTTTCAGAACTTCAACCTGTTTCCGCACTATTCGGTGCTGAAGAACATCACCGAAGCACCGATTCTCATTCAGAAGCTCCCGAAGGACGAGGTCTACGCCCACGCCCGGGAGCTGCTCAAGCAGATGGGCCTTGGCGACCGCGAGGACGCCTACCCCTACCAGCTCTCCGGCGGACAGCAGCAGCGCGTGTCCATCGCCCGTGCGCTGGCCATGCAGCCGAAGATCCTGTTCTTCGACGAGCCCACCTCCGCCCTCGACCCCGAGCTGACCGGCGAGATCCTGAAGGTCATCCGCGACCTCGCCGCCCAGCACATGACCATGGTGATCGTCACCCACGAGATGGCCTTCGCCCGGGACGTGTCCGACCACGTGATCTTCATGGACGGCGGCGTGATCGTGGAGCAGGGCAACCCCTTCAACATCATCAACAATCCCCAGCAGGAGCGCACGATCCAGTTCCTCTCCCGCTTCAACTGACGCCCGACGACAATTCGCCGCAGTACGCACGGCCCTGCCGGAATGCTGCGGCTTATTCTTGGAGTAACGATCATGAAACTGCGCTTTGCAAAGCTCAATCCCACCGAAAACATGACGATCCTCGTCACCGACCCCGTCCCCCGCGACCGGCACAGCGCCGTCGCGGAGGCGCTGATGGCCTACGGCAGCGTGGGCGGCGAGCAGGTGGGCTTTCTGGAGAAACCCACGCTTCCCGGCGCGCGCATGCGTTTGCAGATGATGGGCGGCGAGTTCTGCGGAAACGCCACCATGTCGCTGGCAGCGCTGCTGGCGTTCCGGGAGAACCTTCCCGACGGCGGTGAGGCGGTGTATCCGCTGGAGGTTTCCGGCGCGGACGGGATCGTCCCCTGCCGCATCCGCCGCAGCGGCGACGTGTGTCGCGGCACGGTCTGCATGCCGCTGCCGGAGGAAATCCGGGAGGTGGAGTTCCCCGACGGCGTGCGCTGTCCTGTGGTGTTCTTCCCCGGCATCGCCCACGCCATCGTCCGGGAGGGCGTGCTGCGGGCGAGTGAAGCGCCGCGCTGCATCCCCCGCTGGTGCGAGGCCTGCGAAACCGACGCAATCGGCATCATACTTGCCGACGACGCGCTGGACCGCATTCATCCGCTGGTGTACGTGCGCTCCACAAGCAGCAGCGTGTGGGAGCGCGGCTGCGGCAGCGGCACGGCGGCGCTGGGCGCATATCTGGCCCATGAACGGCGCGGCGACGCGGCCCTCGACGTGGCCCAGCCCGGCGGAACCATCCATGTGGAGGCGGAATGGGACGGCGAACGCATCTCCCGCCTGGAGATCAGCGGCGACGTGCGCCTGGCTGCCATCGGCGAGGCCTGGATCTGAGCGGAATCGCTGCCGTTTCCAGCGGTTTTTTCCAATCTGTGGCGGTGCAGAAATGCTTCTGTGCCGCCTTTGTGCATGTCTGGAGCAATTTCCCTGCCACAGTCGCGTCCAAGCCTCCAAAAATCGCGGAAAATTGCTTGACTTTGCACTGTCAGAGGTCTATCATTAAACCATGAATCTTCAGAATTCGAGGTTTGCAAAAAATGAGCGAAAATTGTACCCATGACTGCTCCAGCTGCGGCGAGAGCTGTCCCAGCCGGAGCGCACAGAAGCCGGACTTCCGCGCCCAGGCCAACGCCCACAGCCGGGTGAAAAAGGTGATCGGCGTGGTCAGCGGCAAGGGCGGCGTCGGCAAGTCCCTGATCACCAGCATGATGGCGGTCACGATGCGCCGCCGGGGCCACAGCGCCGCCGTGCTGGACGCGGACATCACCGGCCCCTCCATCCCCAAGGCCTTCGGCGTGCACGGCATGCTGAGCGCCACCGACGAGGGCATCATCCCCGCCGTGAGCACCACCGGCGTGAAGCTGGTGTCCCTGAACCTGCTGCTGGAGAACGAGACCGACCCCGTGGTCTGGCGCGGCCCGGTGATCGCCGGAACCGTGAAGCAGTTCTGGACCGACGTGATGTGGGGCGACGTGGACTTCATGTTCGTGGACATGCCTCCGGGAACGGGCGACGTGCCGCTGACGGTGTTCCAATCGCTGCCGGTGGACGGCATCCTGATCGTGACCTCCCCGCAGCAGCTGGTGGGCATGATCGTGGAGAAGGCCGTGCGCATGGCGCAGATGATGAACGTTCCGGTGCTGGGCCTGGTGGAGAACATGGCCTACTTCCAGTGCGACGCGTGCGGCAAGAAGCACTACATCTTCGGCCAGAGCCATCTGGAGGAGATCGCCGGCCGCAACGGCATCGCCAACAGCGCGCAGCTTCCCATGGATCCCAGCCTCGCAGCCGCATGCGACGCAGGCCAGATAGAAATGTTCGACGGATCATGGCTGGAACCGATTGCAGACGCAATCGAGAAGCTCTGATTGCCGGCACTTCGGGGAGGCCGACATGAAGTACGAAAAATCCTGCGGCGCAGTGATTTTCCGGAGAGATACCAACGGCTGGAACGTGCTGCTGATCCGGCACGCCCGGGGCAAGCACATCTCCTTCCCCAAGGGCCACATGGAGGCCGGGGAACTGGAGAGCCACACCGCGGAGCGGGAGGTCTTTGAGGAGACCGGCATCCGCGTGAAGGTGGACCGGCGCTACCGTGCGGAGAACCGCTACAACATCCGCACGGACATCCAGAAGCTGGTGGTCATCTTCGCCGCGATCACCACGCAGAAGGAGATCATCCCCCAGCCGGAGGAGATCGCCGAGGCCAGCTGGGTGCCCTACGACGAGGCGCTCACCCGCCTGACCTACGAGCGCGACCGCAAGATTCTCCGGGACGCGATGGCGCACATCGAAAAGCACCACATGAAATCGCCTACGGCCTGAGGGCCAAAGGAGCTGCTCCGCATCGGAGCAGCTCCCTGCTTTTGGGCATAAAAAGGCTGTCCACGGATGGATTTCCATTATGGATTTCCATTATGGATTTCCATTCGAGGACAGTCCTGCATTTTTATGCGCCCTCGATCTGATACTTCAGGCACAGATCCAGCATGTAGCCGGTCATGCCGAGGTAGTTGATCTGCACCCAGTTGTAATCGCTGTTGGCGTCATCGATGAACTTCACGATGGTCACCTGGGCGCCCTCCTCCAGCACGCTGAGCTTGTCCGACTTCCGGTTTGCATCCTCATAGAGGTAGGGCTTGATCTTCTTGCCGTCCAGCGTGCCCGAAACCACCGTGGCGGGAATCTCCACGTCCATCTCGTACACAGCCAGGTCGTACAGGCTCACGGATTCCTCCTCCGTTTCCTCCTCCAGATCGGCAGCGCTGCCCTCCCAGAAGCTCAGGTACTGGTTCATCAGGTAGCCGATGGCCTCCTCATAGCCCACCTTCGTCCAGTCGCCCTCCTGTGCAAGCACGCGCAGATCAGTTCCGTTGGGTACCTGCGCAAGGATGTCAGCCTCGGAGCTCGGCGCGGCACGCAGATTCAGGCGCACATCGTCGGAGCCGGTCGTCACGGTGGCGTACGCCACAGTCTCCTCCGCATAGGAGGTGAACTGCTCGCTGGTGTAGAGCGCGGAGAAGGTGTCCGCGAAGTCCTTCGCACCCTTCAGGCGCTCCTCGATGGTCGCGCCGATGGAATAGCTTGCGCCGTCCGCGCCGGTGTAGCGCAGGATGTAGTTGTAGTCCACGCCGGCCTTCTTCAGATACTTGGTGTACATGTAGCCGCTGACCTTGCCGGAAATGATGTTCGCCCAGTCGCCGTCCGTGCCGACCACCATCACGGTATCGCCGATGTACGCCTTGCCCAGCGCGTCGCTCTTTGTGTCAGGCTCGGAGCGAATGATGACGTTGGCCTTGGCGTTCACCGTCGCCAGCTGCATCTCCTCCGTGACCAGCTCCGCCTGCGGAATGGAATCCGCGCCGAAGCGCTCCTCCAGCTGGCTGACCGCATAGTAGATCGCCTGCTGAATCTCCGGGGTGAGCACGCCGTCGACCTCATAGCCGCAGGCCTGCTGGAACTTCTTCACCGCCTCGGTCACGTCCAAATCCAGTATGGAGTCGATGGCGCCAGTGTACAGGCCCAGGGTCGTGAGCGCCGTTTGCAGCTTCCTCACCACGGGGCCGCTCTTGCCCTCCTCCAGCGTGACCTCGCCCGCAGAGATGGGCGCGGTTTCGGAGTAGATGACCTGCAGCAGGCTCTCGGAGGTGATGCCGTTGTCGGCCAGCCCCAGATCGTCCTGCAGATGCTTGACGGCAGCGATGGTCTTGGTGTCGTATGCGCCGTTGGGCTCGCCCTCGTAGTAGCCCAGGTCGGACAGGCGGTACTGCAAGTCCAGAACCTCCGCGCCCGAGGAGCCGCGGCCCAGATCGGTCTCGGAGTAGCCCAGAAATTCCCGGTAGGTCATGCCGTCCTCGCCGGTGTAGGAGGAGATGTAGAGCAGCTTGCGCAGATCCTCGTCCAGCTCGCCGCTCTCGTAGATCGTGACCCGCGTGCCCTTGAGGCAGTTCTTGGCGATAAACTCCGCATCCTCCACCTGCAGGCGAATGCAGCCGTGGGAGGCGGGCATGCCGAACTGCTTCACCGCCGACTGGGACACGCTCTCCAGATTCTTTCGATTGCAGGGGAAGGAATGGAACAGGTAGCCGTTGATGATGCGGGTCGCCCACTTCGCATACACGCCCAGTGCATAGAAGTTGTACCACTCCGAGCGCTCGTCAGGGCGTTCCTTGGCAGGCAGGTAGTACACGCCAGTGGGCGTCTCATGGCCGACGGTTCCCGTGGAGCAGAGCATCTGCCGGGCCACGCTGCCATCCGACGTATTGTAAATAGTGACAATCTGATTCGTGATGTCCACATCGATGAAGTACGGCATATCGTAGCCGCTGTCCGCAAGCGCGCCCTCCACAGACAGACCACACCAAGCAACCAACAGCGTCAATACAACGATCAAAAACCTCTTGGCTCGCATGCTCCCGACCCCTAGCTCTGTATTATTCTTACAGATTATAGCATATGCATGCTTTCCCATACAAGGCATTTTCCATGAATTTGCAGAAAAACCGCGCGTGAGATACAGAACATTCACGTTCGTCAACAGGGCCGCCAAAAAATTCCCCAACTGCGCTTGCGCAGCGGCGCTTTTCGTGCTAATCTTATCCGAAAGAATGACAAAAGAAGGAAACCCATATGAATATTGAAAAGCGGGGTGCGCGCCTGCGGGCCTTCCGGGCGGCGCTGCCCCACACCATTCCCATCCTCGCCGGATACCTGTTTCTGGGCATGACCTACGGCGTGTACATGGTACAGTCCGGCTTCCCCTTCTGGATCCCGATGCTCACCACCCTGCTGGTCTACGGCGGTTCCCTGGAATTCGTGATCGTGCACCTGCTGCTGGGGGCGTTCAATCCGATCCAGGCCTTTCTGATGGCGCTGCTGATCCAAGCGCGCCACCTGTTCTACGGCGTGTCCATGCTGGACAAGTACCGCGACACCGGAAGGAAGAAGCCCTATCTGATCTTCGCACTGAGCGACGAGACCTTCTCTGTCACATGCTCCGCCGACGTGCCCGAGAACGTGGATCGCGGCTGGTTCTACTTCTTCGTGACCCTGCTGGATCAGCTCTACTGGTTCTCCGGCGCGACGCTGGGCGCGCTGGGCGGCATGCTGATTCGCTTCAACACCCAGGGTCTGGACTTCGCCATGACCGCGCTGTTCGTGGTCATCTTCATCAACCAGTGGCGCAAGGACAAACAGCACATCAGCGCGCTTGCCGGACTGGGTCTGTCGGTGCTCAGCCTGTTGATCTTTGGCGCGGACAACTTCCTGCTGCCCGCCATGGCCGCCATCCTGCTGGCGCTGGCGCTGCTGCAAAAGCCCATTGAGGCGCGCATCCGTCGCAGGGGAGGTGCGGAGACATGACCACGGCGCAGATTCTCATCACCATCGCCCTGTGTGCGCTGGCCACCATGCTCACGCGCTTTCTGCCCTTCCTGCTCTTCCCCGCCGGGAAGCCCACGCCGCGCTTCATTCGCTACCTGGGCCACGCCCTGCCGCCGGCGGTGTTCAGCATGCTGGTGGTCTACTGCCTGAAGAACGTGCAGCTCAGCGGCGGCAGCCACGGTCTGCCCGAGCTGATCGCCATCGCAGTGGTCGCCGCGCTCCACCTGTGGAGGAAGCAGACCCTGCTCTCCATCGCAGGCGGCACCATCGTCTACATGCTGCTGGTGCAGCTCGTGTTCGTTTGAAACGCATCTCCCTTTCGCCGCAGACCGCCCGGTTTGCGGCATTTTTGTGTGCAAAACTCGCAGAAATTTTCCATTTTGTCAATTTGTTGCAATTATTTACCGTGCGTGCTATAATTGTAGAAGGGAAAAATTGTATTCTGAAGGGTGGATTGAGCATGAAAAACAGCGTTCGCAAGCTTCTGTGCGCCGCACTGGCGCTGCTGTTGGTTTTCGGAGCGGTGGAGGTTCCGCGCCTTCCCGCAGACGAGCAGACCGCAGACGAATCGCTCCTCGCAATCCTCGGCCTTGCATACCTTGACGACGCAGCCGCAGGGCCCGCAGCCTACGCGGAGGAGGTCCCTCCGGAGCCAGACTCCGGCGATCCTGCGCCGACGGACGAGCCTGCGCCGGAAGCAAGCGTTTCGGATGATACTCCTGAAGAGCCTTCGGACCCCGAAGTCTCCGGCGAGCCCGAGCCCAGTTCTTCGCCCGAAGCCTCCGGCGGCGCGCCGTCCGATCCCGACAAGAGCGATGTGCCCGGCGATCCCCAGAATTCCGCGTCTCCCGACGATGTGCGGCTCACCCAGGGATATGCGCGCATCGCCTCCGGCAGCAGCGTGCGCGTTGCTTCAGACAGCAGCGCCTCGGAGCTTGCCGTGCTGGACGCGGGCGCCGTCTATGTGGCGGAAGTGAACGAAACCGACAGCACGGCGAAGATCTGCTTTGCCCATGAGAAACTGGCCTACGCCGCCTGGGCGGACGCAGCCGACCTCACTCCCCTGACCGCAGAGGAGCTGGATGCGCTGCGCATTCCCGCAGACGCACCGACCTACGGCGGGCACGCCCTGCCGGAGCCGGGCGCGCGCTTCATTCTGCAATTGTCGATTGAATCCTGCCCGGAGCTGTCGCCCGGCAGCCAGGTCAAACTCGCCGCCGCCTATTCCGACGGCAAGGTCTATCCCATCGAATGGAGCAGCAGCGACCCCTCCATCGCCGAAATTTCCACCGACGGCATGCTGACCGCCGTCTCCCCCGGCATTGCCGCGATCACTGCCAGCGGCGTCTGCATGCCCGCCTCGATTGAGGTTGCGGTATCCGAGCCGGAATCCATCTCCCTGAGCGCCGGCACCCTCACCATCGGCGCGGGCGAAACCGTGACCGACGGCCTGGTCTGCACGGTCACACCCGAGCGCCTCTCCGGCGAGTTGAGCTGGAGCAGCTCCAACACCCGCTATGTCAAGGTGGACAAGGCCAGCGGCGCGATCACCGGCGTGCGCACGGGCAGCGCCACCGTCACCGTCTCCACACCCAGCGGCCTGACCGCCAGCTGCAAGGTGACGGTGCGCAAGGCTCCCCGCAGCGTCAAGCTCAGCGCAGGCGCGACCACGCTGGGCGTGGGCGACAGCGCGGCCCTGTCCGTCAGCTTCAATTCCGGAGCGTTCAGCTACGGAATCCGCTACGCCATCAGCGACGAGAGCGTCCTCCGCGCGGAGGACGGCCGCATTTATGCCGTCGCTCCCGGCACAGCCACCGTCACGGCCAAAACCTTCAACAATAAGACCTCCAGCCTGAAGCTCACCGTGGTTCCCGCGCCGGAATCCGTGGCCTTCAGCTCCGATGCAGCCGTGCTGGGCGTGGGCCAGACCCATGTCCTCTCCGCAGCGGTCAACAGCGGCTCCGCCGGCACGATCACCTACTCCGGCAGCGACGACGCCATTGCCACGGTCTCCGAGGATGGCAAGGTCACCGCTCTGAAGGAGGGCACGATCACCGTCACCGCCACCGCCTACAACGGCGCATCCGCCAGCCAGACCCTCAGCGTCGTTGCCGAACCCAAGCGGATCGACCTCTCCGCCTCCAGCGTCACCCTCTGCGTGGGCGAGAAGGTGGATGAACCTGTGGTCGCCACCCCCGACAACGGCATGACCGATGGTCTGAGCTTCAAGAGCTCCAACACCCGCTACGCCAGCGTCAGCCCGACCGGGCACGTCTCCGCCCTGCGCTCCGGCGTGAAGCTGCTGGGCGTGGGCGACCGCGCCGCCCTCAAGGTCTCCGCCAACTCCGGCGCGGGCGTGGGCCAGTACAACCTGAGCAGCAGCGACCCTGATGTGCTCGCAGTCGACCCCGAGACCCAGCGGATCGTGGGCGTGGCTCCCGGCACGGCCACCGTCACCGTCAAGAACTTCAACAACAAGACTGCCAGCCTGAGCGTCACCGTGGTTCCCGCGCCGGAATCCGTGGCCTTCTCCTCCGACACAGCCGTGCTGGGCGTGGGTCAGAGCTATGCCCTGTCCGCAGCGGTCAACAACGGCTCCGCCAGCGCCATCATCTACTCCGGCAGCGACGATACCATCGCCGCGGTCTCCGAGGATGGCAAGGTTGTCGCCCTGAAGGAGGGTACGATCACCGTCACCGCCACCGCCTACAACGGCGCATCCGCCAGCCAGACCCTCAGCGTCGTTGCCGAACCCAGGCGGATCGACCTCTCCGCCTCCAGCGTCACCCTCTGTGTGGGCGAGAAGGTGGATGCGCCCGTGACCGTCCTCCCCGACAACGGCATGACCGCCGGGCTCTCCTTCAAGAGCTCCAACACCCGCTACGCCAGCGTCAGCCCGACCGGGCGCGTCTCCGCCCTGCGCGCGGGCAACGTCACCATCACCATCACCGCCTACAACGGCGTGACCGCAAAGTATTCCCTCAAGATCGTCAAGGCACCCAGCAAGCTCACCCTCTCCGGCGTGAAGCTGCTGGGCGTGGGCGACCGCGCCGCCCTCAAGGTCTCCGCCAACTCCG